>JACIYB010000052.1 GCA_014360155.1 Syntrophomonadaceae bacterium
TCCCAGCGCAAAGTCGTCCCGTCTACTTCAATAAAAGGAGCGTCCGGTGAAAAAATACTCTCCTCCCTTTTTTTGGCTATTTCTAATGCCAAACGGGCACATGTCGTTTTCCCTACTCCAGGCGGGCCATATAAAAGTATATGCTGAGGGTATGGAGTGTTTAGGTTAGCTATTAAAGATTTTATGGCTCTATTCTGTCCAACAACTTCATCCAGCGTTAGAGGCCTTAAAACTTCAAGGGCAGGTCGGTTAAGTCCTACTCTTTCCATTTTTTCAAGCTGCCCCAATTTCTTTAGGGTCTGTGCATTTTCAGGACTGCTGTTTTGCTCCTTGATTATTTGCAGTTTAATATCCCGCAAATAATCTTCGTATTTTTCTTCCATTCTTTTCTGAACTCGTTTTTGCAGTTCTTCTTCAATCACTTTCTGGCTACAGGTATCTACTACCATCTCTTCCAAAGAGTCGACGACTGCAGCTATATCCTCTTTCAGCCCGTTGATAGTGGGGTCTTCTTGCAGTATTTTTTGCAGGGCTAACACTTTATTTTCTAGTTTTTCGGAGCTCATTAAGTCAATCGCGTCAAATTTGCTAGCCCGGAGTACAAGCCCTTTAGTCCCGTAAATATTATCGAGTTTTTGGTATAAACATTTAACCCTTAAGTACAGGTCCCTTCTTTGTTTCCCCTCAGGATTTTTCCTTTCCCTCTCCTTCCCTAAAAACTGCTTCACAACAAATCCTCCTAGAACTACTCAGTACTAACTATTACTTTCATTTCGGCATGCACTGAGGGATATAATTTGATCTTTATATTGTATTCACCTAAATGTTTTATAGGTTCTCCTATATCTATTTTCTTTTTATCGATATCTACGCGGAATTCCTCTTGTAAAATATCGGAAATTTCCCGGGTAGTAACTGATCCAAACAGCCTTCCTCCCTCACCTGCTTTAGCATGTATCCTCAGGACCTTATTATCCAATTTCTCTCTTATTTCCTTAGCTCTTTCTCTTGCCTTTTTCTCTTTATTATGTTTACGAATCTTGCTCTCTTTTGCTTCCTTCAGCCTACCCGGAGTAGCTTCAAGGGCTAAGCCTTTCGGAATCAGATAATTTCTGGCATAACCATCCGCCACTTCTTTTACTTCGCCTTCTCTTCCTAAATTCTTAACATCCTGGGTTAGCACCACCTTCATATTTCCCCCTCCTTTTTACTCTTCTCCCAGTTTTCTGTAATCAAACAGCGAATCAAACAACCCCAGTAAACTTAAAAATAAAATTACGGGCAACGGAAAAACCACTGCAAGTACAAGTAAAACTGTTATCATCCATTTCCGCCCCCCAGGCTTTTGCCGCTTCAGTTTAAATACGGCTGTTGACAACCCGAAATACACCGTAATGGGCACCAGCACTATAAGTATATTGGATCCAACATAGATTATAGGTGACACATACTCTTTTCCCCACAACCACAGAGCCAGCCCCAGAATAACAAGCCAAGTAAACTGCCAAGGCATTATTTCTTGATCAAAAGGCCTTTTGGGCATCTGCTTCACGCTGCCTTTCATACTCATATACGATGCCGAAAGGAGCATAAAAAATACAGCAAATAAGGCCTGCAGATAATAAAATGCAGGCAGATGCTTGGCTAAAGTGGAGCCAAAGTCACTGATCTTTGCTTCGAGTTCAGCCTTAGTTATCCCTTGCCTCTCATAAAATTCTACCATTCCAGAATCCTCATATTCCTTCATGAAGCCTGTTAAATAGTTATTAACTTCATCCTCCATCATAGCTATTCCTGCTCCTCCTGAAGAGAAGTAGACAACACCTATAAAAAACGAAACCCCCAGGACTGCAATGAGAATCCCTGCCCTCTGCAGCTTATAATAATCTCTTTGAGATCCTGCCATAAAACTCATAACGAAAGCTGCCAGCCCAAAAAAAGTCAGATAAAAAAATAAAGCACTGCCTCCGGCAAGCCCATATAACAGCAAAATATTTATTATATACAAAACTAGCATCGCCCTCTGCGCAATATATAAACCGCCTACGATCAAGCTCGCGCCCCAAATTATCGCCATAACAACCGTAAAAGAGGGCATACTCACCATGAAATAACAGGCTATAGAGGTAATTAATGCAAAAAGCGCAAAAACCAGCACCATATCACCTCTTTTTATTTTCCAAGTAATTCAGCAAATCAGCTAAATCACCGCGCCACTCCTCTACTTCATGAGAGTCGTTTATACTAGTGCTCAGCTTGTTTTTTACTCTCATATCTAAAGTTTGGAAATTAATCCCTACTTTGCGCCCCAACAAGTAGGTAATAATCATTATAGTCGCGAGTGCATCGACTTTAATGTCATTCCCTGTTTTTAGGAGAGCTTTAAAGAGCACCCCTACTGAATCGACCAATTCCGCTTTTAACCACTCAATAACCCTTAAGTTTTTTGCGATATCTATTTCCCTGCCTCTTCCGTACAATACATCCACCTCCCCTTAATCCTGTTCTTCAAACACGTGAGCTTTCCCTTCCTGGAAAAAGGCCTAATGCACTGCACAGTTAAGCCCTCCATGTTAACAGAGGGCTTGCAATCTTTTATTCTGATGTATAAGGCAAGAGGGCCATAATTCTTGCTTTTTTTATTGCCCCTGTAAGCTGTCTCTGGTGATGAGCACAGTTGCCGGTTATCCTGCGGGGAAGAATTTTCCCTCTTTCAGTAATATACCGGCGAAGCCTGCTTACATCCTTATAATCTACAACTTCGACTTTATCCGCACAAAAGTTGCACTGTTTTCTTTTCTTTCGCCGATCTTTTTTCAAGCATCATCCCTCCTTGTTACAAAAACACTCATGCAAAAACCCTGAAAAGCAAAAAGATATACAGTTACAGCTGATCAACTGTAGGAAAATTTTTCTAAAAAGGGATTTCTTCATCCTCGCTATCTACGAGATCAATATCTTCCAGGCTTACTTCACGCCCCAGATCTTCCCAATCATCTTTTGAGCGCTCGGTTTCAGCCGAGTAGTTGGAATCGGCACCCCCGCCTGTCCCTGGCCTGTCCAGAAATCGCACATCATCAGCTACTACTTCCGTAATTCTCCTTCTCTGTCCTTCCTGGGTTTCATAGCTCCGCACCTGTAATCTTCCTTCTACAGCTGCAAGCCTTCCCTTTCCTAAATAACTGGCACAATTCTCGGCTAACCCTCTCCAGGTAACAATATTAATGAAGTCTGCCTCATCTCGGTTAAATTTTCGATTTACCGCGATAGTAAAATTGCATACTGCAGTTCCGTTAGGTGTATACTTTAGTTCTGGATCCTGAACCAGACGTCCAATTAGTATAACCTTATTTAACAAGAGTTCCTCCCCCCAACACACAGGCGCTGTCATTATCCTTCGTCCTGTCGAATTATCACGTGGCGCAGGAACTTATCCGATAACTTAATAACCCTGTCCAATTCTTGAACTGTCTCAGGCTTACCTTTTAAACTCCATACACTATAAATCCCTTCTAGGTAATCTTTAATCTCATAAGCAAGCCGTTTTTTCCCCCAACCTTCTGCTTCTTCGATAAATTCACCGCCAAAATTCTCTATAACCTTCTTTAGCCGTTCTTTAATATCTCCAATTTCCTCCTCCGCTAAATCAGGTTTAAGAATAAACATCATCTCATATGTGCGCACCACTACACCTCCTCCCTACGGACTTACCCATAAACATGGGCAAAGGCTCCGATTAAGTATCGGAGCAGGGACTTTAATGATTATACCAGTATTGTAAATTCGTTGCAAGATCATATCCACTACAATATCCCTCTTATTAAGAGGCTATTGAGCTCGGACACAGGCTTTTCAATTATATAAGTATTATTGAATAATGCTTTTAAAACCGCTATAGGCTGAACCTCATTTTTATTATATTTAAATCCAATTATGCAAAAATAATCATGCTGAGGCATGCTTTTAACAGTAACCAGGTCACCTTCTGCAAAATCAGAATAGAAAACACTCTTTAACCCCATTGGCCTCCCTCCTCCGGGCTTTTCTACTATATATGATATGCACCCTGGGAGGAAATTGTTAGCTGCCTTCGTCAGCTATCTGTAGAGCTTTTTTCTACTTTCCGCATACGCTTTTCGAACTTAAGACGCGGAAGCATAACGATACGGCCGCAACCCTGACATTTAATTTTTATATCAGCACCCATTCGTATAACTTCCCAATGATAGCTGCCACAAGGATGCACTTTTTTCATGCGGACAATATCCCCCAATTTAAAGCTTTTCCGCTCCATATTCATCTCCCCGCCTTTTCAAATATACCATAAGAGCCCGGTACAAACTCCACAAAGCACTCCGGCTGTAAGCTGTCAACGGCCCACTGCCCAGGCCGTGCTGTGACTTCCCCGGTATAAAGATCTTATAATGTGATTCCACTGCAAAAACCCTAAGTTAGCCCGGTCCCCCTTTCGTCGCGAGGCAAGCGGATGGTTTTGCCCATGCAGAAGTCTGGAGACGAATATTTATACATTTAAACCAGCAGATTATAACTTTCAGCAGTGAAATCATAATGTTTTTTTCAGTTTAATCGGATGAAATTTATCCGCTATCACCCTGCCAATCATAAAGCACTGACAATCTCTCTTTTTCATCGCTTCCGCCAGAACATCAGCTTTGCTCTCTTCTACTGAAATCAGCAATCCTCCCGCAGTCTCAGGCGAAAAAAGCAGATCTCTTATCCCGGAATCGATATCATCAGCAAAATCCACCTTGTCCTTCAGATAGTCGCGGTTAGCATATGCCCCTCCTGGAACTAACCCCATAGCAGCATATTCCAACACACCCTTCATAAACTCGATCTTATCTACATATATTTCTACTCGAACATCACTTCCTAAGGCCATTTCATAAAGATGCCCAACTAACCCAAAGCCGGTAACATCAGTAGCAGCATTTACCCCCACTTCCTGCATCGCTTCGGAGGCTTTTTTATTCAGCATTGTCATCCATTTTACCGCCTCATCGTAAGCTTCTTGTGAGACCATTTCCGCTTTTATGCTTGTTGCTATAACTCCATTACCCAATGGTTTGGTCAAAAACAGGATATCTCCCGGACGCGCACCTGAATTAACCACAATTTTGCCTGGATGTATTATCCCACTTACTGATAACCCATACTTAGGCTCATTGTCATCCACAGTATGTCCGCCTACCAGTAAAGCCCCGGCTTCTTTAATCTTTTCGAGACCGCCCTTCAAAATCTGCTTCAGAATATTTAAATCACCGCACTGGGGATAGCAAACGACATTCATCACCAGTAACGGAGTCCCTCCCATTGCATATACATCATTTATCGCATTGGTCGCTGCTATCTGTCCAAAAACAAAAGGGTCATCTACCATGGGAGTAAAGAAATCCATAGTCTGTATCAGTGCTGTTTCCTCACTTAACTTGTATACACCTGCATCGTCTCTGGTATCTATCCCCACAAGCAAATTAGGATGACTAGGTACATCAAACCCCAGCAATATTTTTTCCAAGTCCCCCGGACTGATTTTAGCAGCTCATCCAGCAGCCCGGACCATTTGCGTAAGTTTAGGTTCTCCCATGAACATTAACCCCTTTTCATTATTACTTAAATATATTTAAGGTATTATTTATTATTATATAACAGCGTCTCGCATTTCGGTAGCCGCTGCGCAAAGCTAAAATAACTGCAAGAAAGCCTTATAGCCCTTATATGCCATGTATATATCTGCTTTGCTGACCACCTCAAAAGGAGAATGCATACCCAAAACAGCTACCCCGCAGTCGACTACTTCCATGCCATAATACGCCATATATTTGGCCACCGTTCCTCCGCCGCCAATATCAACTTTCCCCAGTTCTCCTACCTGCCAGACAATTTGATTATCATCAAACAGTTTACGAATCCGCCCCAGAAACTCAGGATTAGCATCATTGGAATCAACCTTGCCCCTTGACCCGGTATATTTGGTTAAAACAACTCCACTGGAAAGAAAACTGCAGTTCATTTTCTCAAACACATCTGGATAAGTAGGATCTACTGCAGCATTTACATCTGCGGATAAAGCACAGGAAGAGGCAAGTGTCTTACGCAAAGTATAGTAGTCGCTCTGCCCAACCTTATATAAAAGCTCAGCCATTATATTTTCAATCATTAACGAGTGCAGCCCTGTATTTCCGCAGCTCCCTATTTCTTCTTTGTCTGCAAAAAGACATAATGCAGTTCTTTTTGGCTTTTCTACTTCAAGAGCGGCTTTTAATGACGTATAAGCACAAACTCTGTCATCCTGCCCGTACGCACCTATCATGCTACGGTCAAACCCGACCTCCCGAGCACTATAGGCAGGGACTATCTCCAGCTCAGCACTTGCGAAATCATCCTGTTTAATATTATATTTTTCGTGCAGAATTTCCATAATATGCTGTTTTACTGGATCACTTTCCGCTTCTCGAAGGGGACGGCTTCCTATAAGTACATTCAAGTCCTCTCCCTTCACCGCGTCAGCCAGTTTTTTCTCCATCTGATCCTTTGCCAGGTGCGGCAAAAGATCAGTAATAGTAAAAACACAATCGTTTTGGCCCTCTCCGATGCAGACATTTATTACTTGTCCATCTTTTTTTACCACTATGCCGTGTAAGGCAAGGGGCATCGCAAGCCACTGGTATTTTTTTATCCCCCCGTAGTAATGAGTTTTAAACATAGCCAGCCCGTCTGCTTCGTAAACCGGCTTCGGTTTAAGGTCTAAACGCGGCGAATCGATATGTGAAGCGACTATATTCATCCCTCTTTCAAGAGAGTCTTCTCCCATTACCAGCAAAGCGCAAACCTTGCTTTTTACTTTTAAAAAAGCTTTATCTCCAGGCCTGAGCTTCTCCACACTGTCAATATTTATAAATCCACTTTCAGCCGCGGTTTGGGTAATAAATTCTACTGCTTCACGCTCAGTTTTAACCTTGTTCAGAAACTGTAAATACCCCTCACTTAAATCATACGCTTCCTGCAACTGTTTCTCATCCATTTTCAGCCAGGCATTATTCCTTTCCGCTTCTTTTTTTCCCGCCATTACCCATTCCTCCTTCTGTTTGTTCAATTTATCAATGCCCTGTTCGGCATCTGTCTATACATTAAAGCCTATCATGACCCTCAGCAGATAAAATACGTTTAAAAACCCATCAAAAATTATCGATTCATCAGTGTATTTTATAATTTCAGCCGCTCCCTGCAGCCCAATTTGTGCAGCAGCTGTTACCACAGGGTATAATAATCCGACAAGCCCGGCCATAATAAACAGGTTTTTCGCCGTTTCCAGAACCATTCCCAGAAGTCGATTTATCCCCCCCAGAACTCCCCATCCCAAAAGACTGCTTAACCCCTTGAACCCTAATTTTACAAAAAGACTGACCAATAACAGCAATAAAAGAAAACAACCTGCCAATGTCAGCAAGTTAGCAAAATAAAAATCTGGAGTTGCAACAGTGCTTTCCGGGACCACCGTGCCAAAATTCTCCGATACAGAAAAAAGAGACGGTAGGATCACATTGCCCCTGATAAAATCGGCTATAATATCTATAAGCGAATAATGCCTTTCCAAATAATATGCGAAATCATCATAAAAGACCGCAGCTGCCAGGAGTCCCAGACCTAAACTCAGCATTCCCCCGAATGTGTCGATAAAACCCCGGCGAAAACCAACTAGAGCACTTATTAACAGCAAGGCGATAAATATATAATCTAATGAATTAAAATTCATACCCCTCGACCTTAAGCTTGATTTTTCCATAATTATAGCATAAATTTAACAATTGCCGATTACCTGCATTTATCTTTGATACACTTACTTCGGCGGAATCAGTTTCCCTTGGAAAGGATTTTGCGGGACTTAAAAACAGAGGATTCTCTTATAAAAGCTTTAAACACACACAGTCAAGCTTTTATCCGCCAGTTTAAAGTAAAAAGGAGTTTTGCGGTCATAAACAAGTTTTTTCGCAGTTTACTATTCTTACGATAATTTTGATAAAATAAAAATATAAATAAAGACTGTAGGGGATAACTAACTACCCCAAAACAGCCGGGTTATATGTGTATTACTATTAAAATGGGGTTTTTCTATGGAATTGTTAAGCATAAACAACATAAGCATAGCTATGGTAAGTAATTATATAAAAGGGTTTGGCTTTATAGCACCGCTCATTGCATTTTGCATTTTTATCGTGCAAGCAGCTTTGCCGATTTTTCCATATATTATCCTAGCAGCTGCGGGAGGGCTTTTATTTGGTTTTAAAATGGGATTTCTATTATCTTGGTTAGGAGCCCTTGTTGGAGCCTGCCTTGCTTACTGGTTTTGCAAGCAACTGGGTTCTGAATGGACTATCAATACAATCCGTTCCCGTTTTGGCTACGATCTCAGAAACATAAACAATAATCTGGCTTTCTGGGTTATTATCCTGGCCAGAATAATCCCTGTAACACCCACACCCATAATAAATGCTGCTGCAGCTCTGGGAGGGGTGCCTTTCTGGAATTTTTTCCTTTCGTCTGCAATCGGCAAAATTCCAGCCGCACTGCTTTATACGGGCTTGGGCCTTTGTTTATTTAAGCTGCAGGATATAAAACTGACTTTATGTATCCTCGCATTTATTATTGTCATAGTCTTCATTGGCCATTATCTGACTAAAAGCAAGTTTTTCTCCCATTAAACCGTATTGTTTGCCCACTTTCCATCATTTTATGTTGATATTTCCCGGGAAATAATTTTAAAACTCAGAAAAAAAGAAAAATAGCGCAAATTTGTTTGCAAAAATGGTTCTAAACAGACATTTTAATGCATAAATTCTGCACCTTTAAAACCCCAGAAAATATTGGCGGAAGCGTGTGAGAATCGAACTCACCAGCGCCAGGACCGCTGACGCTCGACTGGATTTGAAGTCCAGGCGGCCCACCAGGACCGATCCGCTTCCTTGCTGAAAAGCTAAAACACGAAAAGAAATATATTTTTTAAGAGCCGGACTCTATATTTACACACCGCTTATATATTATATTCGATTTATTAAGTTGTCAAATTTCATCGCCTATTAAAACCAAATAAAGGCTCAACATTCATCTCCGAATTCCCGAATTATCACCGATTCAATTTCATATCCCCGATTTTTAAGCTCTTCCAGAATAGGGCCGCATTTTAGATCTTCTATCCGCAGAATGATCTTATACTTGCCTTTTTTCTCTTCATAATATAAGACTGTATTAAGGATATTAATTCCTTTACTGGCAACCATCTGCGCCACCTCAGCCAGGCCCCCCTGCTGGTCTAACACGTATATATCTATCCTGCTGTGCGGCTTCTTTACCCCCAGGATGTCTATTAGAGCATCAAAAAGATCCGTCTCAGTTATAATCCCTACCAGCCTGCCATGATGATCAACTACCGGCAGCCCGCTAACAGCGTTTTGTCGCATAATTTTAGCCGCTGTTTCAATATAGTTCTCCGGTCTTACAGTAAAAAGCTGCTGGTTTTTAGGAATTATATCCTTTATTTTAGTTTTTGCCAGCAGGTAATTCAGTTCGTGAATACTCAAAGAAGTAGCTGAGGACGGAGCCGCTCGGTTAAGATCGGACAAGGTCACTATTCCAGCAAGTTTCCCCTTCTCCATAACCGGGAGCCTTCGAACACGGTTTTCCTTCATCAAGCGAAAAGCTTCTGTAATACTGGTGTCCATATCTACGGTTATAACATCTTTTGCCATTCGATCCCTTACCTTCATAACCTTCCACCTTCTTTCGTTTCTACTCTACTAACCCCCCAGGTAGGCCCTTTTTACTTCCTCACTGTTCATTAATTCTTTTGCCGTCCCCTGAAGAACAATTTCTCCTGTTTCCATAACATATGCATTATCTGCTATGGACAGTGCCATATGTGCGTTTTGTTCTACCAAAAGGATAGTGGTCCCCTGCGAGTTAATATCCTGTATTATTTCAAAGATTTCTTTTACCAGCAGCGGAGCTAATCCCATTGATGGTTCATCCATAAGCAACAGTTCTGGCTGGGCCATGAGCGCTCTCCCTATAGCCAGCATCTGCTGTTCTCCCCCACTAAGCGTTCCTGCCAATTGTTTCCTTCTTTCCTTGAGGCGTGGAAAGCGGGTGAACACCTTTTCCATGTCCATTTCGACTTCTTTTTTATCCCGCCGCAAATAAGCCCCCATTTCAAGATTCTCCAGCACCGTCATAGCAGAAAAAACCCTGCGGCCTTCCGGCACCTGGGATATCCCCATGGCTACTATTTTTTCAGGCGCAGTGCGTGTAATATCAACATTTTTAAAGGTTATTGACCCGCTTCTTGGCCGTATAAGCCCCGAAATAGTCTTAAGAGTAGTGGTTTTCCCTGCTCCATTAGCCCCTATAAGCGTCACAATCTTGCCTTTTTCTATTGTAATAGAAAGTTTTTTCAAGGCATGAATTGCACCGTAATATACATCTATATCTTTAACTTCGAGCACTACCCTACCTCCTCGCCCAGATAAGCCTCTATAACCCTTTTATTGTTTCTTATTTCTTCAGGCCCGCCTTCAGCAATGACCTGCCCATAGTCCAGTACATAGATACGTTCGCAAACTCCCATAACCAGAGACATATCATGCTCTATCAATAATATAGATATATTAAAATCATCCCGTATCCAGCGTATCAATTGCATAAGTTCCTGGGTTTCGTAGGGATTCATTCCTGCCGCAGGTTCATCCAGGATCAGCAAAGTAGGACGGGTAGCCAAAGCTCTAGCAACTTCCAGTCTCCGTTGTTCTCCATAAGGCAGGTTAGAAGCGATCTCATTTTTCTTATCTGCCAAATCAAAAATCTCTAAATATCTCAAAGCTTCCTGCTCTATCAATCTCTCTCCTGCAAAGTAAGACGGCATCCTGAATACTGCTGCTAACAGTCCGTAAGAAACGGCCTTGTGTAATGCAATCCTGACATTATCCAAAACACTCAAATTGTTAAACAGTCTTATGTTCTGAAAAGTTCTGGCGACACCCTTCCTGCATATTTTATAAGCTGGCAAGCCTGTTATATCTTCTCCCGCAAATATTATTTTCCCTTTGTCCGGCTTATAAACCCCTGTAATCAGATTGAACACCGTCGTTTTCCCGGCTCCATTCGGGCCTATAAGCCCTATCAGCTCATTTTTCGCCAGCCTAAAGTCAAACTCCAGCAACGCACTAAGCCCGCCAAATGATTTATTTAATCCCTTGATTTCTAATAGGCTCATTTAAAACTCCACATCCCGCATAAAATCTATCACCCGTAGATTCAGCCGAATATTTTCAGGCTAAATTCTCTGTTCCCCATTAACCCCTGAGGACGGTATATCATAACAATTATTAATATTAAGGCATATAAAATCATTCGCACGGCTGGAAACGTCTGCAAAGCTGCAGTCAGTACAGTAATAAAAACAGCAGCAATAACTGCGCCTGTCGTGCTTCCAAGTCCTCCTAATACAACCATAACCAAAACATCGAATGATTTTAGAAAACTGAAAGTTTCCGGTTTTATAATATAAAAATAATGAGCATATAATGCTCCGGCAAAACCAGCAAACAACGCTCCTACGACAAATGCCAAGACTTTATACCGTGTGGTATTGATTCCCATAACCTCAGAAGCTATCTCATCTTCCCTTATCGAAATTATAGCCCTGCCGTAACTTGAATTTATCAAGTTAACAATCACGAGTGTGGAAACAACCGTCCCCGCAAACAGCCACGTCCAGGTTGTAAGCTTTGATATCCCTACTATACCTGCAGGACCTCCTATATAGTCAATATTCTGTAAAACAACCCTGATAATTTCGCCAAACCCTAGAGTAGCTATGGCTAAATAGTCCCCTCTCAATCTCAGTGTAGGCACACCTATGACAAAACCCGCCAAGGCAGCGCTTAAACAGGCCGCTAGAATACCGATTATAAAAGGCTGTCCTAGCATTTGGGTCATTACTACAGACGAATAAGCCCCCACCGCCATGAACCCGGCATGTCCCAGTGAGAGCTGCCCCGTAAACCCGTTTATCAGGTTAAGGCTTACTGCAAGAATTATGTTTATGCACATGGATGTTAAGTTTATCTGGTAATACTGATTAAGTATCCCAACAGTAATCATGTACTGCACCAGCATAAAAAAAGCTGTCAGCGCAGCCAGTTCAAGCACAAACTTGCTCCAGTTCCTGCCAAATACCCGCATTTTTTCACCTACACTTTTTCTCCGTTGTTCTTGCCAAATAACCCCGTAGGTTTTACAAGAAGAATCAATATCAAAATTCCAAACGCAGCTGCATCGCGATATAAACTGCTTCCGTAGCCGCTAACCATAGTTTCCAAAATTCCCATAACAAAGCCGCCCACCATCGCCCCGGGAATTATGCCTATACCTCCTAGAACTGCGGCAACAAAAGCTTTTAAACCCGGAATTATCCCCATGAGAGGATTAATCGTATTGTAATATACCCCTACCAGTACCCCTGCTGCTGCTGCAAGAGACGACCCGATAGCAAAGGTTACAGAAATAGTTCGATCAACACTTATTCCCATAAGGACGGCTGCCTCCCTGTCCAGTGAAACAGCCCTCATGGCTTTACCTGTTCGCGTCCTTTTTATTATATAATGCAGAACTATCATCAACAAAACCGCAGAAACAATAATAAATATATCTTTATTGGAAATAACTATCCCCATTAAATTATAATATTTTGCCGGAAAAGCGCTCGCAGGAAATACTCTCTGCGTAGCCCCCAGTAAAAATATAGTAATGTACTCCAGAAATAACGACACACCTATAGCCGTGATTAACGCAGCTATTCTAGTAGAGTTGCGCAGCGGTTTATAAGCAATTTTTTCAATCAAAACGCCTAGAACCGCACAAGTAACCATGGCAAATATCATGGCTACCAGGATGTTGCTCCCAAGGAGTGATATGGAAAAAAAACCCACATAGGCCCCGACCATCATAATATCCCCATGAGCAAAATTTATCAATAAAATAATTCCGTATACCATGGTATATCCCAGAGCAATTAGCGCATATATCGCGCCCAGGGACAGCCCATTAACCGCCTGCTGGAAAAACTCGAGCAAAACAGCCACTTCCCTTTTCTTTTTAAAAAATAGTCGATGGAATAATATACATGAGACATTCACAATTTCTTTAAAACAGTAATCTTCTTAAAAACTAGTCATACAGGCAGAGAGGGGATTTCCCTCTCTACCCCTTATATACCTATTAAGGCTGAATTCTAGTCCTCATTACCTGCTGCCCGTCTTTAAACTCAATGATAACTCCAGCTTTTACTGGGTTATGCTGTTCGTCTATAGTCATTTTGCCGGTAACACCTTCAAAGTTCTTTATGTTAGCCAATGCATCCTTAATTTTTTCAGGGTTGGTATCACCTGCATCCTTTATAGCTTGTACAAGAATTTGCACTGCATCATAACCAAGGGCACAAAATGCATCTGGTTCCCGATCATATTTAGCTTTAAATGCTTCCACAAAACTGACTACCTTGGGGTCATTATCCTGTGAGGAATAGTGGTTGGTAAAGTAAGTATTATTGAGAGCTTCAGCCCCCGCTACAGCTACCATATCCGGAGAATCCCAGCCATCACCGCCGCCCATAGGAGCAGTTATGCCAAGGTCTCGAGCCTGTTTAATTAAAGGAGCAACTTCCTCATAGTAACCGGGAACATAAATAAAATCTGGGGCCGTACCCCTAATCTTGGTAAGTGTAGCCCTGAAATCTCTGTCCCCTTTGACAAAGCCTTCTTCTGCAACTATTTTCCCGCCTTTTTCTTCAAAAGTCTTTTTAAAGTATTCTGCCAGTCCTTTAGCATAGTCACTGGAAGTATCCTTGAATATCGCCGCTGTCTCAGCACCCAGTTCATCGGTAGCAAACTGAGCCATTAATGTCCCCTGGAAAGGATCTATGAAGCACACCCTAAAGATATAATCCCGCGTTTCCCCTGTTTTTTCATCCACAGTTACATTCACGGCAGTTGCCGCTGGAGCAATAAGAGGAACTTTTTTCTCCATCATTACTGGAGTGCTTCCTGCCACATCACCGCTGGTCAGAGGCCCTATCTGTGCAATAATGCCCTCATCCACCAAACCTGCACTGACGCTCATGGCTTCATCTGCCGCCGACTTGCAGTCTCTTACGACAGCTTCCAAATTTTTGCCTAAAACCCCTCCCTCTGCATTAATCTGTTCGATTGCCAGCAAAACTCCATCCCTAGCATTACTCCCATAACTTGCTACTGTACCAGAAAGCTCAACATTTACACCTACAAGAATAGTCTCTTTAGCCGCTTCTTTATCGGCACTCTTCTCTGTTCCGCTCCCACACCCTGCAACAACACCCAGCATAAACAGCAACAAAACCAACACCGTTACCTTTCGGTTCACCCTCATACTTTCATCCTCCTCTATTATTTATTTTTTCACGCTTCACTTTTACGA
>JACIYB010000053.1 GCA_014360155.1 Syntrophomonadaceae bacterium
CCGGTTGATTCAGATATGTCCGAGTTTTTGGCAAGGAAAAAAAGTGCCGCCTTAAAGGACCGTATCTCCCTGTGGGAATTACTGCGCAGACCCGAGATAGGAATAAGGGATTTTGTCCTTTCAGGCTTTATAGATGAAAGTGACGTGGATGTACTGGAGCAGATGGAAATACAGTCAAAATACGAAGGGTATATAAATAAGCAAATAGAACAGATCCGGCGCTTTGAAAAACTAGAAAACAAACCGATCCCGGAAGATATAAATTATAAAGATGTTTACGGCTTGTCTAATGAAGCTGTGCAAAAATTAGAGAAAATTAGGCCGGCATCAATTGGACAAGCGTCAAGGATCTCGGGAGTAAATCCAGCCGATATTAATATTTTATTAATTTTTTTAGAAAAAAGCAGAAGGAAATAACAGCCATTTTATGGAATATAATGTAAACAAGTTCAAAAAAATGCTTTTAGAAGAAAATAAGGAGCATAATCTTGTAAGCAGAAAGAGTACTGTCAAGGATTTAGACAAGCATATCGAAGACAGTCTCAAAGCCTTGGATTTCGTACAGCTAAAGGAAGAGAAGGTAGTTGACATAGGGAGCGGAGCAGGTTTTCCCGGGTTAATTCTGGCTATACACTGTCCCCGGGCAAGGTTTTCCCTGGTTGAGGCTGATCGGAAGAAAAGTCTGTTCCTGGAAAAGGTGTGGCTGGAAATGGGGCTTACGAATGTAGAGGTTATTAACAGAAGGGCGGAGGAATTGGGACAGGATAATGGGTACCGAGGCAGTTTTGATATTTGTACCAGCAGGGCTGTTGCTTCTATGAATGTAATTCTCGAGTACGGCTTACCTTTAGTTCAGGTCGGTGGCAAGTTAATACTGTGGAAAGGGAGAAATTATCATCAGGAAATCGAGCAGTCAGGAAGGGCTTTATCGATGCTTGGCGGCAGAGTAGTTGGCATTCACTTGTACACTCTAAAAGAGAAAAACGACCGCGCTATTTTGGTGGTGCAGAAAGAGCAACCTACCCCTGCAAAATTTCCCAGGCGTGTTGGTGTTCCAGCAAAAAGGCCATTATAGGGAGGTGTGAGGATGGTCAAGAAAAAACTGGAGGAGTTTTTAGGGAGAAACAGTGGTGAAAGGATTTTATATATTCCGTTGGAAAAGATAAAATGCAGTCCCTATCAGCCTCGCCAGAGGTTTGACGAAAAAGAGTTAGTTGAGCTGGCCCAGTCAATTAAGGCTTATGGAGTGGTGCAGCCTATTATAGTCCGCAAGGTGGAAGATTTCTATCAGGTAATCGCTGGCGAACGCCGGGTGAGGGCATGTTATCTTTTAGGATTGGGGAAGATACCGGCTGTAGTTCAGGAAGTCAGTGATGAAAAGGCGGCGGCTATATCTTTAATAGAAAACCTGCAGCGAAGCAGCCTTAATTATTTTGAAGAGGCGAGTGCTTACAGTGTTTTAATTAATGTGTTTGGGATGACGCAAGAGGAATTGGCTAAGAAAATAGGCAAGAGTCAGTCTGCTATAGCTAATAAACTGCGTTTGTTGAAATTGCCGGAACAGCTGCGCAACTTGATATCTCCCGATGTTATTAGTGAGAGGCACGCGCGGGCCCTTTTAAAACTGGATAATGTTGATATGCAGAAGGAAATCTTACAACAAATTTACCACAAAGAGCTTACGGTGAAAGAAACGGAAGAATTAGTAGAGAAGATCAGCAAGAATGAAGTTTGCCGGGAAATTAAAGGCAAACAAAACGGTCAGAGTGTGTCAATGATAATTCGCGATGCCCGCATATTTATCAATACTATTAAGGAGACGGTAAAAAGAGCAAAGCAAACAGGGATAGATATATGGCTGTATGAAAATGACCGTGAGGACGAACACGAGATAGTTATAAGGATAAACAAAAAGAGAAAAATCAGAGACAATGCAGTCAGAGGATAACAAAATCAGCAGCAAAATGCCCCATTTTTTGGAAAAAAGCGCTTCAGCTTTTGCTTGATTTTTTAACAAAGGGCGGAATAACCGCTCTTTATTTTTTTTATAATATATTTGGCGAATTACAGGCAAAGCAGACCCAGGCAGCATTGCCTTGTCGGGGAGAGGTGCTTAGATATTACGGCGCAGAATGCAAGCTAAAAGCAAGAGCAAAAACAGGAGTTTTTTAATTGACAACGCAAATTTTTATTTTTACCAGCTTATTAAGCAGGATTTCTGTATATATAAGAGAAGATAATATTGTGGATGTTTCGGAAAGGTGGGCATTGGATGGCCAGGGTTATTTCTATTGCCAATCAAAAAGGTGGCGTGGGGAAGACAACCACAGCAATTAATCTTGCTACTTGTATAGCAATGAATGGCTACAAGGTTTTATTGGTTGACAGTGATCCTCAGGGTAATGCTACCAGCGGGCTTGGAATTAACCGCAGTCGTCTTAAATATTGCATTTACAACCTGCTTATGGGTGAAATTGAGGCCGAAAAAGTTATTATTCATACTAGAGAAAAGAATCTCGATCTTTTGCCGGCTACTATTCAGCTAGCTGGCGCGGAAATTGAACTGGCATCCAAAAGCAACAGGGAGAAAACTCTACGGGTATGTTTTGATTCTATCCGGGATAAATATGACTATATTTTTGTAGATTGCCCGCCATCGCTGGGCCTTTTAACCATCAATGCCTTGACTGCGAGCAACTCCGTGTTAATTCCGCTTCAATGCGAGTATTATGCCCTTGAGGGGTTAAGCCAGCTGATTAATACTATTTCCCTGGTAAAAAAGAGGGCAAACCGTTCTTTAAGGATAGAAGGAATAGTCTTTACCATGTTTGACGGCAGGACGAATTTGTCTATCCAGGTGGTAGATGAAGTTAAGCGACATTTTAGCAGAAACGTTTATAGGACTATAATACCGAGGAACATAAGGCTAAGCGAAGCGCCGAGCCATGGCAAGCCTATAGTCAGCTATGATCCTCGTTCCAGAGGAGCAGAAGTGTATCGCGAGTTAGCCCTGGAGGTGTTAAAACGTGCCTAAAAAAGAACGAGGGCTTGGCAAAGGGCTGGATGCTCTTTTTTCAAGCGGGCTAGATCTAGATACAGAAGAGGGCATCCAGGTGATTGAACTGGAGATAGACAGGATTGCTCCCCGCAGCGAACAGCCTCGAAAAGCGTTTGATGAAAAGGCACTGCTTGAGTTGGCGCAGTCTATTAAAGAACATGGGATGCTTCAACCGATTCTGGTTAGGCCTATAGATGATTTTTACGAAATTATTGCCGGAGAGAGACGCTTTAGAGCTGCCAAGCTGGCCGGGATTGAAGTTATTCCTGCTGTAATCAGAGAAATTGACGACATTCAGTCTGCTGAAATTTCCTTGATTGAAAACCTGCAGCGTGAAGACTTGAGTATTATTGAAGAAGCATGGGCTTATAAGAAACTTATTGAGAGCTATGGATACACCCAGGAACTTGTTGCTGAGAGGATAGGAAAGAGCCGGTCTCATGTGGCTAATACCATCAGGCTTCTGAGCCTGCCGCAGGAAGTTTTGGACATGTTAGATAAAAGGCTGATTACCGCTGGTCATGCTCGAAGTGTTTTATCTCTTGAAGACGAATCTGAACAGGTTGCAGCAGCAAAAGAGATTGTTTCGGGACGGCTTTCCGTTAGAAAGACAGAGGAACATGTCAAAAACAAAAAGAAAGAGCTCTCCAAAACCCCGAAAAAACCGGCAGAGATTATCGAACTGGAAGACCGCTTGCAGGAATATTTCGGAACCCAAACAGAGATAATTCCCGGGAAAAAGAAGGGGAAAGTTGTGATTTCATATTATAGCGACGAAGATTTGGAACGCATTATAGAAATGCTGTTGGGGAGCAGTTGAATATTGTGAGAGAAGACACTGCCTCAAGAAGTCTTGTATTTGTCTAGATTATGATGGGGCGACAATTAGCTTTACTGGGCAGCCTGCCAAATTTTCAAACCAAAAAACTTATTTACTGAGAAAACCGCGGCTTGTTTCACGTGAAACAATATTCGAAGACCAAAAAAAGATCGCGGCAATTCCTAGGAGCAGAGGGATTAATTATTCCTTGAGGTGTTTTCTATGCAGACCCAGTTGAGATGAAGGGCATTGCGGCAAAATCTCTGCTCTTAGGGCAGGATTTATATAGGTTTTGTGGAGAAGACAACGGCAGTCTTTAAGAATAAGGTTTTAAAATAGGGTAGTTTGCAGAAAATATTAGAAAGCAAGGACGCATGCGAAAAAAGTTCCTGTTTGCAGGGCAAAGAGAATCAGAAAATACCTGTTGCTGGGGATAGATTTAATGGGTGGGCAGAGAAACAAAAAAAAGAAAAAAAACAATAATGACATGACATTCATAATAATACCGCGTATTACTGCCAGACCAGTAAAAATCACAACTTCTCGGACGCATGTTTATCTCGCTGTTTTAGCAGCCGTTATACTAGCAATAGGCTCCCTTGTGCTGGGGGGTGTATATTACAGCAGGCAAGCGGAGTTCCAGGGGATTGACATGCTAAAGCAGGAGATTGCGAAAAAGGATAAAAAAATACAGTCATTAGGGGAGCAGATTGAAGAAATTCAAAAGCAAAAAGACGATATTGAAAAAAAGCAGGAAGAAATAAAGCGGTTAATGGGCTTAACGGTGGAAAGAAACCGTTACTCGGAACCCTCAAGAGGCGGGCGAGAAAACGGTGATGCGGGGTTAATGAATGAAGAGGAAAAAGATTTTTATTCGCAGGCCCAGGAAATTAAAGAGGCTCTGGCTTTAGAGGAGAAAGAACTGGAAGAACTAATAGCCAGGGTCAACAGCCAAAAGGACTATTTCCGCAGCATCCCTAACCAGTGGCCGGTAGAAGGAGAGATAACGTCTCCCTATGGATGGAGAAGTTCTCCTTTTGGGGGTGGAGGGCAGTATTTTCATGACGGCATAGATATAGCAAATGACCCTGGTGCTGAGGTGGTAAGTGCTGGAGACGGGGTGGTAATATTTGCGGGCTGGCAGGGAGTGTATGGAAAGACGGTAATAATAGACCATGGAACGGGTTATGTAACCAAGTATGGGCATAATTCTGCTCTGCTGGTGGGAGAAGGGGATCATGTGAAAAAAGGAGAGCCGATCGCTTATTTGGGGAATACAGGGAGAAGTACGGGACCTCATCTGCACTTCAGTATATTCAAATGGAATGAACCGCAGGATCCCATGCTATATCTTCCTTAAGCCTTCATCCCCGGGGACATGAGTGCATGGGATGGGGGGATGGCTGCAGGTGATGGAGGGGGGATGTTTCCGTACTGTTTTCGTATTTTCCTGTTTGTAACCAGGAGATGGTTATTACGGTTTTCTCAAAGGGGAAAATTTTAGGGAGTGATAGAAACATTGTGGAAGAAGAAAGATAAACCTTACCAGAATATTGAAACCCTGATTTCATCAGCTGTTGAGATAAGAGGGGAAATAAATTCCCAGGGGTCGATAAAGATTGATGGGACTGTAGAAGGAAATGTGATAATAAAAGGCGATCTGGTCGTAGGAGAGAAGGGAAAAATTAAAGGAGAGGTAAAAGTGGAAAATGTCATTCTTGCAGGGACTATAGAAGGAAATGTTTCAGCGAGAGGACGAGTTGAGATTACGGCGACAGGCACAATGGTCGGGGATATAGTTTGCAAAATAATCACCGTAGAAGAAGGCGGGGTTTTAAACGGCACTTCCAAAATGGCCAAGGGTAAGGAAGAAAAGACGAAATCAGATAACGGGAAGTAAATCTATTTTGGCCTATGGTTACGGAAGAATGATGGCTAATGCCAAAACTTTTCCTCATTTAAAACTAAAAAACACGCGAGTTTTTTATGGGACTTCTTTGCGAACGAGGGGATCCCGGACATCAGTTTGATAGAGCCTTGAATGGGCAAGGAATAACCCTTTAGCAATTACGTCTGCCATTTTGTAGACGATGCACAGACGAGTGTTCTGCAAGACTATATGCTCAAGGAACCCTCCCACATTAACAACTCCTGATATGTGAAAATCACCTACTTCAGGCAAATCTTTTCCCAGTGCGGTACCAGGCTTTAACCCTCCGCTGTTTATATTAATAAAGCCAACCCGTTCGAGTTTGCCTAGACAAGCATCCACAGCCATTATTAAGGGCTTGTCGTATGAGTCCAAAATATTTGCGAGTACCTCTTGAAGATTAACTGCATGAACAGGCTCTTCCAGGGTTCCGAAGATGCTGGCAAATGGGAGCATCCTTTTAAGCTTCGCGCCTACAAGGGGGCCGAGGGAGTCGCCTGTTGCCCGGTCAGTGCCAATACATATGTAGACAACGTTTTTGGAGGCAGTTCTGTTTGTTCCTGATATAAAAGAACAGACAGCTTCGGCTATTTTTGCGAAACAATAGGGATCATTATAGTGGTGCGAACAGCCGTTCCCAACATTTGCTTTTTCATAACGGCTCAAATGAAATCCTCCTCCAATTATTGTGAATTGATTGCCAAATTGAGGGGCGTCTATTTCCCGGGTTGTCTGAATTTATTTATTGCTTTTTAGTGTATTATGGCCTTCGGGGGCGTTATTTATTAGCGCCTGGGAATATTTTTTTGCTTTAGTTTAGGGGTAAAGAGAATATTTATATAATTAAGTGCAAAATAAAGCACGAAGATAGCGGCAAAGCACAAAAGCAGCGTTATCCCGAAAAACGTAAAACCAGGTGCGAGTGGGCAATGCAGACCGATAGATGCGTATTGGGCAAGAGGGAAGAAAAGAAAATGGGGGAAGAAGGCTGTGCTTTGCTTCAGAATTAACTCGGTGGGTTGGTTGCTATCCGCACGAAAGGGATAATTTGAGAGCCCAAGCTGATTTATATAAGGGCAAAAACACTTGCGGAAGATATAAAAGGGGATGAGAATAATAAAGGAAAAAATAATGCTTGTTATGGGATATTTGGGAGCGGTGATAGGAGCAGGCTTTGCATCGGGACAAGAGATCGTGCAGTTTTTTGTTGTTTATGGAACCGATGGACTGAAAGGATCTATTACGGCTGCGTTCCTTTTTGCAGCTTGCGGCGGTCTTCTCCTGTACGTAGCGCACAGCCATCAAATTAGCAATTATCAAGATATGCTTTCTTGTTTACTGGGAGATAAAACGGGGAAGATAATTGATTTGTTGCTAGCAGTTTTTTTGTTCCTAGGAATAAGCATGATGTTGTCAGCTAGTGGAGCGGTCTTTTCTGAACATCTTCATTTGCCAAAGTTATTGGGAGTATTAGTGGGGTACGGGCTGGTGATCATGTTTCTGGTATCTGGGAAAAGAGGGCTTGTTTTTTCCTACAACCTTCTGGTGCCTCTTAAATTGCTATTGCTGGCCACAATTGCTGGATATGCCGCTTTTTTTGTAGAGGGAGCTGCGAGTAGAGCGGTCATTGAAGAGACGAATTCGCTGCCTACACAGTGCTGGCTTTTATCAAGCATTTTGTATGTTGCCTATAATTTTGCATTAGCAATGGTAGTACTTACCGAATATAAAACGGTCGCAAGTAAGCGCGGCGGAATTACGGGAGCAGCAATGGGAGGAATAGTTTTGGGTGCGCTTGTGTTGTTGTGCTATCTGGCGCTGGCTAAATTTTTCCCGGTTGTTCTCGCTTATGAAGTGCCTATGCTTTATATAATAGAGAGAATATCTATCCAGATAAAGAATTTATATACTATCGTACTGTGGGTAGGGATAATAACGACAGCTATTGCCAATGCTTACGGATTTAGCCAGCGTTTTTCTAAACTTACGGGGCTGAGGTATAATTACTGCCTTGTTTTATGCACAACAACAGCTATACCGACAGCAATGTGCAGTTTTTCAATTTTAGTGGCTAAAGTGTATCCAGTTTTCGGTATACTAGGATTAGTAATATTAATTGCCCTGATATATAAAGCAATAAAAGAAATGGCAGAAGAGTTGGGTTATAGTATTGTACAGTAAGTAAAAAATGAGCAGAAAGCAGTCTGGAGGGTGCAGGATGAACAGCTTTAGAAAAATTCCTTCTGTAGATGAAATATTAAGACAGAGGCAGATTGAACCTCTAATTGAGTTATATAACCGCAGGTTGGTGGTAGAAACTATAAGAAAGGCAATTGATGAGGTAAGAAAGGAACTGAGTACCATGGCAGAAGAAGTTGAAAAGGATCAATTGCTGGGAAGAATAATGGAAAAAGTGAGAAAAATGGTTTCACAAGCTACAAGCGGGACACTGCGAAAGGTGATAAATGGGACGGGAGTTGTGTTGCATACAAACCTAGGCCGCGCTCCACTGGGGCAAAGGGCAATGCAATATATGAACGATATGGCTGTAAATTACAACAATTTGGAAATGAATCTTGAAAAAGGGGAAAGAGGTTCGCGTTACTGGCATGTTGAAGAATTATTGATACAGTTGACAGGAGCTGAAGCTGCTCTCATAGTAAATAACAATGCAGCTGCGGTCTTGTTAGGGCTAACAACCATGGCCAAAGATAGGGAAGTTATCGTGTCCAGAGGGCAGTTGGTAGAAATAGGCGGCGGGTTTAGGGTCCCCGAGGTGATGAAACTCAGCGGAGCTAAGCTTGTAGAAGTAGGAACGACAAACAGGACCTATATAGCAGATTTTAGCAAGGCCATAACTGCTGAAACTGCGCTGCTTTTTTCCGCCCATACGTCAAATTACAAGATTGTAGGGTTTAGTGAAGAAGTCAAACTGGAAGACCTGGTAAAATTGGGGAAGGAAACTGGAATTCCTGTTATGCAGGATCTAGGAAGTGGAATATTGTATAAATTAGAAGAGTGGGGGTTGGAAGAAGAGCCTACAGTGCAGGAGTGTGTAGCAACAGGTGCAGATATTATTACTTTCAGCGGGGACAAGTTGCTGGGAGGGCCGCAGGCAGGACTTATTCTGGGCAAAAAAGAATATATACAAAAAATGAAAAAAAATCAGATCCTCCGTGCTTTAAGAGTAGATAAGCTTACTATTGCAGCATTGGAAGGGACGCTGATAGAATACCTTGCAGGAAAACCTGAACAGGGAATTCCAGTTATTCATATGCTGACCTGCAGCCGAGATAAACTGAAAGGAAAAGCAGAACGGCTTTACAACCTGCTGTCTACCAGGATGAGTTTTTTAAAAAAGATTGATGATGTCGTGAAAGTGGAAGTTGAAGATATGGTGGGAGGGGGAGCTTATCCCACCTATAAGATTCCTGGCTATGGCATAGAAATTAAATTTAAGGGGATACAGCTGGAGACGGTTGCTAAAAGATTAAGGTTAACCAACCCTGCACTGCTGACCCGGAGGCAGGAAGATAAGATGTTAATAAGTGTTAGAACCCTGCTCCAAGGGGATGAAGAAAAAATAGCGGATCTATTGGTACAGGTTCTGGAAAAGTAAATTCGATGGTCTGAGTCTTAATAGCTATCAAAGAGGAGAGAAAAATGAAAAGGTTAATAATAGGAACAGCGGGTCATATTGATCATGGAAAAACTACTCTGGTACGGGCTCTCACAGGTATAGACACTGACAGGCTGAAAGAGGAAAAACAGAGGGGCATTTCTATAGAACTGGGTTTTGCTCATTTTACCCTTCCAAGTGGGCAAAAGGCGGCTATTGTTGATGTTCCCGGGCATGAACGTTTTATAAGGCATATGCTTGCGGGAGCTTCTGGGATAGATATGGTGGTTTTCACAATAGCTGCAGACGAAGGAGTTATGCCGCAAACACGCGAACATATGGATATAATTGAACTGCTTGGAGTGAACAAGGGGATTGTTGTCCTAACTAAGAAAGACTTGGTAGATGAGGAATGGCTGATTCTAGTGGAAGAAGAGGTGCGGGACTTTATCGATAAAGGGATATTAAAAGGGGCGCCTATTATTGCTGTTTCAGCTTTTTCCGGAGAGGGAATAGAAGAACTGGTTGCTAATATCGAAAGATTGGCAGAGGAAGTTGAAGAAAAACCGGCTTTTGGGCAGGCGAGATTTCCTATCGACAGGGTTTTCACTATTGCAGGGTTCGGTACGGTCGTTACTGGAACTCTCTGGTCAGGGCAAATTAGCGTCGGTGACACACTTGAGCTGATGCCAGAACGGCGCCTGGTCAGGGTAAGAAATTTACAGGTCCATAATGAAAAGGTATCTGATGCATATGCAGGCCAGCGCGTAGCAGTAAACTTACAGGGAATCGAAGTAGCGGATATAAAAAGGGGTTATCTGCTTGTTACTCCTGGTTATTTAAGCCCCAGCTACAGGGTAGATACGCGCCTGAGGCTTCTTCAGTCAAGTCCTCGAAATCTCAGAAATTGGAATCGTATAAGGTTCCATCTGGGGACGGATGAAGCGCTGGGGAGGATAGTACTGCTGGACCGTGATGAACTAAGGGTGGGGGAAGAAGCTTTTGCCCAGATAGTTATGGAAAAGCCCGTAGTCTGCTGCAAAGGAGATCCTTTTGTCATAAGATTTTATTCCCCTGTAACAACAATTGGCGGAGGGACTATAATTGACCCTAATGCCCCGAAACAAAAACGTTTCAAAGAGGATGTGCTGCACGAACTGATGGTAAAGGAAGAAGGGGATCTTAATGAGGTGGTGCAGCATGAATTGATGTCTAACCCCAAAGAAGTAGTTTCTCTGGTTGAGTTGGCCAAAAAAACAGGCAGCTCTGAGGAACAGGTAAAAAAGGAAATAAACCAGTTAATCCAAGAAAAAAAGGCAGTAGAAATAAAAAAAGAAGAATATATAAGTTATTATGGCCTGGAGCTTATAAGCAAAAAAATAAGCGGTACGTTGGCGGAATATCACCAGAAATATCCATTGCGCGACGGCTATCCCAAAGAAGACATGAGGAGCCGATTTTTCCCTGACATAAATGGGAAAATATTTAACTTTATACTTAAAGAACTGGAAGATAACGGGGTACTGGTAAATCGAGATAACAAATTAAAGCTTCCCGAATATTCTCCAGCTCCGAATGAGAAAGAAAAAGAAGCAATATCTCAAATTGTTGGTTTAATGAATGAAAATCTATTCAGTCCGCCTTCCTTAGAAGAAGTAAAGAGGAAGTTGAGTCTGAAGGATGATACCTTACAGGAGATTATGAACTATCTCACAGACCAGGGAGTTATTATAAAGGTGACTCAAGATATGTATTTTTCAAAAAAAGCGATAGAGGAGGGGAAGGAAA
Source organism: Syntrophomonadaceae bacterium (assembly GCA_014360155.1). GTDB lineage: Bacteria > Bacillota > Syntrophomonadia > Syntrophomonadales > Syntrophomonadaceae > JACIYB01. Next base: position 11,216 of record JACIYB010000053.1, read on the forward strand.
GGCTCGAAAAGTTTTTTGCCTTTGAAAAAGAGCTAAGCCTTGCTACAGCGAGGGATATATTCAATACTACTCGCAAGTATGCGCTGCCTTTGGTAGAATATTATGATAAGATTAGATTTACCCGAAGAGTAGGAGATATGAGGGTAAAGGTGTGAAAACATAAAACAGGGCTAATTTTTAAAGCTGAATTGCCAGCATTTTTGGCAGCAGGGGAATGTAGGAGGATTTTGCTAAGTGGCTAAAATCGGTATACCTCGCACTTTGGCTTATTTTACATATTTCCCATTCTGGAAAACATTTTTTGAAGAAACTGGGCATGAGGTTGTTGTTTCACCGCCTACTACCAGGGCTATAATGGACAGGGGCGTTAAGGAGGCTGTAAACGATGCCTGCATACCGATAAAGATATATCACGGACATGTTGCGTACCTAGCAGGGAAAGTGGACTGTATTTTCTGTCCACGCCTGGTTAGTGTCCGCAGGCATGGCGATTTTGGGACAGAAACTTTTTGCCCCAAATTCCTCGGCTTGCCGGATATGATCCGGCTTTCCCTAGACGATTTGCCGGATATTATAGACACACGGGTAGACCTTAAAAAGGGGAAGAATGAGCTTTTAAATGTTTATCTTGAAGTTGGATCACGTCTGGGGAATTCAAAGGGTGAGATAAGCAAAGCTTATAAAAGAGCTTTGCAAGTACAGCGCGACTATCAAAAAATACTTTGTCAGGGGGTTTCTCCCCCGGAGGCTATAGATTTAGTTTTGGGAGATGGAGCCGGTGCAGGGCAGCCCAGAATGCGCGGATATGATTTAAAAATAGCAGTGGTTGGGTATCCCTATGCCATTTATGATTCTTACATAAATTCGGGGTTGCTGAATATCTTGGAAAAAGAGAATGTCCAGGTGTTGACCCAGGATATGCTCAGTGACAAAGTTTTGAACCGGCAGGCGCGCACTTTGCCGAAGGACATGTTTTGGTATTTTTCTAATCGGGCTGTATATGGAGCGCTGCACTATATAAACCAGGGTGAGATAAGTGGAGTTATACATGTCACTGCATTTGCTTGCGGACCTGATGCTATGGTAGATCGTCTCCTGGAAATAGAGATCAGGAGAAGAAGTCAACTGCCGTACTTATCAATAACTATAGATGAGCATACAGGAGAAGCAGGAGTTAGGACGCGTATAGAAGCGTTTCTAGATATGATTAATTACCGGAGGGAGAGGAGATGAAGATTAGCTTTCCCCATATGGGATATTCATATATTGCCTTTAAATGGCTGGTGGAAAATATAGGGCACGAATGCATAGTTCCTCCCGAACCGAGCAAAAAAACTCTGGATTTAGGTGTTCGCTATGCACCGGAGTTTGCTTGTATACCCTTTAAGATACTGCTGGGGACTTATTTGGAAGTTGCGGAAAAAGGAGCTGAAATCATAATCACTTCTGGGGGAATGGGACCCTGCAGAGCAGGATATTATTGGGTTATGCACCAGTATTTGTTGGAGGAAATAGAAAAAAATGTTAAAGTAATTGCTTTTGAGCCGCCTCTTTGTGATCTCAAGGATTTCTGGAAAAAGATAAACTGGCTGAGGGTTTCCGGGGGGCTTTCAGTCAAGGATTTTCTTGAGGTGATTAAAATCGCCTGGGAAAAGATCAAGGCTATTGATGATGTGGAGATGTATTCGCATAAAATTCGTCCTTATGAGGTTAACAGGGGGGATACTACCAGAGCGCTTTGGAAGGCGCTGGAGATGCTTGACGAGGCCAATAACATAGAAGAAATTCAAGATGCGAAGCACGAAGGGCTGAAGTTGTTAGGGAACATACTCCAGGATAAAAGCCGCAACCCCCTAAAAATTGGAATCATTGGGGAAATATATGTGGTACTGGAACCTGCTGCAAACTATTACATACAAATAATGTTGGGGGAAATGGGAGTTGAAACTGACCGGTCGATATACCTTACTTCTTATACCCGCAAGAATACCATCATAAATCTGGAAGGCAGTATTTTTGAGGTGGCTAAACCGTATTTAAAGGAAGCGCCTATAGGCGGACACGGGGTTAATAGCATCGGAGAGACGATTTTGTACGCGAAACACGGTTTTGATGGAGTAATCCAACTGGCTCCGTTTGCTTGTATACCGGAGATTGTTGCTAAGAGTATTTTGCCAAGTGTTAGCAGGGATCTCAACATCCCCTTGTTAACGTTATTTATAGATGAACAAACCGGGAAAGCCGGGGTACAAACCCGGTTAGAGGCGTTTGTGGATTTATTGGAAAGGCGTAGAGAAGTAAAAAGCGGAAAATTCGAGAGGTTGATTGTATGATTAAGGGATATCTGGGCGTTGATGTAGGGTCTGTAAGCACTAATATAGTGGTGCTTGATGAAGCGGGGAATGTATTGACAGGAAAATACCTCCGTACCAACGGCAGACCTATAGCTGCTGTTCAGGAAGGGCTGTATTCCATAGGACAGGAAACCAAAGGGGAAGTTAAAATAGCAGGCGTAGGAGCTACAGGGAGTGCAAGGTATCTAACCAGTCTGGTAATTGGTGCCGATGTAGTTAAAAATGAAATTACTGCTCATGCTATTGCTTCCTCCAGAGTCGTCAAGGATGTAAAGACGATTATTGAAATTGGGGGACAGGATTCTAAGATAATAATTTTGCGGGACGGTGTGGTAACTGATTTTGCCATGAATACTGTTTGTGCCGCTGGGACCGGATCTTTTCTGGATCAACAGGCCAGCCGCCTGTGTATACCTATAGAAGAGTTTGGGGATTACGCATTAAAGGCTAAAAATCCAGTGCGTATAGCAGGGCGCTGTGCAGTTTTTGCAGAATCTGATATGATACATAAGCAACAGCTCGGCTATAATATTGAGGATATTATAGCGGGGTTGTGTGATGCCTTGGTGAGGAATTACATGAATAATCTAGGCAAAGGCAAGGAAATTTTGCCCCCGGTTATGTTTCAGGGAGGAGTCGCTGCCAACAAAGGGTTAGTCCAGGCTTTTAATAAATATTTGGGGTTGGAGGTGATTGTACCTCCTTGGTACGGTATTATGGGGGCTATAGGTGTTGCCTTGCTGGCGCAGGATTTTATAAAGAAAAAGGGTAAGACTGATTTTAAAGGATTTTATATTCAGTCGATCGATTTTAAAACCAGAAGATTTGATTGTAAA
>JACIYB010000054.1 GCA_014360155.1 Syntrophomonadaceae bacterium
AATAAAGGCTTCCTGTACAGCGTCTCTTGCTATTTGTTCATTTTGACTGACTAGAAAAGTAGAACGGTATATTTGCTCAAAATGAGTATTGTATATTATTTTGAATAACTCTACATTCTTCATTTCTTAATTCCTCTTGAAAAACAGATAGACGAACATTTTAATAACAAAATTTATATTTAAAAAATTTTTATAAAAAATGGAACTTTTTCCAGTTCTCAATCGATTATAACATGAAGATATTTTGAAAGGAGGAGTTTTACAAAAAAAATAAAAAAGGAGGGATATTTTGTCAAAATTAAAAAGCCTTTTAGTCCTAGTGTTTATGTTGTTAACTGTTTTTATTATATCTGTGCCTGTAGTAGCTGCAACTGATTTACCAATTCCAGAGTCTAAATCTCATGCAGTTGTGCATCATGAAAGGGATATTTTAAAGTCAGACATTAATGGACATGAAATTAAAACCCGGGATTATTTAATTAATGAATGGCACGGTGAAATCAGGGATTTAGATAATGGGCAAGTAGAGATGTATGGTTATACTAGCTGTAACAGGGTCTGTGATGAAGTAAGTGTTCAATTGGTACTTCAGCAATGGACTGGTTCTACATGGAGAAACCTGGGTAGCTACACATTTGTTGATTACAATGCCGATTATGCCTGGGGAGTAAAAACCGTTTCTGTCGAGCAAGGTAAATATTATAGGACAAAAAGCCTTCATTATGCTGAAGACGGTTCATTAATCGATCAGACTAGTGCTATTACAGATGCGATTTTTGTGGAATAGTTTAAAGCAGGACATGAAAAAAGAGAAGAGGTTTTGATTAATACAATTTTTAATGAAAAAAATTTTTTTAGCATATAGTTTTTGATAAGTGAAATTTAGATTAAAGGAGGATATTAATGGATGTTAATAGTAAAAAATAAATCTCTGTTATTAATTTTAACCTTAATATGTCTGTTAGGATTCTGTAAATGTTGTTTTGCCGCTTACTATGTAACAATGAGTTTTAACCCACTAAATTATTACTATAACGGTTCAGGAACATCTGATAGTCAGATGTCTATATATATTGAGCAAACTAATACTAGGTATTTAGATGAAAATGAAGATTCAAGTGCCTATGTTCGTATTGATAATAAATCACTATTAGAGGATTATATTTTAGCATGGAGAACAAAATATGATAGAGATTATTTAACTGCAGATAGTTATATTCGAGAAGGGGCGAATACGCCAGATGAAGGGAATTTAGTATATGATTTAGCTTCTTATGGTGGTTATACCATTGTTACGGTAGCTTCTGAAGTTCCAGCAGATGATTGGTATGATTTTTATGTTGATTTTAATTGGGAAGATTACTCCACGAATTACTTTTGGAATGAGCTTGACGGGAATTATTCAGAAGGCGGAGGTTATTCCGATTGGCAAGCTGGTTTTTTAGCCAAATATGAGTTTTCTGATATTATATTAAGTTCTGGTATGTACTAGTTTATATTTACAAAAGGAGGAAAAAATGAAAAAAATATCAATTAAAATTATAATATGTTTGATTATTATTGCTAGTATATTTGGGTCTTCTTATGTGTATGCTCAATCTCAAAAACATCATTATATTCCTTATGAGGAAAATACAGATGCTTTTACAGCACCTGAAAAAGGAAAACCTTTGCTTAATGTTAAAATGAGAGTATGGGCTGAAGATGAACTTCTTTTTGAAACTACTTGTGGGGATTATACAGAAAATAGGGAGTACTACAATAAAAAATTTGGAATAGAGGATTATTGGAGAGATAGCCATTATCCAGTTGAGCCTGAAGATATCATATATAAAGAACATTATACAGTTAAAGATACCCCATATCCAATTGTTTATATTGAAGAACAACAATAAAACTTCTCTTTAATATAAAATTAGGAAAATTTAATACGGAAATAACTTCTTGGGGATGAAGATTTAATATCAGCGCAGGGGAAAGGCGATTGGGAAGCGATTAAAGACATATTCTTTCTGTTGGAACTCCTAGTGCCTCACTTTTTGAGCTCATAAGTAAAAGACAAAACCAGACCAAGCGTTCTTAAGTCTTCAACCCCTCACCCAAGTTTTTTTATCAGTAGTTGCTGTCTTAAGGCATGGGGGGTTAATATGAACAATCTTAACCGTTCTATATATTGTTTAATATACGTTTTTCTTGTTACTTTTTTTATATATAAACTTGGAAATTATCAACAATTTTTGCTATTTCAAAGTAAAACCGAAGGAAACCATTTACCAGTTATTATTTCTTCAGCAGTATTTCCTGTTATTACTGGAATTGCACTAGCTCTTCCTCGTCTTTATAGAACTCTGATTAAGCAAGGTAAATGGCAATTTGACTGGATAAGATTTTTATTAGTTGGGATTCCATCATTTTGGGCAACAAATACCTATACCCTTCCAGCTATGGGAATTAATCTTCCCTTTGTACCCTCATGGGCTTATACCCCATTACTTGCTGATACAGGCGGAATTGTATTCGGTTACATATTATTAAATTCTTTTTATAAAATAACAAAGCAGAATACAGAAATTTAAAAAAATAAACAACTTTTTATCACTTTTTGTTGTACTGTACCTCATTTTATCAATACGATTGTTAATGCTACTCTAAAAACAGGCCTGATGCTGCTCAAAAATAAATTAAGTACACAGTTAGAAATATCTCAAAAAATAAATTGGCAATTAAAGAAAGAACTGGTAACAGCTAAATCTTACCCAACAATGGTTATTGGATATGATTGTACCTCAACTTCGGCTGATTATGCAGGATCATCTGAAGACAATGACTTTGGAACTTCTGATATCTATCGTAATGCCGGTACTTCGTCTGGTGGATGGGCTGATTGTAAAGTTCTTTGTTCTGAACAATACGGCAATGGAAAAGCATGGGCATTTCTTGATCAAGTCCAAAATCATGTGTAAAAACCTCCGGTTAGAAATAAAGATTTTTTAATTACCGATACGAACGACTTTTTGACTTTTCTTGAAATGTTCTTTTGACAAAGCTAAATACTCAGTCATATCAAGATACTTGCGGCTACTAGTCCACTTTTCATCAAACTCCATGAGGAAGGCACCGACAAGACGTACAACTGATTCCCGGCTGGGGGCAACTCCCCTCCCCATAAAATATTTTTTATCTTTCCTGACGAGGTAATCTGATATTATAAAAAAGTGATTGAAATTAATTTACTCAATAAGGTGGTGGGTTAAACGTAATCTATCGCCTTATTACTAAAATGCAGGATTTAAAACAGCTATACAATAACACGCAGTGAATGTATAGAAATCACTTATATGTATCAACTCCTTAGAATTAATAGTTGAGTTACAAGTTATCTGAGATTATAACAATTTAGGGAGGTAATTACTTTGAAAAAACAAGCTGTATTCGAATATATGGGAGTAATATTACTTGGGCTTGTTATTCTTAACTTGATGATTCATTTCCATCAAATAGGTGCAAAAACCAGATCAGAGTTTGAGTACTTTCCTGCTATCATGAATAGTTTTTTGGCAATTTTTTTTGGTATTCTAATTGAATGGAAAAGATTTAAAGCTATTTTTACTGGGAATTTATAGGTTAACTGGTTACTACTTCCTTCGCTTGTTTTATTAATAGCCGGATTAATTCCTGTTATGTGTTATCTCTACGTTTTTGGGTTGACTTCACCTTATGGGATTAAAGTATTAGGGTGGATAGTTGATCCTTTTAGATATACAAATTCTCGAATACCTATAAACGTTTTATCTGGTATCTTAATAGTTAGATCCTTAACTAATGGTAAGGTTTAGTAACTAGTTGTTTAATCTTATAATAGGAAGGAGGAAAATAAACAAATTATAATGCTCCCCTCAAATAAAAAGTTTAAATCTACCGGTAGATAGCTTGGGGGGATATTTGTCATTCTATTATTTTATCATCACCGTTAATTAAAGAAAAATAAAATGGGTGATCAAATTTTTATATTGTTAGCCATTTTTGTAATGGCTGCACCTGCTACAGACGCGAATGATTTGCTGGAAAAGAGAATTTAAGGCGAATATTTTGATGAAGAATGGGATTTGAATCCCGGCTATCAAACAGATTATGGCTTTAAACGTTTTCCTCATGAACTTTTAGTTCATGAGGCCGCTAATTATTCTGGAAACAATATTGTGGTGTTTTATCATGAGTGTAATGCTTTCTGGTATCCACAATATTACGGAGATTGTGAAGATCTCTGGTATACTGTAAAAGTTGGAGCAAACTACAAATCAGGCAGCACTACGATTGGTAGTCTTTGGTGGTTTGATTGGACTCCTATGAGTTGGATATTACCTCCCGGGAAGGCAGTTTATGGAGGATATAACAGTGATGATTTTTCGCTTTCAACTGAGCCGCTTTAGTCAAAAAAACAGTAGGACGGTTCTGGCATTTTCGCAGGAAGAAAACGCCAGAACCGTCTCAGTGTTTTAGGTAAATAGGAGATGATATAATAAATCTGATAAAATTTCACCTATGACAAAATTATGCTATTATAAGTTATAACAAAGGTTATAACTCTGGGGGTTATAAAATGCCAAGCTTAAAAATAAGGAAAATAGGTAACAGCCTGGGTGTAATTTTACCGGCTGAAATCATTGAACGCCTTAACTTAAAAGAAAACGACCAACTGCATTTAGTTGAAGAAAAAGATAGACTTTATTTAAGTCAATATGATCCTGAATTCGCTGAATGGGCAGAAGCATATAGAAACACCAAAAAGAAATACAAAAACTCGCTGAGGGAACTGTCCAGATGAACAAGATAAGGTTTATTACTAAGAAAACAGTTTTGTATTTCCATACAAAGCTTATAGAAGAATTCGGAGGCATTAATGGCATTAGAGATGAAGGGATGCTGGATTCGGCTCTGGCTCAGGCACAGATAGCAATAGAAGGGGAATATTTACATCAGGATATATTTGCTATGGCGGCAGCATATGGTTTCCATTTATGCAGGAATCACCCTTTTACAGATGGGAATAAGCGCATTGCTTTAGTTGTTATGGACACCTTTTTATATATGAATGGACAGGAATTGCTAGCTGCAGAAAAAGATGCGTATATTACCATGCTTGAATTGGCTGCCGGTAATATCAGCAAAGAACAGCTGGCCGAATGGCTGAGGACCAACAGCCGGCCCTTAACTTAAAAGGAGACCGGCAATCTTTGCTGACTGATAAAGAATGGGAAAATATTAAAGCATATATGCTGGAAATACAAAAAGCTGCTGTAAAAGAGATGGAACTGTGAAAAAAGTTTTTTTTTGAATAAATATATTTAGGGGGCAGGGAACCTTATAAGCCTGTACGCAATTTATTGTAATCTAAAGATGCTCAAAAAAATCTGTTAAAAAATCTTCCGGTGTGACTGCTGGAACGGGTGAGTTTGTGAAGTTTTTGGTATTGCGTGTAATGATGTAATCCATTTTGGTGCGTTTAGCACAGACAGAGATTAGTTCGTCCTCAAAGTCATCGACATCTGGATGAAATGCATTTTGCTCTCTTCGTACGTCCTCCATTGTATAACCATCATCAGGGATAATACCGATCAGCTTTTGTACCAGACTTTTGTCTTTGGGTGGAGTCACCTGAGCAATAGGGACGCCATTATGGGTGCTAATAATTTCCTCTGTAAAGGCTATAAACAGTAAAGGACAGGTCCGGCAGTTTTCCGCCTTTCACCGCTCATCGGTGCTCAGAGGGGGTTTGTCCCGCAAAAGCTTTTCTAAAACCGGGCGCAGTTCTACCGGAATTGTAGCAATTTTGGTATTTCGGCCGTTGATTTTGCACCTACCGACGAATAGCAGGGCCCGGTACCACAGTTGGGCTATAGGTGAAAAGGGAGGCACTTCGTCCCAGAAAAAGCCGTCTCCTTCCATGGAGTCAAATTTACGGGTCACGGCATTCATTCTGCTCCAGCCGTCTTTTTCCAACAGGTATTTCAGCAGTTCGATTGCTTCCGGCTCGAGTTCCTGCAGGATTCCTGCCAGGTTCTGCTCATTTTTCAGATGAGCAATAACCTGTTTTTCCCGATCTTTCCGTAGCCGTGCCGGATTGATCCCGTATTCAGCACAGGCTGCGTTTAACCACCCCGCCGGCATGTTTTTCAGGCCGCGGGAAAGTGCGGGATTTTTGCCGAGTGGCTTTTCCTCGATTTTCTGGCGCATGGATTCAAATACATACCCAACAATGTCATTACCCTGGAGGTAGTTCAGTATGGCAAACATTTCCTGCTGCTGGTCTTCCTCTAATTCGTTTGCATCTATCTTCTCCAGAAAAGTGAGGGCTCTGTCATATTCGCCTATGTCTGCATACAAGCGGGCCAGGGCCAAATGCATACCAGGGTCACCGGTCTGTGTACTTATCGTCTTGAGCAGTTCGAGCGTGCTCTCCAGCTTTTCATGGTCGTCCTGCTGGTAATAAATCCGGGCCAGGAGGGGTATAGCATCGGGGTAGAGCCGGCCGCTGTTCATTTCCTCTTCTATAAACACGGCTGCTGCTTCGAGTTCGTTATCCTGCAACAGGCTCCTCAATTTATGATAAAACTTTTCTTCTTCCTCCGGGGTTACCTCGCTGGAAATACTTTTTATGACCAGTTCTGTTTCCTGACCGTCAATAAAGGAGGGAATGGGTTCTCCTTCCCTGTAGACCCCGGACTTGACCAGGGCAAAAGCAGCCGAAGTTTTTAAACTGCGGCTTAACCTGCTGGCGTGTAAAATAGATTTTGCTAACTTTTCTCCCCACTCTCCACTGTGTTCCACCAGTATTTCTAGGAGTATTTTCCTGGATTCCTCTGGTGCCTCTTCATCAAATATAAACGACAGGAAAAACATCCTAATAGCTCCGTCCTCGGCTATACACTGCATTTTACCGCGTTGTTCCATGGCCTGCTTTGTCATCTGCATAATATCTGCCTCATCGGCAATTTTATAGTCCATTATAAAAGGAGGGACTGCTTCCTGGTCAGAGAGCAAGGCTATCCGCTGCATGGCGGTGAAAAGAGTGCTGTAATGAGATATTAATGCCCAGCACCTGGCGGCCTGGCGGTATTTTTTCAGGTTGAAGGCGGCTACACCTCCCAAGTATGTGCTCTCCCAGTTGTTGTGCAGGTTCTGCCAGCGTCGGTAGAGTTCGTAAACTCGGCGGTGGTCCTGCAGCGCACCTGCGGCTCGCAGGATCATGACCGTGTATTCGGCCCAGTAATCGGGTATATGGTATCCTCCCCGGCGCAGCGTGCTGACTCCGGTTTCAAAATCGGCAACGGCTTTTTCCAGCTGTGTCTTGGCTTCGTTATTCTTGCCCAGCTGCACTAGGGCCAGTGCTGCCAGGCTGTGGGCAAACGGGTTGGGGTCGGCACCGGCGGACAGGTTTTTGTCCAGTGTATCCAGGCAGTTTTTGTGCTCCCCGGACAGGTAGAAGGCCATAGCCAGGTTGTTGCGCACGACCGGGTCTTCACGGCGTTTAAGTTCCTTTGCAAGCACTTTTATGGCTCCAGAATGGTCTTTCTTTTGCAGCAGGAGTCTGCTCTTTTCAAGTAAGTTAGGGCTGGAGTTGGTCATTTTTTATCTCCTCCCGGATAAAAGTGTTGTCAATGTTAATTCCCATCATAGCATATTTCTTCTAGTTTGACACAAGCGGAAGCTCTCCCTTCAAACCTCTAAAAATCCGTATATTTCTCAACGAGGCCATCTGACCACCTTAATTAAATAGTTATTCATATTTTTATTTTCTCAACACGACTGTTTTCCAGGAGCTTATCAGCTGGTTTTACCAGATCCTGCAGGCATCGAACCAGAGCAGCAGGGCAAAGCCGGCAGGAAAAGAAAGTGAGATTCAGGTTGATGAAAGATCTAAACGGAAGGGAAGATAAAGATGGAAGAAAGGAAAAAGCATAACGCCTACCGCCTTGATTGGGAGATGCTTAAGAATGAGTGGCTGCTGCGGGTTATTTTGTCCGGGCTTTTGCTGGCTGCTGTTCTGGGATTTCCTCTATTCGTACCTTATTTCTAGGGAAAAATCTTTTTAAATGAAAAACAGGGATGCATCGCCAAAGGGGCGCGGTTCTAAAAAGGGCAGGTGACAGCGGGGATGAACCAGAGGCAAAAAAATGATAGAATTTTTAAAAATAAGGTTTTGAACGAGGAGATGGTTCAGATGGTATGGAAGTGGCTGGCACCTACAGAGATATATTTCGGCAGGAACGCTGTCAAGGAAAACGGAGAAGTTTTTAAGGGGCTGGGGAAAAAGGCTTTAGTAGTGACGGGAAAGGGAGGGTCCGCCCGGCGCAACGGCTCGCTGGAAGACGTTTTGGTTGTTCTGGAGTCTTTTTCGATAAAGTGGAAGGTGTTCGATAAAGTTGAGCCCAACCCTTCTGTTTCCACGGTGCGCACCGGGGCCGAAATAGCCCGGGAGCTGGGGGCGGATTTTGTAGTCGGTATCGGCGGAGGGTCGCCGATGGATGCCGCCAAAGCGGTAGCTGTGCTGGCGATAAACGACCTGAGTGATGAAGATCTGTTTGCGGTAAAGTTTGACCGTGCCTTGCCGGTTGCTGCGGTTCCTACTACCGCGGGAACAGGTTCAGAGGTAACCCCTTATTCCATATTGACCTGGCCAGAAATTGAAAATAAAAAGAATCTGGCTTCCAGCATTATTTTTCCCCAGGTAGCTTTTTTGGACCCAGGGTACACAGAGGGGCTTCCCTTCGATATAACTGCGGATACTGCAGTGGATGCGTTTTCCCATGCTTTTGAGAGTTATTTCACTGTGAGGGCGAACCCGCTAAGCGATGCTGTGGCCAGGGAAGCTATGCGCATTCTCGGGCCAGAACTGGCTGCCCTGGCGCGGGAAGAGATCCCCTCCTATGAGCAGCGGGAGAAGCTATTGTACGGGTCGCTACTCGCCGGCCTGGCGATAAGCCAAACAGGAACATCTATTCCTCATGCGGTAGGATACTGCTTCACGTATTTCAAAGGCGTTCCCCACGGCAGGGCTAACGGGATGGTTTTGCCCTGTTATGCCGAATTCAACTGGGAAAAAACCGGGCACCCGAAGCTGCAGGAAGCGTTCGATGTTTCGAGCTTCGACTCCCTGGAAGAGTTTTCCTTGGTAATTAAAAAGCTGGTGGGGAGACCGCCAGAGTGCAGCGCTGAAGAAAGAGAAAAGTTCTTAAGCATTTTTTCGCAGGCCCGAGGTATCGCCAATAACCTGGTGAAGCCGACGGAAGAAGAGCTGGCCGTTATGCTGCACAAGGTTCTGGAAAATGGGCCGAAGGGTTAAGAGAGTGGTATTTATTATGGAAAGGGCAGTGTAAAATTTTAGTGGGTAAAAAGAGGTTAAAAAACGATAAAGTGCAAAAACTTGCAAGGAAAAGGGTGAAAAAGTATAATGGCAAAAAGATACTTTAAAAGCGAGGAATTATGTGTGCAGGTAGAACATAGAGCGATAAATGATTTAAAGAAAAAAATAGAAATATCATTGAGAGGTAGAGAAGATATAGCTGCTGTTTATTTATTTGGTTCTTACGGTACTGAGTATCAAAATAAGTACAGCGATATTGATCTGGGCATAATTTTTATGCCGGAAGTTAAAGTTGATCTAAAAGAGGAATTGCAATTAGAAGCTGATTTAAGTGTTACATTAGGAAGTGACAATATTGACGTCGTAAATCTTAATAAAGTCCCTATCCAACTTCGCTACCGGGCTGTAACAGAAGGCAAATTGATTTATGAAGCAGATTATATAGCTACCAGCAATTTTTTGGAAGAAACCTACAAATTATATCTTGACTTTGCCTATGGTTTAAATGTTTTTTATCGGGAGCGCTCTAAGGTTCTCAGGGAGGCCTATGCAAATGGTGGATAAAGAAGTTATCCAACAAAAGATAAATATTATTGATAATAATTTGAGCAAGATGCAAATCTTGGCCAGACTCCCGGAAGAAGAATTTTTGAATAAATTTTTTTATATTGAAGCTGCCAAACATCTGCTGCAAGTATCAATCGAAGCTATGTTAGATGTGTCCAATCACATTATTGCCCGGAAACGTTTTAGATCTCCCAAGACTTATGCGGAAGTGTTTTCTATTTTGGTTGAACAGAAGATTTTGCCGAAAGAGAAAGAAAAGAATTTCATGCAAATGGCGAAGTTCAGGAATAGAGTTGTCCACCTTTACCAAGAAGTTGATGATAAAGAGGTGTACAAAATTTTGCGAAATGATTTGGATGATTTCCGGGAATTTATAAGTGCGATAATAAAGGCTTTGTTATGAGGGGAAAATGAGTACGGTTCTCATTTTTCCCTCATTTTCTTTTAGATTAGTTATTTTGTCCCCATTTAGCTTACAGCTTTATTCCGTTTTTATAAACTTCTTCCTTGATTAATCCTGTGCTGTAGGTTAAAATTTAATTAAACAGTTAGATGCTTTTCTAACAATCTAAATATGGGAGTTAGTGCATCATGCCGCTTAATATTGTTTTTAAGGCCCTGTCAGATGCAACTCGCCGGGAAATTTTGCAGATTCTGCAAGGAGGCGATTTGACTGCCGGGGAGATTGCAGAACGGTTTGACATTACAAAACCGAGTGTTTCCCATCACCTGAATGTTCTTAAACAGGCTAACCTGGTGCAGGATGTGCGCAAAGGCCAGAATATTTATTATTCTCTCAATACTACTGTTTTCCAGGAGATTATCGGCTGGTTTTACCAGATCCTGCAGGCGTCGAACCAGAAGGTTATGAAGCCGGCGGGAGAAGAAAGCGAGTTCCAGGTTGGTGAAAGACCTGAACGGAAGGAGAGGTAAATATGGAAAAGAAAAATAATCACGGTGCTTATCGCCTCGATTGGGAGATGGTCAAGAATGACTGGCCGCTGTGGCTTGTTATGGCCGGTATGCTGCTGGCCGCTGTCCTGGTATTCCCCCATCTGCCGGGAAAAGTGCCGGGGCATTGGAATATACATGGAGAGGTAGACGCCTATTATCCTAAGAGTTTTGGGGCCTTTTTCCCGCCTCTGCTGGCCGTGGGGCTTTACATCCTGCTGCTGGTTACGCCTTTAATAGACCCCAGGCGCGAAAACTACAGCCGTTTTGCAGGGGCGTACGCTTTCTTGCGCTGGGCATTGGTTCTCTTTTTCGGTGTCCTGTGGGCAGCGACTATACTGTTCTCCTTGGGCTATACGGTGAACATCGGCCTGGTTGTGAAGGCTCTGGTTGCCGTTTTGCTGGTCATCATAGGCAATTTCATGGGCCAGTTCCGGCATAACTATTTTGTGGGCATAAAGACGCCCTGGACGCTGGCCAGTGAGGAGGTATGGGAGAGGACACACCGGCTGGGGGCAAGAATCTGGGTTGCGGGCGGCCTAGTATGCCTGGTTATGTCCTTGTTCCAGGCCGGCTGGGCGGCATATGTGTTCTTTGGTTCCATACTCCTGATGGTTGTTGTTCCCATCGTCTATTCGTACCTTATTTTCAGGGAAAGATCTTTTTAAGGAGGGAAACACGGACAGTTTTCGCGTTTCCCTAAAGAAGCCGTAAGACTATGAAATAAAGGATAAAAAACAATATGCTCAGGGAAACCCAGGTTATCATGCTTGTTTTATACTTTTTTTCGTCTGATTGGCTGAGGTTCCCTGAATTTTTTTGCAGGTAAATAAAAAGAACGAGTGCACCTACCAGGGGAGCAGCAACCAATATGTAGGGAGTAATTTCACTCCTGAAGGTTATTTGTGGGGTTAACAGGATCAACAGGACAACCAGGGCCAAAATCAGGGTTGTGAGGTTTAAAAATCGGATATTACCGTTACTCATATGTCTTTCCTCCCGAATTTTATTATAGCCAGGTGACAAGTGACAAGGGGATAGAGTTGTTGTCTCTTTACAGCCAGGGGATTTTGTCGAAGCTGTCTCCCCGCAGTACGGGGAAGATTTTTTTCTTTAAGCGTGCAGGGACTTCTTTTAGTTTCAGGTTGTCTATTTTGAGTATGTCTGAAGTATTCAGTCTTGTGTGCTCTGCCAGTTCTTTTGCGGTAAAGCCCATGTTTTTGCGCAGTTCCTTTACGGTTTTGTTTTTTATTCCTAAACCAAAGACCATTATAACCACCTCGTTTTTTATTCATCACCAGGAAGTCCCTTCTTTTCTCTGTAGTCAATTATATCAATTTTTTATTCTCGGGTGGCCTAAAATTTGACCAGCAAGGGGCCTGATTTTCTAATTGCCAAATACACCTGTTCTCCCCTGGTTGTTTATAAAGGCTTGTCACAGGAAGTTTTTGCCTGCATATATTAATCCCCCTAATGTCAAATAATAATAGAAATTTGGGCCAATGCACTTTTGGCATGAAAGAGGGGGCGCTTATGTTAACGAAAGACGGAATTGCAGCACGTTTTATCCTGTCATTTTGTTTCTTTTTCCTGTCAGGTTCAGAGTTGGTAACAGGCGGAACGGCTGCTGTGAGTGGGGTGCTGGGGACGGTTGAACTGGCTACTGCTCTATTAGGGTATTCTCCTTTATATGAATTTTATGACACAGTAAAGGCTAAAAATAAGGCCCTGGGTTTACCCGGCAGAAGCGAATGAGTCCTCTACTGTTTTTTCATTGTAAGGATATTTTATCGTTGTCTTACCTGTCAATCAAGTTCGCACATTTGATTCAGGCAAAAGGCGAAATCTCCGTGATTTGCTCACCAGCAGTTTCTGTATTTTTATGTCCCTTTGTTATCCGTATCATAGGGTGTCAGGCTGAAAGAAGTTTTCATATTCATATATTGAAGCCCCGATTATGGGAGATAGGTTACAGGGGGTGAAAAAAATAAGCGGGTTTGAGGTTGAATGGGCCGGGACTCCCAACTGCTGGCGGGGAAGGGGCGGGAGAGTCCCTGTTGCGATAGTTAATCATATTACTGATGGGCTGATGCCTGGCTGTCTTCTATGGATGCAAAATCCCCAGGCAGGTGTCAGCGCCAATTATTTGGTAACGAAAGACGGAAGAATTTTGCAGCTGGTTAAAGATGAAGACACCGCCTGGGCGAACGGTGTTGTTAATAAACCGTCATGGACCCTTTATGACGGCACTAATCCCAATAGATACACTATCAGCATCGAACATGAAGGGATGGCAGGCGACCAGCTTACGGAATCCCAGTACCAGGCTACATTGTGGTTACACCGCAGGTTGGCAGAAAAATATGCGATTCCGCTTGATGAAGACCACATTATCGGACATTATCGTATTGACAGCGTGAACAGGCCGAACTGTCCAGGGCCGGGGTTTCCGTGGAAGCGGCTGATGGAAGACTTGAAGGGGGAGAACAGTGAGATGGCAGAAGTGAGAGTAATAGTTAAAGGTAAAGAGATCCCGGGGGTTATTATCAATGACCGGGCTTGGGTGCCGGTGCGGGATATAGTCGAAGCACTCGAGAATAGGGTTGAATGGGATGGAAATACGAGGACCGTTATTGTAAGTTGATTTTTTCTCTTTTAAAGGGAATGGATATAAGCGGGCGGGGGTTTGCCCCGCCCGCTTATATCCATTTAGGTTAGATCGAATTCCTGAGTTTCTCTGCTGACTATCCTGGCCGCAAGTTTACCAGTCAATTCTCCGCCGTTGGTGGTAAAGATATTTTTGGTAATGATATCGTCCATAACGGCAGCTATTTCAGCGGAGGTCAAATCTTCTCGCGCCTCATAGACTCTCATGCGGTAAGTTTTGTTAAGCTCTGTAGCAAAATCCATTTCAAGGGTGTTTTGGATGCTCATGACGGTACCTCCTTTCCTGGGGATGAATTTTCAGGGTTTTACTCAGCTGTGAGCTCTACGGTGTTGTTGCGCTGTATCATCAGGTTCGTCCTGGTCTGCAGCCCGATAAGGCCCTGGGCTACCGCGTGCAAATCCTCGTCAGAAGCGGTGATTTTTACGTTTCTGTAGGTGCGTTTTGTGCTGAGGGGTTGGCCGGATGCACCGATCCCGTTATCCATTACCAGGATAAGATCACTTGATACAG
>JACIYB010000055.1 GCA_014360155.1 Syntrophomonadaceae bacterium
CTGTTTTTTCAGTATTTCCAGCAATGTGTTCTTACGCAGTCTTTGCAGGGTCGGTATCAGTTTATCAATGTATTTCAGTGCTCTTTCATGCTGATATAGATCAACAAAATGATAAGCTGTTAGGAGATCAGAATATATTTCCGCCATCTTTTCTCTTTCAACTTTGCGAGTAGCAACGGACAGTTTGGCCATTTCATCAGCAGCACTGGAAAAATAGTTTTTATTGTAAAAGATCCTGGCGCGGTTAATCTGGTTTTCCTCCTCAAGGAATTGAATATCAATTTCTCGGACACGTTCCTGGCCTGCTTCTACATAACGGGGATCCCTGGCCTGGTATATCACAGCATTCAAGCGCTGACTGCTGACAAGAATTAAAAAAGATGCTTGAATCTGAGGAGTGGCGGAAGAAACATTAATATAATATTCTACTTGTGACTGTTTATAAAATTCTTTTATTTCTCTGATCCTACTGTTTAGCTGGCTCAAAATTTCATGGTGGTCTGTTGGATCAGGCAGGTTAAGAGCTATCTTTCTTACTGTCAGGTTAGGAAAAATCTTTTTCAATTCTTTTTCAATTTCATCGCAGCGGTCTTCGGTGAAGCTTAACTTTTCGTTCAGTTGCTGCTGGGTGGGAAACATTATCAATATATCTGGTTTTATCTCCTGAGCAACAGTAATTAAAGGCCCAAAAGATTTTTCTCCCGTGTCTTTATCCAATGCAAATGGATCCCGATTCCCTACTGAACTTAGCATAATTTTCATTACACTCACTCTCCCCTAAAGTATTAAAAATTCTTCATCCTTAATGTTTTCTATCGTACCCCATACCACCATTTCTGTATTACCTGTAAACTTATATACTCTGACACAGTCTTCGTCATCTAGCAACCGGCCGAGCTGTTTTATAAGTTTGGAATATCTTTGCTTGTCCAAAACAGCTTCAAATGCTGATTTCTGAACCCTAACGCCAAAGCTTTCCAGTATTTTGGCTATTTTGTTTCGTTTCTGGTCACAAGAAATGTCATATATGACCAATACCAGATAATTATCGCTATTATTATAAGAACTGAAAGAATCATAGACTTTATAATACTTATATCCCTGGTGTTCCATGTAAAAATCACCACTTAACGCAGAAAAATAGGTTTATAAATTTGTGGGGCATTTCCTTCTATAGCCTTTACCAGAAGTAAAACCTGGTTATCTATAGCCTGGCGGAAAGACATGGGGGTTCCTTCATCTATATACTTGTTTTCTCTACGGATCTTCTCCTCGAATTTTTTAATGAAGAATTTGGCCTTATCCCTTTTCAAATATACTCCGCCATTCTTAGTGTCAAAATCGAAATCGCTGAGATTTATACTACCTCTTTGGACTAAACTGAATACCAATGAATCAACGAGAACGGACCGCCATTCTTCCATTAAGTCTGATGCTAGTGCTGGATGCCCACGCTTAACCCTATGCAGAAAACCTAAATAAGGGTGTAGTCCTCGATTAACTATAACTGTATATATTTCATAGATCAGCAGCGTATATCCAAAACTCAGCAGGGAATTGAATGGGTCTGTTGGGGGCTGCCTGCTACGGCCTTTAAATCTAAATTCCTCCCGGAGCATTTTTGATAAAGCTTCAAAATACAACCTGGAAATATACCCTTCAATACCGAGCAACCTGGAAATCTCATCAGCTCCGTCAATACCTTTCTTGTTTTTAATTATCTCTTCGATGATCCTCTCTACATCAGGGTTTTTTTTGTTACGGTTGTATCTTTTGAGCAATACTAAAGAATTATTGACCTTTGCTTTAATCAATATTTTGGACAAATCCAAACAAAAGGCTTCATTTTCACTTCTGCGAAAT
Source organism: Syntrophomonadaceae bacterium (assembly GCA_014360155.1). Taxonomy (GTDB): domain Bacteria; phylum Bacillota; class Syntrophomonadia; order Syntrophomonadales; family Syntrophomonadaceae; genus JACIYB01. Next base: position 1,864 of record JACIYB010000055.1, read on the forward strand.
TGCGTGCGTTGTCTTTCTATGTTTACATGATTAGTCAGCTCTAACCTCCCAAAAAACTTACCAGTGGATGATAACCAGGTAACCGGAATTCCCCGATTAAAAAGGGAAATCATAGCAGGAGAGGTTATGTGGGCACCTGAAAACAAAACTACCGCTTGAAGTTTCTCCGCCGCAATTTCAGCAATCTTCTCCTTATCCAGTTCTACGAGATACTTACCGCCGCTTTTTCTCAGAACTGATCCAGGCTCAGACAAATATAAAATCAAACCAAATCCCTTTCTTCCTCTTTTTACAAGTAATAGCTGTATTAGGACACTTTTCAAATAAATTCGCCCAAATCTCTATGGTATATTTCGTAAACATACGGGTATTTTATTAACCTAATCCTAGTTTCCGTCCCCTTACGGGGGTTATTTGTTTTTAATTAAAACTGGATCCAGGAATGGTTTGGTGGGCAAGTTTCCGTCCCCTTACGGGGGTTATTTGTTTTTAATACATATAAATGTGATGTATTACCTCCCCCCTTCACAGTTTCCGTCCCCTTACGGGGGTTATTTGTTTTTAATAGTGCCCCTATGCTACCGACACAGGGTGCGAAATATACGAGTTTCCGTCCCCTTACGGGGGTTATTTGTTTTTAATAATGTCGAGAAGGTGGTTCACGACAAAAGTAGAAAGTTTCCGTCCCCTTACGGGGGTTATTTGTTTTTAATAAGGTGAGTTAGCATGGCCTTTGGCGACCAAACAAGAGAATAGTTTCCGTCCCCTTACGGGGGTTATTTGTTTTTAATCTAATATGGAGATGGAAGAAGGAGACAAGATGGGGGTTTCCGTCCCCTTACGGGGGTTATTTGTTTTTAATCCTACCTACTAAAATGCCCAATTGGCAAGGGCCTATTATTTGGTTTGCGGGCGACAGTCCAGTTTTTATTTCTAGTTCAGCTCCTTTTGGTGAAAAACTCCTCTGAAACCTCTAAATATAGGTATCGGATGAAGCTTATGAAAAATCGGCGTTTTCAGTACTTTAGGGTTAGTATTTTTTTCGTCAGCAAAGTATATTTCCGTTGTATTAATTGTTTTGTTTACCATTATCGCCCTCTTCTACCCTTACGGCTCCCATACCCAAGCTGGCTTTTATTCCTAACCCTGAATAGGGCAAAAAGTTCAGCAACATATTATACAGATTCAGCATAGCATGTGGGCCTCTTAAGGAAATAATCACACTGCCCATAAACGCCGGAATCTTTACTCCCTTAAACCTATAGCGGCAAGACTTCAGTGAATAGTCTACAATACGGCTGTTCTTAATTAAATCTTCAAGTGCCTGTTCGTCATTTATAATAGTCTCTTGGGCATATGCGTTCCATTTCTGAACCGCGCTTTTTATAATCAGCTCTGAACTAGGGAACAGGGTATATTCGTTATTGCTTCTGAATGATGTCGGGCTTAACAGGATTAACCGATACCAATTGGGAGGGTTGCTCTGCGTAAGGTGTTCGCGAACAAAATCTTTTTCTTTTATTAACTTTCCCGAGTTTATTCCTTCTACCTCCACCCTGGTGTCGTAGCTTTTTATTTCTAGATACCGGATCTTGTTCAATGCTATTAGCACATGTTCTATGGCCTTCTCGCCCCAAACATTAATTACCCAAGTAGCACCCTGCTCTTCTAAATATTTTCTGGGAGGGATTATCAGGTAATTGTTTATGGGGTTGATACCGTCCTGATGGAGGTAACTGGCATAGTCAGGAGGAAGCATCTCCTGCAATATGGAATATAGGTTATAGGCCCAATAATGCTTAGGATATGTCCCTTTATCGATTTTCAGTTTTATTTTTATCTGCCGTAACATATAATAAATCCCTTCATTATTCTTAACCTCGTACGGGCAACTCATTTTTAGCTGATTTCTACTGCACAGCGCCCCATCCGGTAAAACAGGTTGTTATAATAAGTCCCTTTCAGGATGTGCGGAGATACTCCAATATCCTGGTCCTTTTCGTGCTTGTGCCGCCTGAACTGCCTGTTCATAAGACCGGCTACAAATTCTAAGGCATCTCTGCCGCCCATGGCATAGCTTACGGTTTTTGATACATAACCTACCCCTCCGCCCAGGTACAGCTCCAGTCCGTCTTCAACTTTAGTGCTGTCGGAGTTGTGAGGGTGCTTAAAGGCTGAAAAGAAATATTTTTCCTGCATTGAGGCGAAATCTCTTATGGCTGTTTTTACTAAATCTATATCAATACCTGCTGTTTCCAAAATTGCAGGGTTTAAAGTGAGTTTCAGCTTTATAGAGACTCCTGGTTTTATCGCCTCTCTAAATATAGGTATGGGTTTAGTATTACCTGCAACAGTTAAGTCTATCTTTACTGTCAGGATTAAATTATCAGTTGAAACAGGTTCACTGTCGCTGATTTGCAAACCCCGCATTACTGAGTTAAGAGCATCTGGTTTTTTATCGCTGAAATTGAGAGTGTGTAAAAGATCGGTTTCCAGAGCACGGGTTTTCGAGGCTAAGGTTCTGTCCATTTCTTTGATTTTTAGCGCGTCAATAAATTTTTTTACAGTTTTTTTACCCAAGGCTTCTTTCTCAGACAGCATTTTAGCCAGTATCGCTGTCCGGATTGCTCCCTTAAGGCTGCTGCCCGGCACGTAAGGTCTAAGACAGTTGTCCTTGATGAATAACTGGATTCCTCTCAGGTTACTGTTATGTTTTAAAGCATCAGCAGCACTTATCCTGTAAGCTGCAAAGGTTTTAATCTCAGTTTCGTTTACTTTCTTCTCATGCAGCCACTTATAGAGGTCGTTTTGATTGCCCAGCATAAACTCCGTATACTCATTCACAAGGCCGCGGTCAGCTAAAAAACGGCTGAATTTAGGTATATCCAATATATATACGCTCTGGCCCCTGGGCACATAGACATATTCTTTTTTATGAATTTCTTTCCCGCTGCCAATAAACAGGGGGGACAGCGTTTTCAAAGTCAGGGTGTAGCTTCTCAGATGGCTCTTCATATGTTCACCCCCATAAACATCGGCTTTAAATACCTGTATACTTTGTGATTCGCTTTGTTGGAAACATCGTAAATATCCCCTTGAAAAGCTGACTTGAAGCAAGAGCCGGGGGCAAAGGCATAGAGCAGCTTTTTCTTCAGTTGGTGATGCCAGTAGGTATCAGACTGCACAAAACCGCCTCTCCTGACCAGCATGTAATGGCCTTCACTACAAGCCTGGTCCAGTTCATGGTCCTGAGGAAGGGCCAGGTTCAACAGCATCTGCTGAGTACTGTTATCATTGTTCAGGAGGCTGGCCAATGCTTCCAGCCCTTCTGAGTAGGGTGCATCCAGAAAAATAGGGTCATCCAGGATGAATTTACCTAGGCCTGCACTTCTCTTGCCTCCTATGCCGCTGAGCGCTAAGCTCTCCATGATCCTGGTTATGAAATCAATATCTTCTTCATCAGTATAGGTCACTATAAAATAAAGCCCGGCATCAGGCTTAAATTTGAAACATCCCACATAGTAAGGTTGGGGTTCTGTTTCCCTCTTAATACTCACACACTGGCGCCCTTCGCTTGCTCCAAGAGAGGATATGTCTTTGTTCACTGCTTTCACATCGAATTCGGCCTGCCCCTGCAATGAGGCTAGGTAGTCAGCGAACCTATTAGAAGGAATGTATTTCAGGTTCTTGTATTCCTTGCTCTTTTTGGGGTCACGTTCTGTAATGTTGCTTTCAATATTTAAAATCGGCCTGGGGAGGTAGTAGGTTTCTTTTTTATAAGGAAACAGGTCGGAAAAGCCTATTTTACCTGTCTTGCTCTTTTCATAAAGCTCATGTAAGAGTTTCTCTCCGCCTAGCTGGAGGGCTTCAATACACAGTGCAGAGAACAGCGTGTCGCTGTGAACGGTCATTTCCGCAGAGGCCAGTGTGGCACTGCCTGTATCATTTCCTATATGAAGTGCAGTAGCAAACTGCAGTTTATATATCAAATGGTTCATCCTGCTCCACTTCCTTCAATTTTTCCTCTATGAGGTCAGCGATCTCTTTATCTACACAGTCAGCCATGGGCTGGACGCTGAAGTTTCTAAAACTCACCTTCCCATAACCGCGGCTGCCATGTCCTCCCAGGTAATCCATCTGCAGGGTCCTTAAAGCAAGGCTGAGGTTGCTGAAATCTTCTTCTATTTCATCCAGTTTTTCTATGTCGTATATCAGGACAAAAGAGAATACCGCTCCTCTGACAACCCTTTCTATCTGCCTGGGCGTCGCCTGCGAGGTGCTCCTGTTTATGGTGTTTTCAAATTTCACTTCCGTGTAGCCTACTGCTTTCAATTCCTCCGTATTTTTCAGATAACAGTCGGCAAACTGGAGGCGCCCTCTCCTGATGTTTTTGCCGGCTGCCCCGAACAGTCTTTTAATTTCTTCCTTATCGTCATTTGGCGGGTGTAAAATATATCTTTGTTCTATGTTCCTGGCCATCAATGTCCTCAATTTGCCTTTCAAACTGCTGCCAGGTATAATCGGCTGGCTGGTTATGGGATCGCGAATAACCGGGTTATCAACGGAACCTATCGCTGAAAATGCGCTGGAACCGCCGATGTGCATACCTGTTTTTATATGTATATCGGCTGTAATTTTTATTTTCCCATACATTTCGCTCATGACAGTACCCCCTTTAATTGTCTTTCCCGCCGTAATAACGGTGATAGGCTACCAGAGCCTCCAGGTATTTTGCGTAACGAATGAATTTTTCACGGCTGCTGGCGATATAGTCGACAGCCTCTATGAGTCCCGTCTTATCTATGAATTCCTTAATTTTTTTATCTTTATCCCTGTCTGTCTGCTGGTTTTCTCGCCCTGCTTCATATGCCAGCCTTACTTTGATGTACCTGATCCGGTCGGTGATCTCCTGGGGAAGTTCTTCTTCTTTCCAGTTTATCACTTGAGAGTATATGTCATTGACTAGGCTCAGGATATTCCGTATTTTAGACGTAGTCAGGTTGCCGAAAGGATTTTTGGAATTCGGCGTCATGAGTGCTTTCATGCGCTTCTCGGCTATACTGACGTAGTCGACATCTTTTTCCAGGAAGTTGATTGTTTTTTTTGCCTGTGCACCGGGGTCATTATTTCCGCCCTCCCGTCCGGGGTTTGCCTTTGGAGTTTTACTAGTGCCGGAGTCAGCAGGCGGCTTATAACCCATGGCTTTTCCCAGATCTTGAAAGCTTTTTATTCGCTTGTCTTTTTTGCTCATTTACTCATCCTCCTCTTTTTTACGCGTCAGGTAAATAAAAAGGTTTATTGCTGTCAACAGCTCTTTACGGTCCTTATGGTCCAGAATCCATTCATACATTTTACTGGCAAATTCTCTATAGCGAGTTCTCTGTTCGTCTGAAACGTCCTGGCCTGCAGGAGCCATCCGGCTCAACAGGTAGGCATAACGGGCTATATTTATGCGGTCGTTTTCTGCCTGCACTATACAATTCATCAGCTTATATAGGAAAGAATTTCCTCCCCCCTCTTCATCCAGCGTATTCTGGCTGAAGTACTCCTGCAGAACCCGAAGTTTTTGCCCTGTTACCGATTCGGTAAAATCATCCCACTTGTACAGGTGGCGAACTACTCTCTGGTATTCGCCCCTATCATCAGGCAGCAATTCTACCCCGAATAGTGCCAGGGCGTTTTTACCATCGGTATTTTTGGCTTCTTTCTCTAGCTGCCCTACTTCCTCAGCCATGCGGCTGACAGGGTATTTGCTGGGGTACATGCCGATTCCTGCTGAGAAGCTGAGCGCATCAGCGGTGTATTGTTTAAAAGCTCTGCGCAGGTCTACTGCTAATTCTATAACCTGGTCCCAGGCCCCTACGATGAACATGTCATCACCGCCCGAGTATACGATTACAGCTTTTTTAGCACTCCTTGCGTCGTCCCCTGATAATCTGAATCGTTGAATCTCCTGTATCTGTCCTCTCAGCAGGTTGTTGATGTGATATTTGAAAAACATCGACAGTTGCCTGGACAGGCTGGCAGTGCGGGATAAGGTCAGATAACGGTTTCTCTCGTATTCATCTTTTTCTTTTTCCCTGATAAAGCCGCTCACAAAGGCAGCTCCCAGGTTATCAACGTCTGCTCTCAATACCGCAAGCCTTTCTATGCCTTTGCTCTGCTGAGCGAGTTCTTCGAAGCTGCTCATGTCTCCGTCTGTTGTATAGTAGTAGTCTCCCATCCACAGCTTGGTGCTGTATTTATAGCCTGTGTACATTTTGTTTTTGGCATAAATGGCGAGGATGTCCTGGCCTTCCTTTTCAATGACCTTTTTTAAATCCTCTTCGGACATTACATACAGGTAGCAGTCCTTCCCGTCGCCTGCAGGCAGTATCATGCTGCTCCTATTGGAAATACGTTGACTTGTGGTTACTATGAGGCTGTCCGGACGGATAATTTCTCTTGAGAGGTCAATTAGTGAATTGCATATATGGCATATGTCTTCCTGGTCCAACAGCATGGATGCCGCACCACAGTTACTGCATTCTCTACCTGTGTTTTCGACCAGGGTACTGTTTAAAAGGCGGATGTTATCAGCATCATATCGTTTCATTTTGTGCTCCGAAATCTTCCGGGACAGACGCTGGAATATGCTCCTGTATGGGCTTTGCTGGTAGGGAATGTTCATTAAATCATTGCTGCTGCACGTTTCAAAAGCATAGGCAATGAACAAACTGGTTCCCATTTTGGTTATAAACCATTTGTTTATGTTATTAAGGATATTTTGCAAGGTTTCTTTCACCTGTTCGGTGTTGGGCAGCAGCATATATGCATGCCCTCCGCCTGTGTAGATCAGGTTAGCCCGTGATAAGGAAACAGCCTTTAACAGCGTGTCAACAATGTGTTCCAGAAGTATTTCCAGGTAAAATGAACGGCTCCGCAAGGCTTTCAAGGCTCTTTTAGATGCGATCGTGTAAATGAACTGCTGTATACCTGAAATATCACAGCTGAACATCATGAATGCTTTTTTGTTCCTGAAAGCCTGTTCGCCATCCAGTAACTCTGCTTTAAAATTGGTGCGATCCTGGTTAAGAAGGTAAATGTAAATGCATGCTGCAACAGCGGCGGTTAAACGGTGGTGGTCATAGAGCGATATGTCAGCTACTTCTGATAGAAGGGTGGAAGAAGGTACATAGCTCAAGTGTGCTTCGTTTAGCTCCAGCAGCGAGTTTATGTATTCAGGTTCCCATTTTACTGCATTCAGGCGCATCTTTAAATCCTGCACAATCCGGTTATATACAGCGGCATCGATCCTATCGATCTCACATGGAAAGTTGATGTTTTCCGCTGCAACCGCCTTGTATTTATAATTAGAAGTGTTGTTGTTCAGGAGATTAAACACCGAGGCCTGAGGCAAGCCTGGATCAAAGCCGTATGTATTTTCATCTTCTGCTTCTCTTCTGTCAGTTGCTGCGGCTACATTGTCTGCATAATATACTATATAGGCCAGAGAGTCAGGGTTTAGCGCAGCGTTTTTGAGGTCTTTGCCATGATGGTACAGGAGAATTTCGTTTATTTGTGGATCGTCTATATACTGGCTTAACAGTGCCTGTCCTGAGACAGGATGAGCACGGGAATCAATTTGAGATGCCCGGTAAACAATTTTACCTATATCGTGCAATAGTGCCCCCACAGTCAATTTATATAACCTGTCATACATTTTCATCCCCCTTTTTTTTGGCTTCTCCGAATAGGTATTTAAGCCCAATACACTGCTACTGGTTTGTATTCTCGTATTTTAGTGGGTAAAAATGAAAGCAAACAGTAGTGCAGTTTAACCTTTTGAGCATTGCCTTTGAGGGCTATGCCCAAGGGAAATTTAATATGGATATTATAACCATTTCATCAAAAAAACGCTAAAATCCTGCAAATGACAAGAAAAAAATGATAAAATAACTTTTATTTGGGGTCAAGCATTCTCCGAAGCGTAAAACCGCCAAAAATGCAGCCGGTTCCGGTAGATGTTTGGCTTTGTATTTTGCTCCCTGTTTGATTTTTCCTGAGTATTTTTTAATGCAGATCGTAAAATCAAATTATCTCTTACTTGTCAAGTGGAAGAAATAACAAACCTAAGAGGAATTTTTGTCTTTTTTGTAGAAATTTGCATATATGGTGTTTGGTGATATTTTAATTTGACCAGAGGTTTGGACTAGCTGTTTTGGAGGCCTGATTTATGAAAAAGAAGTTATTTATGAATATTATTGGAGTTGCAGTATTAACTCTCATAATCGTTCCCTTGCTGTACGGGTGCGGGCAGGACACACCAGGGATTGCTCTTGTTCCTGCTGTTTCCGGCAAAGCGGCTGCTGAAACTGCGGGAGAACAAATGTCTCAATTACAGGAAGAAAAAAGGCAATTGGAGGAAGAGAGAAAAAGGGAACTGGGCGAGTTTTATGTTCCTCTGCCTCCGGTTAATGAAGAAAGCGGAGTTTTGAAAGTAAAGGCAAAAGGGCTGTATGTGACCGGTTCTACAGCGGGACTTCCTGTTGATGAAGAGGATGTTGAGAGGTATGTTGCTTATATTGGGCAGTTAAGAGGTGAGAACAGCAACCAGGAGGCTGTTACTGCTGACGGGGTGAACAGGCTGGAAAAAATCCTGGCTATATGCATTGCTTCCGAGATTAATTCCCTGGTTATAGATGTGAAAAATGATGCCGGTTTTATGACCTACAAGAGTGATATTCCTGTTGTGCAGGCTGTAGGGGCCAATAATTACACAGCAACAGAAAACATAGACAGCTTGATGGGCTTGCTTAAAAAATACGATATTTATCCAATTGCCCGCATTGTGACATTTAAGGACAGCAATTTTGCCCGGTATAAACCTGAGCACACTATAAGGCTCAAATCAGGCGGTGTCTGGAAAGATCCGCAGGGGGTTGCCTGGGTCAACCCATTTGATACCTATGTGTGGGATTATAATGTTGCTATTGCCAAGGAAGCAGCACTGAAGGGCTTTGAGGAAATCCAATTTGACTATGTCCGTTTCCCGGCAAATGCGCGGGCATACAACAGTATTACTGATTTTCCGGGCAGGGACGGGAGAGATAAGGATGAGGCCATAGAACAGTTTTTGGCTTATGCCCGCAGAGAGCTGCAGCCGTATGGAGTAAGCGTTGCAGCAGATGTATTCGGCGTTATAACCAGGTCCTGGGATGACAAGCCGGAAGACATAGGACAGACCTGGAGGAAAATAGCCAGGAGTGTCGATTACATATGCCCTATGATTTATCCTAGCCACTACGGGTCGGGCTGGTATAATTTCCAGGTGCCTGATGCTAATCCATACGGGGTTGTAAGGGGGGCAATGCTGGAAGCGCTGGAACGCAATGCAGCACTGGCAGGTCCCGGGCAGATAAGGCCCTGGCTTCAGGGCTTCACTGCTGGATGGGTCGAGGGGCACATAAGTTATGGGCCGGAAGAGATAAGAAAGCAGATATCAGCAGTAAAAGAACTAGGTATTGATGAGTATTTTATCTGGAATGCCGGCAACGACTATAATCCACTGGCGTTTTTCAATACAGGAGAAGCAGCGGGGGAAACAGGCGCTGCGGGAAGGGACCTTCTGGGAAGGACTGGAAAAGAGGTCCTGGAGATGTACCTGCAGGCTGAGAAGCAAGGAAACTATCCACGGCTTTATCTTTTAACTCCAATCAGCGAAAGGGATGCTGACTATGATGTTTTTAAGTCCCACCAGATGGCTCGTAATATAAAGTTGATAAGTTATACAATTACAGGAGCTGGAGATGAAGAAAATACGTATAAGGTAACCTGCCTCTATCAGGATCCTGAAAACCGGAAGGTAACTGTTAAGGAAAACTGGGAAACTGTGATGGAGAACAGCGTCTGGAAAGTCAGCGAGCCTTTAGTGTTAATAGATGCAGTTGGGCATTGGGCGGGGAACACTGTCTGTGAATTTGTGAAAGCGGGATTAATAACGGGGTATCCTGATTCTACCTTCAGGCCGGAAAATCCCATCAGCAGGGCTGAATTTGCCGCTATCCTGGTAAAAGCTCTGAAGTTGGAAAAGAATGAAGACATATATTTTAATGATACTAGGGAACACTGGGCAAGGGATTATATAGCGGCAGCAGCAGAACATGGGATAGTCAGCGGCTATGATGACAGTTGGTTTGGCCCTGATGATTGTATTACCCGCCAAGAGATGGCGGTTATGGTATCCAGGGCTGCCGGCCTGGAAACAGCAACAAGTACGGAAGTATTCAAAGACGCGGAGAAAATTGCAGGTTGGGCCAGGGAAGGGGTGGCAAAGGCTTTTGCCAATGGAATTGTAACCGGGTATCCGGATAATACTTTCCGGCCGGAAGCATGTGCTACCAGGGCAGAAGCGGTTACGGTAATATCGAAGATCATTAAAGAGGATTAGGGAGCAGTATTTATTATGAGTGGTGGCATTTTATCAATGCGGACAGTGAAAAATACCCTGTAGTGCAAAGAGCGGAGCTGTCGCTTTCAATGCGAGGGGAATAGGGAAGAAATTATTATGCCCTGGGATGAAGAGCCCCGTTGTTGCAGCGGGGACTTTTGCTGGTCTAGTAACCCGTATTAACAGTTTAGCTAGATGGAACAATAATTTTTATAGAAAAGGTATGCCAATGCTGTAATTTATGTATTTTGCTCGAAAAGAGAAAGAAGAGGAATTATTGATGGGTGAAGCAGAGGGAGCCGACGAGTCCTTCGCTGCCAGTAAAATTACTATATCTGGAATGGATTGTCCTGACTGTGCAGCCAAGATAGAAAAAGCCGTCTGCAAGCTCCCCGGCATTATATCTGCCAGCGTTGTGTTCCCGGCTGGCAGGCTCGATTTAAAATATAAGTCAGCGGAAATAAATGTCGGAGATGTTATTGAAAAGGTCAATTCTTTGGGATATGGAGCCAGCGAGGAAGATAGAAGGACAGGTTATAGGGAAAAATCGGAAAAGAAAACGCTGGTTCCCCTCTGGAAAAGAAACCAGTATGTGCTACCCACCGTAGTTTCCGGCATAATGCTGTTTATAGGTATAGCGGGTAAAATAGGCGGGTTTGCAAATATTTTGATAAACGCAGTTTTTATTGCGGGAATTGCCCTGGGAGCCTATCTGCCGGCCAAGAATGGTCTAAAAATACTGGTAAACGCGCATGAGATGGATATCAACCTCCTTATGGCTGCATCTGTTCTTGGCGCTGTAGGGATAGGCGAGTTTGAAGAGGCGATCGTTGTTGTATTTCTATTTTCGCTGGGAAATGCCCTGGAGGGTTATACTGTTGACAAAACCAGGAATTCCATAAGGGCCCTTATGGAACTTGTCCCCAATGTCGCCTTGGCCCGCAGGGGTGAGATAGAGGCATTGCTTCCAGTTGATGAAATAAAGGTCGGCGATGTTGTCGTTGTCCGTCCAGGGGAAAAGATTCCCATGGATGGGCGGGTTTTAGCCGGGTATTCGTCAGTCAACCAGGCCCCTGTAACTGGAGAATCGCTGCCTGTAGCCAAAGAGGTGGGGGATGAAGTTTTTGCCGGGACTATAAACGGACATGGGTCCCTGGAAATCCAAGTTTCCAAA
>JACIYB010000056.1 GCA_014360155.1 Syntrophomonadaceae bacterium
AAACCAAAAATAACAATAAAATCTTCCAATCAAGATAAGAACGCGACCTGTTTACCATTATTGACCCCCGGAATACATATTTTTTAAAGTTTAGCACTAGTAATTTATAAAAACAAGGCAACACAAAAAGGGAACACCCGTTCCAAACCCGAGGACAAACTTAGAAGGGATAATAAAATAATATAGAAAAAAGGTATGGCTAATTCTAGAATTAACTATACCTTTTCAATCTCTAGCACTTTGCTATTATCATCCTCTACCCATTAAAGGCAAGGTTAAAACTCAACACTTCTATATTTACTGCTAAATCCACATTCCGCACGATGACATCCTGAGGGGCTTTTAAAACCCTGGGGGAAAAATTGAGAATTGCCTTTATGCCCGCATCCACCAGTCTATCCGTAACATCCTGTGCTGCAGCAGCAGGCACTGTTACTACTCCAATATTTATATTATGCTCCTTTACCCTGTCTTTTAGGACCTCAAGCGGCTCTACTGTCACTTTATTAAGCTTTTTGCCGATTCTGTCTTTATCAATATCAAGCACAGCAGTAACAATAAAACCTCTATCTGTAAAGCCTTGATACAAAGCTAAGGCTGAACCCAGCTTACCAGCACCTATAATAATAACGTTCCATGTCTGATTAAGCCCCAAAATTTTCATTAAGTGGCCATATAATTCTTCAACTTTATATCCTACCCCCCGGGTGCCGAATTCGCCAAAATAAGCCAAATCTTTTCGCACCTGGGCAGAGCTTACGCCTACGCCTTTAGCAATTTCATCAGATGAAACAGTCATTATACGTTCATCAATCAACTGATGCAGATAACGCGAGTAAATAGAGAGCCGCATTACTGTTGCCTCAGGAATTTTATAAGCCTTCAAAAGCCCCCCACTCCTTTTAATTTTTTAATCTCATTCTACCATTAAGGTACGATTTGTGAAATAAGTATCCATAAAATAAATCAGCAAGAAGCAAAAAACCCTTTTTGAAACACACGGACAAATCTGCGCGCCAACGAGGCTTTTTTCACGGCACAAAATATTTTAACATATCCTGCTGCTAATCAAAAACCCAAACCGTATATCCCAATAAACAGGATAATTTGAGGTTTTTGCAGTGAAATCAATACTAAAATCTATGATAATATTATTTAGATGCTCATTAGTACGAAAACAACCTCCTGGGGATGAAGGCTTAAGGTTAGCACTGGGGGATAAAGGCGTTAGAATGCGTTTAAAGATGAGTTATATACTATGCCAGTCAGAAACCGGGGCAACCCGGGATGGGAAATACCTTGACTTCCTCATCTAAAAATTAAACAAAGACTTTAATCAAACTGTGGGCGATTATTGCTGTCAAAGCTGCCGAAGGGATCGTAATAAACCAAGCCAGCAGAATCTGCAAAGCAATGCTCCAACGAACCCCCTTCACCCTTTTGGCTGAACCGACCCCCATTATAGATGACGAAACAATATGCGTAGTGCTTACCGGTGCACCCAGAATACTAGCGGAATATATTACCAATGACGAAGTAAAGTCAGCTGCAAAACCGTTTATAGGCTCGATCCTGAATATCTTACCACCCATAGTCCGGATAATTTTCCATCCCCCGACCGCAGTTCCAGCAGCCATAGCCAAAGCACAGGCGACTTTAACCCAGAGAGGAACATAAAAATTCGCAATTATTCCTCCACTCACCAAGACCATGCTTATGACCCCCATCGATTTCTGGGCATCGTTAGAACCATGGGCAAATGAGGCCATGCAGGCTGATAAAACCTGCAATTTCCTGAATCTGTTATTTATCTTGGAAGGAAAAGACTTCTTAAATACCCAAAATAGTACGGTCATCACTAAACTCCCAGCAGCGAAACCTACTATAGGGGATATAACTAAGCCCGCGAATATTACTGCAAACTCGCACCAATTTACAAACTCCGCTCCAGTACCGGCTATGACCCCGCCAACCAGCCCCCCAATGAGTGCATGAGAAGAGCTGCTGGGAATGCCGAAATACCAAGTAAAAAGATTCCAGAATATCGCCCCTATAAGCGCCGATATCAAAACCAAAGGAGTTATCAAATCAGGAGTAACTATATTCTTGCCTATAGTAGTGGCTACAGCTGTCCCGCTCAAAGCTCCAAGAAAATTCAAGACAGCAGCAATTATAATTGCTGTCCTGGGTGACAGGGCCTTGGTCGATACTGATGTGGCAATAGCATTGGCTGTATCGTGAAATCCATTGATAAAATCGAATATAAGAGCCAGACATACAACCAAAGCGACAGCTATTAGGCTAAACATATTTAACTGCTACTCCCTTGAGTATATTGCTTACATTCTCACAGTAATCCATTGTTGTCTCCAAATGTTCATATATCTCTTTCCATTTTATTATTTCAATAACATTTTCCGTACTATCAAAAAGAAGGGCTATACCCGATCTGTACAGGTAGTCGCCCTCATGTTCATAGGAACGAATCTTCTCACACGACTCAAGGATTTCAGCGTGCCTGGTCCTAAGGTTAGGCAGCATCGATACCGCCTTTTTTATCTCCAACGCTGCTTTATCTAATACTCTGATAAGCCGTACTACATATTTTGCGTTTTTAGGAGGTTTCGCCTTATACAATACAAATTTTTCCATGGTTCCTTGAATATGGTCGATAATATTATTCAACTCCCGAGCCAACAGCATAATGTCTTCCCGGTCAAAAGGAGTTATAAAGGAACTGTTTATCTGTTTTGTTACCGTCGATAAAATAGCATCCCCGCGCTCTTCTATTTCATTAAGTCTTTCCAAGCTTTTTTCAGGCTCCACAGGCTTTTCAGAAAAGTTTTTCAATATACTGCTCGCTTCGCAAATAGCCTCCGCAATCTGCTCAAAACAACTAAAAAACTTTTCTTCCCGTGGTTTCAGCCTGAAAACCAAGTTTATACCTCCTCGTACAAAATAATCCCAGTTATTTTAATTATAGCAAACAATACATTAAAGTAAGTGTTAAGAATCTGTTAAGAAACAAACTAAACAGATACAAAATACCTGCGAGCCTTGTCTAAAATGTAAAAAGAACCGGCAATCAGCAGGTATTCACCTTCCTGGAGCATATCCACACCTTTACTCACCGCGTTCGTTATATCTTCCTCTTCGTAGACTTCTTTACCAGGATACAAGTTTTGCCAAATACTTTTTAGCCTCCTCCACTGGCACCCCCGGTAACTTTCGGGCCTGGTCACGACACATACCCGCGTATTTTCCCCTAAAGCATTCAATACCTCTTTTGCGTCCTTGTCATCCAACAAACCGCATACCAGAACTTTTTCCCTTCCTGGAAACAGGTTTTCAAGTGATGCTGCTATCGCTCTAGCTGCGTCAGGGTTATGAGCTGCATCGGCAACAACTGGAGCAGTTGGGTTTAAACGCAGCGGTTCCAGCCTTCCGGGAATCTTTAAATTGCACAGAGCACTTTCTATATGATTGGAATCTATCGAATAACCCCGTTGCTTTAATACCAGCAAAGCCGTTAAAGAAACAGCCAGATTCTGCAGCTGAAAATCTCCTGACAACGAAAAAAGGACTTTGTCAAGCCTGTTGTCATTGTATTTTATATCAACTATTTGCCCTTTAATATCCGGCCTGCCCCTGCGAACGACTTGGACCAGAGAAGCCGGGTACAGCAGGGATTTCTCTCTTGCTGCCTTTTCTTCAATAATCTGAAACGCCTTGCTATCCATAAAACCGACCACTACGGGTATTCCGCTCTTAATAATCCCTGCTTTGTTGGCAGCTATCTCCTCTAGCGTATTGCCCAAGAAGGCGGTGTGATCACAGGCAACATTCGTAATTACAGAAACCAGCGGAGTGACTACGTTTGTAGAGTCATAAATCCCCCCCATTCCCACTTCCAAAACCGCTATATCCACTTTGCTGTCTTTAAAATACTGCAGGGCTAAGGCAGTAAGCACTTCAAATTCTGTAGGCGGAGGCAACCCTTTTTTTACCATTATCTGGATTTTGGCTTCGATATTACACAAATAATTCCAGAAATCTGCTGCTTTGATGTCTGAACCATTTATATTGCACCTCTCTCTGTAGGTGTGTACGTGCGGCGACATAAAACGTCCTACCCGATAACCGGCCTGTTTCAAGATACCAGCTATTATCAGGGAAGTAGATCCTTTACCATTTGTCCCCGCTACGTGAATGCAGTTCAGATCTTTCTCTGGGTTCCCCATCACCGCCAGCAGATACCTTATCCTCTCAAGCCCAGGGACAATTCCCCTGCTGCACATTTTCCCAAGATAATCTTCTACTGATCTTTCAAAATCTGCAACCGTCTTAAAATACCCTCCTTCTTTATCCTGGCTTCTTCAGCTTTAGCCCTTTCTTTATCAATTACCTCTGCAGGTGCGCGGGATAAAAACTTCTCATTATCCAGTTTGCCCGCAGCTTTTTGCAGCTCGCTTTCCACGGTCTTAAGCTCCTTTGTAAGCCTGAATACTTCCTTGTCTATATCAACAGTCCCTTCGAGGGGTACGTAAATTTCAGCCGCCGAGGTTAAAGCAGAAACCACCTGGCGAGGTTTCGTGTCGAGGCTTTCGGTTATTTTCAATCCCTTAACACCGGCCAGCTCCCTGATGTACAGCTCATTGCTCTCAACAACCGTTCTTTTCGCGCTGTCGTGGACAATTATTACCGCATTAATCCTTATCCCGGGAACAATATTGAACTCAGCCCTGATATTGCGTATAGCCCGTATAATGTTCATTATCTGCTCCATGTTCTCTACTGCTTCAGGCCAAATCGCCCTTTTATCCTCAAGCGGCCAAGAATCAAGCATAATAGTTTCGTTATGATCCGGCAAATACTGGTAAATTTCTTCGGTGATGAACGGCATAAAAGGGTGCAAGAGTTTTAAAATATCTACCAGAACACCGAGCAAGACATTCTGGACCACAAGCCTCTCCCTGGAAGCAGCAGGATTAGACAAACGAGGCTTTGTCAATTCAATGTACCAGTCACAAAATTCATTCCAGATAAAATCGTAAAGGACTTTAGCCGCCTCGCCCAGCTCGTATCTCTCCATCAACCTGGTTACTTCATCGGCTATACTATTCAAGCGCGAAATTATCCAGCGGTCAACCAGGCTCAATTCTCCTTCCGCCGGTTTTGTTGCCTGGTAGCCTTCCATATTCATCAGCACAAATCGAGCGGCATTCCATATTTTATTAGCAAAATTGCGAGTGTTTTCCACTTTTGTCCAATAAAAACGCACATCATTCCCAGGTGTTACCCCAGTAATCAGCGAAAATCTCAAGGTATCAGCTCCATACTTCTCAATCACTTCTATAGGATCTATTCCATTCCCCAGTGACTTACTCATTTTCCGGCCTTTTTCGTCGAGTATCAGGCCGTGAATATTAACATGGCGAAAAGGAATTTTTCCAGTATGTTCGATGCCTGAAAAAATCATTCGAGCTACCCAGAAAAATATGATATCCCTGCCGGTAACCAGTACACTGGTAGGGTAAAAGTAAGCCAAATCATCGGTTTCTTCAGGCCAGCCCATCGTGGAAAAAGGCCACAGTGCACTACTGAACCAGGTATCAAGAACATCTTCATCTTGTTTAAGGCCTTCTGATCCACAATTTGTACAACGGTCGGGATCAGTTTTGGCACATATCACTTCCCCGCAGTTCTGGCAGTACCATACAGGTATTCGGTGGCCCCACCAAAGCTGCCGCGATATACACCAATCCCTGATATTTTCCATCCAATTTATATAGATACGGGTAAAGCGCTCCGGAATAAACCGTATCTCTCCATCTAAAACTTTTTTTATGGCCGGTTCTGCCAACGGTTTCATCTTCACGAACCACTGCTCGGATATCATGGGCTCAATAACAGTGTCACAGCGCTGGCAGTGCCCAACAGCATGGCGGTATTCCTCCACTTTTATCAAATAACCCTGCTCATCCAAGTCCTTTACCACCTGTTTGCGGCACTCTTCTCGTTTTAACCCCTGGTATTTACCGGCATTCTCATTCATAACGGCGTCACTATCCATCACTGCGATCTGTTCCAGACTATGCCTCAAGCCCATCTCAAAGTCGTTGGGGTCATGGGCGGGAGTAACCTTTACTGCCCCGGTCCCAAATTCGCGGTCGACATATTCATCAGCGAACACAGGTATAAGCCTGTCCATCAAAGGAAGTTTAACCCGTTTACCTATAAAACGGCTGTACCGCTCATCATCCGGGTGAACTGCTACTCCGGTATCACCCAACATAGTCTCGGGCCTGGTAGTAGCCACAACCACAAATTCGTCCGTGTTTTCAATGGGATATTTTATATACCAGAGTCTCCCGTCAGTTTCTTCATGCTCGACTTCGATATCAGATATTGCAGTATTACATTTGGGACACCAGTTTATAATATAATCGCCTCGATATATGAGCCCTTTTTCATAGAGGTTAACAAATACCTCCCTCACCGCCCGTGAACACTGTTCATCCATGGTGAAGCGTTCCCTGCTCCAATCGCAAGAAGAACCGAGCAAACAGAGCTGATCGGTTATGCGCTTGCCGTACAAATCTTTCCATTCCCACACTCTTTCCAGGAACTTTTCTCTGCCCAGGTCGTGTCTGCTCAGGCCCTCTTGAGCCAATGTTTCCTCCACCTTAGCCTGAGTAGCGATGCCGGCATGATCAGTCCCAGGCAGCCACAAAACATTATATCCCTGCATCCTTCGCCACCGAACAAGGATATCCTGTATAGTATTATTAAGCGCATGCCCTAAATGAAGCGATCCGGTTACATTAGGCGGCGGCATAACTATAGAAAAAGGCTGTTTTGTATAGTCACCTGAAGGTAAAAAAAAGCGGTTACTTTTCCAGTATTCATACCATTTACCCTCTACACTACCCGGATCATACACACTGGGTAGGTTATTAATAATTGACATCAAATTAACCTCCTTATGTCGTATGTAATTAAATCCATTCTCAGAACAAAAAGCTGATCGCATCTCAAATAAATTTTACTTAAAATATTCCCGTAAGTGCAAGCCATATAAACCTTTACGCTGTCAAGTCCGTAAAATTATTGTTTTTTAAAAATGGTATGCTAATCTTATAACGTAAAGCTGTCTAAGCAAGAACATACCAATTTATATTCCACATTAAAAGGAGGCCGAAAAAAATGAAAAAAAGCAAAATTGGCAGAAATGATCCTTGTCCCTGCGGCAGTGGGAAAAAATACAAGAAATGCTGCGGCCGCCTGCAAGATATAGCTAAAACGCCGGAAAATCCATTTGATTTTTACAATCAGCTGTTGTCATCTCTAAAATTGAAACTCGACCAATATTACGGCAGTCAGATCAAAAAGAACAGGAAAGAGGCGCAAAAACAGTTCCTGCGTTACAGTGTCGACGGAGTGCTGCCACCTGAACACGAAAGCATTTTCTCCGACTGGCTGTGGTTTGACAAAACCGACACCAGTGGCAAAAATCCGGGGAGCAGATATTTGGAGGAACATGGTGATTTCCTGGAAAAGCCCCTCCAAGAATGCCTAGCCAGTCTAACTGCATCACACTTGGCCATATATCAAACAGAAAGTTTAAAAGATAATTGCCTTTTTCTCAATCATATTTTTTCCGGCAAGCAATATAAGGTGCTCCTAAAGGAACCATGGGACTTAAAACAAGACGAAAGTCCACTGCTTCTTCTGGGACGGCTGGTTAGCATAGATGAAGCCAGCATCTTCTCTGGCATGGTTTTAGTTACCCCAAACAAAGCCGGCAAAAAGGAATTCATAGAAAAACATTTGCAATATGTACAGGAAATATGCCAGGACCAAAGTGAAGATCTCTTGAAAATCCGGGGAGAAGTAGTATACGGCATTTTTGACCATGCCCATAAAAAAACATTCATGAACCTGAATGATATCCGAGCAGCAGGTATAAATGCGGCAGAAAAAGAAAAACTGATTGATAAACTCACCCAAAATAAAGACTGCACGTTGGTTCACAAAACAGGAGGATTCCACTGGTTCAAGCCAACCGGAGAAAACCGCGGCTATATCAGAATTGCAGTAGGAGAAAAGTATATCCTCACCTGTGCCGATATACTCGACGATGTCCAAAAAATCCAGGAACTGCTTACTGACATTCTAGAAAACAAAGAGTTTGTACAGGTAAGCAGTCTATTTCTGCAAAGACCGCCTGCAGCAGAAGTAGTCGATCTCTGGTTTGCAGTTTTAAAAGATCAGGAAACGGAAAAATGGCTAACAACCCCCCATACAGAACTGGACAACAAAACACCCCAGCAAATCTTAGGAGAAACAAACGGCCGCCAACGTATCCTAGAGATGCTGAATAATTTCGCCGCCTCGGTTCACAGCGAAGAAGAGAAAGAACTTATCGAATACATGAAGCTAAGAATAGGCTGATCTAGATTTTATCCCCGCTCCTGTGATTTACTGGCAAGCCCTGCTCTGGAACACCAATGCTCAATATTTCCTGTATCGCTGCCAGTACTTCGCTCACCCCTTCTCCCGTATGAGCGGAAAAGCAGATCAGGCCTTCACCTGCTTGCATGTTAAAAGCTTTCATCACGGCAGCAATATGCTTCTGTCTTGCACCCTTTGAAATCTTATCAGCTTTAGTCGCCACGACCAGATAAGGTATACTGTAATGCCTGAGCCAAGTCTGCATCAAAATGTCGTTTTCGCCGGGAACATGGCGTATATCAACCAGGTGAATTACACCGCACAGCTGCTGGCGTTCACGCAGATAATCCTCAATCATCTTACCCCATCTTACCCTTTCAGCCTTTGGTGCCCTGGCATAACCGTAACCCGGCAAATCCACCAAATAGAATTTCCCGTTAATAAGGTAATAATTGATAGTTCTGGTTTTGCCCGGAGTAGAACTTGATTTGGCCAGATTTTTTCTATTTGCTATTTTATTTATCAGCGATGATTTACCGACATTGGAACGCCCCACTATTGCTATCTCGGGTAGATTCCCCGCAGAAAGCTGTTTAACAGAGACAAACGCCCCTTTAAATTCTGCCTGTTTTATCTTCAATATAAAAAACCACCCTAAGACTGCCTGCCAACACTCACTTCTGTTTTTGCCAGTGCCTCGGCCAAAACTTCATCCATGTGGTTTACTGTAATAAAGCGCATCTTCTTCTTTACATTAGACGGCACTTCCGACAGGTCCTTCTTATTGTCCTCAGGCAGTATAATATTGTTTATGCCTGCTCTGTGAGCAGCCAGGACTTTCTCTTTTACTCCGCCTATGTGAAGCACCCTGCCACGCAAAGTAATCTCCCCGGTCATGGCAATATCATTTCTAACTGGAATACCTGACATCGCTGAAGCCAAAGCAGTGGCTATCGTGATCCCCGCCGAAGGTCCATCTTTAGGAATTGCGCCTTCCGGGACATGCAGGTGAACATCGTAATTTTCCAAAATCTCACTGTCAATATTAAGCTCGTCTGCTTTCGAACGAACATAAGTCAAAGCCGCTTGGGCTGATTCTTTCATGACATCACCCAGTTTACCAGTCAGCGTTAATTTGCCTTTGCCTTTCAGTAAAGCCACCTCAATCGAAAGTATATCGCCGCCGGTTTCAGTCCACGCCAAACCCGTCGCCACACCTACCTGTTCTTCCTTTTCCGCTACCCCGTAGCGGTACTTCTCCGTTCCCAGAAACTTATGCACACTGCTGGCTGTTACGTAAACAGAGGTATTCTTGTCTTCTACAACCTTCCGAGCAACCTTGCGGCACACGGAGGCTATCTGCCTCTCCAGATTTCTCACCCCGGCTTCTCGAGTATAGCACCTTATTATCTTGCGTATAGCCCCCTCGGAAAACAGAATATTATCAGCCTTTAAACCGTGTTCTTTTATTTGCTTAGGCACCAGATAATCAAGAGCAATACGGACCTTATCTTCCTCGGTATACCCGCTTATTTCAATAATTTCCATCCTGTCAAGCAGGGCTCTGGGTATATTGTAGACAGAATTAGCAGTGGTAACGAACATCACCCTGGATAAATCAAAAGGTATTTCCAAATAATGGTCGCTGAAAGTATAATTCTGTTCAGGATCCAGAACTTCCAGCAAAGCAGAGGCTGGATCTCCTCTAAAATCCATAGTCATTTTATCTATCTCATCCAGGAGAAAAACCGGGTTCCGGGAACCAGCCTGTTTCATCCCCTGCAGAATACGTCCCGGCATAGAACCTACATATGTCCTGCGATGTCCCCTTATCTCCGCCTCGTCGCGAATTCCTCCTAATGACATGCGCACGAACTTGCGTCCCAAAGCACGGGCAACAGATTTCCCCAGCGATGTTTTGCCCACCCCCGGAGGCCCAACTAAACACAATATGGGGCCCTTCATTTTTTTGGTGAGTTTGCGAATAGCCAAGTACTCAAGTATACGTTCTTTAGGTCTTTTTAAGCCATAATGATCCTCTTCCAATATATCTTCCGCCAGTTTAAGACTCAGCCTGTCCTTAGTTTCATCTGACCAGGGGAGAGACAAAATCCAATCCAGATAATTCCGAACAACTACAGCTTCAGCAACCATTGGAGGCATTTTTTCCAGCCTTTCCAGCTCTTTGAATGCCTTCTCCCTGGCTTCTCTGGGAAGCTTAGCCTTTTCAATGCGTTCCTTCAATTCCTCAACTTCTGTAACTTTTTCGTCTTTTTCTCCCAGCTCTTTCTGTATAGCCTTTAACTGCTCGCGCAGATAGTACTCTTTCTGCGTTTTTTCCATCTGCTTGCGAACCCTCATATTCACTTTTCTTTCCAGTTCCAATACTTCCATTTCCTTGGCCAGAATCTCACAAATATACTCAAGACGTTTGCTGACATCCCGTGCTTCGAGTATATGTTGCTTTTCTTTTATCTTCAAGGAAAGATGAGAAGCGATAACATCCGCAAGCCTTCCAGGTTCTTCGATCGCTACGACCGAAACGACGGTTTCCGGGGAAATCTTTTTGCTGACCTTTACATACTGCTCAAACTGGGAAACGAGCATTCTCATCAAAGCCTCTACTTTAGCTGTCTTACCCGTTTCTTCGTCTTCAAACTGTTCTACTCTCACTCTAAAGTAAGGCTCATGAGAAATATACTGCAGAACCTCGGCCCGGTAAAGCCCTTCTACCAAAACCCGCATAGTTCCTCCAGGCATCTTCAATATTTGCCTTATTTCAGCAATAGTCCCTACATTATAAATATCGTCTTCGTTCGGTTCATCAGTCTGAGCCTTTTTCTGGGTAGCCAAAAAAATCTCCTTATCATTAAGCATAGCCTCTTCTATAGCGTTTATAGACTTTTTTCTACCCACATCAAGGTGAATAACTGTATATGGAAAAACCAGAACCCCTCTAAGGGGTAACATGGGAATCTCTCGGTATCTGCTTTTCTGCAAAAAAAACACCTCCCAGGCAAATTCATTCTACTATATGTATCAAAACTGCGCAAGAATGCACTAATCTGTCTCTGCAAGGTTTACATACTTTTTATGATTTATTTTTTTGTCAGGATTTGATTTTCTATTAGAATTCAATTAATTATATATTAAATAAAGCGAACCTGCACATATTCAGCCAATAAAAGATTTTTCCAGCACCTCTTCTATTTCAGATACGGGGATAACCTCTATATCCGAAAAATTTGTAAATATATTCAGCCAATTCTCTGCTGGTATTATGACCCTCTTTATCCCCGCTCTCCGGGCAGCCTCCACCTTGCTTATAACACCGCCTACCGGCTTAACTCTGCCATGTACAGAAATTTCTCCTGTCATTGCCAGCAAATTATCCACGGCTTTTCCTGTAATTGATGAATATATTGCAGCAGCCATTGTTATTCCGGCTGAAGGTCCATCTACCGGGATACCTCCCGGGAAATTCAAATGTATGTCATAATCACCGACATTAAGCCCAAATTTTGCTCTCAAAACAGTAAGAACATTCTCTACCGCCCCTTTAGCCATACTCTTGCGGGTATATTTTTTGCCTTCTCCACCCATCTGTTCCTCCTCTATTACACCAGTTACAGTCCAGCTCCCTTTTCCTTTTTCTACCGGAATGCTTATAGCTTCTACTTCTAATAAAGTGCCTACACCTGGACCATGAACTGCCAGTCCATTAACAACACCTACAAGAGGTCTATCCTTGGCTTTTACTTCTGGCCTGGGGGAAAACCTTCCATTATTTATAACTTTTTCTACTACCTGCAAGGTTATCGTCGAAGACTGTTCTACCTGCGCTATACCCGCAGCTAATTGCACTATATTTACCGCTTCCCTTCCGTTATTAGCATAGCGTATAATTCCTTCCAGAGCATCTGGGGCCATTTCATAATTTATCTTTTCTACGGCCCTCGTAACTATTTGTTTGATATCTTCTTTTTCCAGAGGCTTAAAAAATATTTCCAGGCATCTGGAACGCAGGGCAGGGGGAAGCTCGTCAGGCATGCGAGTAGTAGCCCCTACAAGTCGAAAATCAGCTGGAAGTCCGTTAGTAAATATATCGTGTATATGTGCAGGTATATCCTTGTCAGACTGACTGTAATACGCACTTTCCAGTATAACCTTACGGTCTTCCAATACCTTTAAGAGTTTGTTCATCTGCAGAGGATGAAGTTCACCTATCTCATCAATAAAAAGTATCCCCCCGTGTGCTTTAGTACAAGCCCCGGGTTTCGGCTGAGGAATCCCGGCAGTGCCCATCGAACCAGCACCTTGATAAATAGGATCGTGGACTGAGCCAATTAAGGGATCAGCTATATTGCGCTCATCAAAACGGCTTATGGTAGCATCTACCTCAACAAATTTTGCTGTTTCCTTAAACGGGGAAAGGAGATTTTTCTTCGCTTCTTCCAGAACCAAGCGCGCTGCGGCCGTTTTCCCCACACCTGGAGGGCCGTAGATGATTACATGCTGGGGATTAGAATTGCAAAGAGCCGACCTAAGCATATCGATGCCTTCAGCCTGCCCTACCACATCATCCAAACTTTCCGGACGGGTCAAGCTGGATAAGGGCTCTGTCAGCTTAATTTTCCGCATCTGTTTAAGCTTAACGGTTTCCCTTTCCGACTCTCTTATTATTGTCGTTTTTCTACTCTGCTGATTCTGTAAAAGATTCCAAAAATATAAGCCTACAATTATACCGAAAAATAACTGTATCAAGTATAAAATCCCGCCATATTGCATAAAAAAGTCGTTCATCTGCTTTTTCC
>JACIYB010000057.1 GCA_014360155.1 Syntrophomonadaceae bacterium
TACAAGAGTCGCAGAGAGCCGTAGAGAAGGTTCTCCTAGGGTTCAATCGGAAGTTTTGCGACAAAAGAAGCTCAAGACCTATCTTAAAATAGGGAGTTGAGTTTTTTCTTTGTGTAGCTGTTCAGCCCACTGGCGGTATGGGTTGAAGCTGTGGAGAATGGGGTTTATTCCTATGATGTGGCCTTGATTGTCTGCTGGATTTAGGGGTTCATTTTAGGAACCCAGTATAATTTTATCCATTTCTGCGAAAAAAGAGTTAATATTGGCTTTAACGGAAGATGAAATATCTGCCAGGTTGTTTAGTAATGCCTGTTCTTTCTCCGGGTCTATGTCGAATCCATAAGCATTCCTGAATACATGCCTGAATCCCCGCAATTCATCTATCTTTACCATGGTTTCTTTTTTAATGACAGGAACGCGGACTCCTGGAATCTCCAAGGTCATTTGTTCCAGCAGCTTCTTGTGCCATTTATCATTTGCCGGTAAAGATTCTTCAAAGCTTTCAGCGATATGGACGAACGCTTTTTCCAGCCCGCAATAGTAGTCATGGAGAAATGAACCTATGACCCTGCGTGAAATTTCATCAGCTAAAGGCAGGCCGTTCAAATTATCGGTTTTTATTCCCGGGAAAAGGCCTAGTTTTTTCAAGCTGTTTTCCAAGCGTTCAATGTTGTTCAGTTCTTCTTTTATTCTCGCTTTGAGGGTTAAGTAGGCAGGTGAAGTAATCACAGCAAAATACCCCTCTTATGGACTTTTTCTTTTAAAGAATCAAACGCATCTTCTTCACAGGCCAGGCTGATTTCAATGGGAGAAGCAATTTTTTCAGCCTCCACGTAAGCTCTCCAGTAGTTTCCTTTGAATCCAACCAGGTAAAGGTCGATATCTGAATGTTTGTTGAATCCTCCCCAGGCTAGTGAGCCATATAGAAAAACCTTTTTTACCTGATATTTCTCCTTGAGAAGTGCGGCAACCTTTTTTGCTTTTTGCAAAGCCTGCTTACGGTATTTTTCTATTTCTTTTTGTTGAAGTTCCAGAAGGCGTTTGCGCATACGCATGAATTCTGGAGAAATTTCTTTTTTCTTTTTTTTACTCAAATCTATGCCTGACATTATGTTCCTCCGGAAGATCAAACTTATTTTTATTATACTGGAAATAACCAGCTATTAAACATAAAAAAAACAAAAGTTTTTTAGGAAATTCTACGATAATTTATTTAGAATACTGCAGGGAGGCGGAAGTATGCGGGTAGAAGGGCAAGGGAAGGCCGTGAGTTTTATTCCCGCACAGTATGAATCCGGCAGGGCAGCAGTAAATGCAGCAAATAAGGAAAATTTCGAGGAACATGCAAAAGTAGAAAAGCAATATGCTGGCAAACCGGACTTGCAGGAGCTTCGAGAAGCGGTGGACACTGTTAATAATGCTATAAAAATAAGCAGTTACCATCTTGAATTTCAGCTGCACGAAGAAAGCGAACGCTACCAGGTTAAGGTAATCGATAATTCTTCAGGTGAGGTTATAAGGGAAATTCCTCCTGACTATATGCTGAAGTTTTCTGCCCGGGTCAGGGAAATGCTCAACAACGCGCTGGGGATTATAGTGGATGAACTGGTATAAATTGTCCCTCTCCTTTTGGGTCATGGATTTTTCTTGAAAATGCGAAAAGATCCCAAGGATTACAGGAATTGACGTGTGGGGAAGGTTTTGTCCGGAGAAGTCCTAGGACAAAAAGCGGAATTATTTAATAGGAGGCAGGAAATATGAGCATGAATGCCCAGGTTTATGACCAGTATAAGAGAACTGCAGTGGAAACGCTGGCTCCGGGGAAGCTGCTGCTGATGCTCTACGATGGGGCAATAAAGAAGCTGGAGAAAGCTAAAAAGGCTGTTGATGCCAAAGATATGAGCTGTGCTCATGAAGAGATAATAAAGGTCCAGGACATAATGGTGGAACTGATGTCTACTTTGGACATGCGCTATGATATAGCAGGGCACCTTTACAGCCTGTATGATTATCTGCACCGCCGGCTGGTAGAGGCCAATGTGAAAAAGGATATCAATATATTAAATGAGGTCCAGGGGTTTATGGAAGAATTGCAGGGTGCCTGGCAACAGGCTGCGAAGAAGTGCAATAGTACAGTTGCCGGCAGGGCTGCTGGGACTGGGAATCTTAATGTAACAGGTTGATTAGAAATGAAGCAGGAAAAAGAACTGTTAGAAAGTGCCAAAAAGGTTAAAGAACTGTTCGAAGATATGCTGGCAGTGTCCTGCGAACAGATGCGTATACTCAGAAACGCAGGTGTTGTTGAGGATATCGGCGAATTGGCATTAAAATTTGTAAACAAGAGGCAGGAGATAATAGAAAAAATTGATTCTGAGATGCAGGTCCTGGGCAGAAGGGAAGAGGGTTTGGGATTGAGCGGTTTGAGCCCGGAAGCTGTTGGGGCAGGCTGCCTTGAGGGTTTATATTCTGAATATATCAGGGAATATGTCCAGATAAGAGAAGAAATAAGCCGTATAATTGTTTCCATACGGCTTAAGAGCGAAGAAAGCAGCAGGCTTATGGAGAGCATTCTGGACGACACTGCACAGAAGTTGCGCAATGTAAGGATTAATAAAAGGGCTGTCAGGGCTTATTTGTGGGGAATTAACTGCTGTGACCCGTGGTTTATCGACAAAAAAAAATAAGCAATCCTGGCTTATATGTTGCTCGTAATCCTGGGGAGCTTTTTTCGGACTTTTTAAATATTGACAACAAAGGAAGATTTTCCAGTGGGGAATACTAAAATAAGCGAAATTATAGATAATTTTGACCGCCAGTACCAACTTTACATGGACATGGCAAGGCTGTCGCGTGAGCAGCTGGATTTACTGGAAGAGAAGAATAAGAAATTTGTTTGTGAAGACCTGCATGATTTGCTGGCTAAGAGGCAGGGCCTTATGGAAGATATAGGGCGTTTAAGTGTGAGGAGCAGGGAATTGCAGCAGAAAATAAGCGGCGAGTTAAACATCGACAAATTTGTCTTGAGCAAGGTGCAGGGAAAAATTGGGGAAGACCAGTACCGGAAACTGGAGAGCGCTGTCCTGAAATTAGAAGAGGTGCTAAAGTTTATAGACAGGACGGATAAAAGGAATCTTCAATTGATGCAGCAGAAGATGGCTGCTTGCAATATGCGCAGATGAAATGCAGTGTCCTTCACAGCAGGGGGGCGGGGCAGCACGGGCTGCTGGGAATGTGCGGAATTTAATGTGAGTTTGTCTAACTGGTGTTTGGTGTTGAAAAAGGTATTTCAAAAAATAAAGCCAGAAAATAGTTGCAGGCTTTCTTGCTATTTTGTTTTTTAAGGTTTATAATTAGTTAACTAGAGGGTCGGTAAGAGCACTTGAGGTTAAAGCGCACTTCCGGCAAAATTCCAAAAAAGTGAGGTTTTTTCAATGTTTGAAGACAAAGTTTTAGTGTGTCAGGATTGTGGGGAAGAATTTGTGTTTACTGCCGGCGAACAGGAATTCTATCACGAAAAAGGGTTCGAGAACGAGCCGAAACGCTGCAAGAACTGCAGGGTTAATCGCCGGGATAGGCGCAATGGGAACAGGGCGCCGCGCGAGATGTTTTCAACGGTTTGTGCCGAATGTGGGGCTGAAACCCAGGTGCCTTTTAAGCCGATAGAAGGCCGGCCTGTTTATTGTATTTCTTGCTTCCAGAAACGAAGAGAAGCGTCATCGTATTAATTGGGAAGCCGAAGCCGGGCGGAAAAGCCCGGCTTTTTTGCTGATTTGAGGTTGGACAGTTTGTCATAACTCGTGCATCTAGTTTGAAGGTGTAAAAAAATTTTTTACTCATACAATAACAGTGAGTGTTGTTGTTTTGTTATCTCCTTGCAGAAGCAGGTCTGCATATAAAAATCTATTACGCTTATTCTGGTTTTGTTACAAAATCAGCTCGTTTTTTCACGTTAAATCAGGTGAAGAAAACTTTTGAATTTTATAGAGAAATAAAACCGCTTGGTATAGAATTAAAATACAAAGATTGGAAAGGAGTGGTCACATGAAGTTTGATATCAGGGGGAAAAACTTTACTCTCACCGATGCGTTGAAAGACTATACCACTAAAAGACTTTCCAAATTGGAAAAATATATCGATCCGGTTAAAGAGGTGCAGGTTACCTTATCTATTGAAGGCGAAAACCATAAGCCCCAGCATAAAGTGGAAGTGACTATAATGCTCAACGGATTTATACTCCGAGGAGAAGAGGCTACTGATGACATGTATGTCTCTATTGATATGGTAGAAGAAAAACTCGAAAAGCAGATAGAAAAATATAAAACAAAATTATATAAAAGATACCGGGGGAAAGGGCTTAAAAAAGCTCTGACCGAAGAGATCAGGCAGCAGTTGGACGAGCAGGGAGGCGCTGCTGAAAAGTTTAACTTTAATATAGTGCGTACAAAGAGATTTGCCCTCAAGCCGATGGATGTGGAGGAAGCTATAATGCAGATGAACCTGCTAGGTCACAGTTTTTTTGTATTTTTTGATGCCGACAGCGAAGAAGTGAATGTTGTTTATAGACGTAAAGACGGCGATTATGGTTTGATCGAGCCGCATTTTGATTAGTTGAAGGTAGAAAAGAAAAAGTGATAATATTTAGCAAGAAAATGCCTTCATCCCTCCATCTCCTGCAGCTATGCCCTCTTGGGGATGAAGGCTTTAAGGTTAGCGCAGGGGGATAAAGGCGTTAGAATGTGTTTAAAGATTTACTCTTTATGTCAAGAACCCCTACACCTCACCCTTTTTAGCTCATCAGTAAAGGTTAAGACCGGACCCAAGCGTTCTTAAGCCTTCAGCCCCCACTATTTTTATCAGCGGTTCTGTCCCCGAGCATGGGGGACTAGTAAAGTAGGAGAAGCTATCTAGTTCTTTTTTTTTTTGAAGAGAGGTTTTGGAAAATGCTCAAAAATTTTTTAAGGAATCTACTGGATGATAATGAAAAGGAAATAAAAAAAATCAGGAGAACGGTAGAAGTCGTTAATTCCCTGGAGCCGGAATTCAAGTCATTAAAAGATGAAGATTTTCCGCGAAAAACCGCGGAATTCAAGAGAAGGTTAAAGGAAGGAGAAAAATTAGACGATATATTACCTGAGGCGTTTGCTCTGGTAAGAGAAGCGTCTGTGAGAACACTGGGTATGCGGCACTTTGATGTGCAGCTTATAGGCGGGGTAGTTCTTCACCAGGGCAGAATTGCTGAGATGAAAACAGGTGAAGGTAAAACCCTGGTCGCTACCCTTCCGGCTTACTTAAATGCTTTGAAGGAAAAAGGCGTCCATATTGTAACGGTCAATGATTACCTGGCTAGCCGGGATGCTGACTGGATGAGGCCGGTTTATGAATTCTGCGGCCTGTCTGTGGGGTTGATAGTGCACGGTTTAAATTACAAGCAGAGGCAAGAAGCGTATGCCTGTGATATAACTTACGGCACCAATAATGAATTTGGTTTTGATTACCTGCGCGATAATATGGTGGTGGCAGTGGGGAATATGGTCCAGCGTCCACTGTATTATGCCATAGTCGATGAGGTTGATTCCATACTTATAGATGAAGCCCGTACACCCTTGATCATATCAGGGGAGGGAGATAAACCTACTAACCTTTATTACCAGATTGCAAAGTTCGTTCCCCGCCTGGTAGATGAAGAGGATTACAAGGTGGATGAAAAAGCTCATCTGGTAACCTTGACGGAAGAGGGAGTTAGAAAAGTAGAAAAATATTTTGGCATAGAAAACCTCTCGGAGAACATGGAACTGGCGCATCACGTGAATCAGGGGCTGAAAGCGCACTGTTTGATGAAGAGGGACCGTGATTATGTGGTTAAGGACGGCCAGATCATTATAGTCGACGAGTTTACCGGCAGGCTGATGTTTGGAAGGCGTTACAGCGATGGTTTGCATCAGGCTATTGAAGCCAAAGAAGGGGTAAGGATAGAGAAAGAATCGCAAACACTTGCAACCATAACTTTTCAGAACTATTTCCGCATGTATGAAAAACTTGCCGGCATGACAGGAACGGCTAAGACCGAGGAAGAAGAGTTCAGGAAGATCTACGGTATGGATGTAGTGGTCATACCTACGCACAAGCCTATGATACGCAATGACCAGCCGGACCTGATATACCGCACCGAAGAAGGCAAGTTCAGGGCTGTGGTGGAAGACATCGTTGAGAGGCACAAAAAGGGACAGCCGGTGCTGGTGGGTACCATCTCCATAGAAAAGTCTGAGCTTTTAAGTAAAATGCTCTCCAAGAAGGGAGTAAAGCACCAGGTGCTGAATGCCAAATACCATGAGAAAGAAGCGCAGATTATTGCCCAGGCCGGACAGAAAGGCACTGTAACCATTGCTACCAATATGGCCGGCAGGGGAACCGATATAGTCCTGGGGGAAGGAGTTAAGGAGCTTGGAGGGCTGTACGTCCTTGGCACCGAAAGACACGAGGCCAGGAGGATAGATAACCAGCTGCGGGGGCGTTCGGGACGTCAGGGTGATCCTGGGGAATCACGGTTTTATGTATCGCTGGAAGATGATCTCATGCGGCTTTTTGGCTCAGGGAGCATTGAAGGGGTCATGGACCGTCTGGGGATGAGCGATGATCTCCCGATTGAAAACAATATAATATCACGGGCGCTTGAGAATTCACAGAAGAAAGTCGAAAGCCGCAATTTCAGCATTAGAAAAAATGTACTGGAATATGACGATGTTATAAACCAGCAGCGGGAAGTCATATATGGAGAGCGCCGGAAAGTACTTCTGGGGGAAAACCTGAAAACGACTGTTTCAAGTATGATAGACGATGTTGTAGAACAAACAGTAGAGAATTTTGCTGGTGAGGCCAGGTTTTCGGATGATTGGGATTTACCCGGATTTCTTGCTTATGTTGAACAACACATCCTGCCGCGGCTGGATTTTAGGATTGAAGATATCAAGGGCATGACTAAAGATGAGGTTAAAAAGCTTCTTGCTGAACGTACTCACGCTATGTATGAAGCCCGGGAAAAAGAGCTGGGCAGCGAGGTGATGAGAGAGCTGGAAAAGGCCGTAATGCTGCGCATTATAGACGAGAAGTGGATGGACCATATAGATGCCATGGACCAGCTGAGAAACGGGATAGGACTCAGGGCTTATGCCCAAAAAGACCCCCTGATTGAGTATAAGTTTGAAGCTTTTGAAGCTTTTCAGTCAATGGTTTACAGTATTAAAGAAGATGTTGTGCGCTACATCCTCAGGGTAAGGGTGGTTCAGAAACCGGAGGAAAGAAAGACAGTGGAAGGGCAGGCGGAAGAAACGCAAAAGAAACCTGTCCGTACCGGGAAAAAAATCGGGCGGAACGATCCCTGCCCCTGCGGCAGCGGGAAAAAATACAAGAAATGTTGTGGAAGAGGGGTTAGTTAGTGGATTTAGCTACTTTGCTGGGGTTATTGCTGGGGTTAGGAGGGTTGATAGGCGGTTTTCTCCTTGAAGGTGGACATGCAGGCATGCTGCTGGTGGAGACGGCGGCCATAATAGTTTTCGGCGGGACTTTCGGGGCAACTGCTATAAGCTTTACTACAGAAGAACTAAAAAAAATCCCCTATTTTTTGAAGATGGTGTTTGTTACCGAAAAAATTAACTATACGAGTACGCTGGATTTGTTGCTGGAAACGGCAAACAGGGCTCGCAGAGAAGGCCTTTTGAGTTTAGAAAGTTTTCTGGAGGAAATCGACAATGATTTTATAGTTCGTGGGCTGCAGCTGGTAATAGACGGGACTGATCCTGAGTTGACTAAAAATATGCTGGAGATGGAGATAGAGGCTTTTGAAAACAGGGAAAAGGTAGGACATGACATATTTATAACTGCAGGTGGTTTTGCTCCTACAATGGGTATTATCGGGACAGTCATGGGATTGGTTCATGTCTTGAGCAATGTTTCCGACCCTGATAAACTTGCAAGTGCAATAGCAGTTGCTTTTTTGGCTACCCTGTACGGAGTGGCTTCCGCTAATGTTTTGTGGATTCCATTTGCGAATAAATTAAAAATTAAAGCAGAGAAAAAACTGCTTTTAATGGAATTGATAGTCGAGGGGATACTATCGATCCAAGCTGGGGAAAATCCCAGAGTTATAAAAGAAAAACTCATAACGTTCATCCCCATTGATGAAAGAGAGAGTATGTCTGAACAGCAGCAGGGGCAGGAAATGGAGATGTGACTTAATGGCTAGATCACGGCAGAAGAGAAAAGCGGAGGGCGAAGGCGGAGGGGGTATGGAACGCTGGCTGATTACCTATGCGGACCTTATTACCCTTTTGATGATATTTTTTGTTATGATGTATACAATGAGCCAGGTAGATGCCAGTAAATACAGGGCAGTTGTTAATTCTCTCAGTATAGTGTTAACCGGGCAGGCTCTTTCAGTCTTGGAAACCCAGGGGCCTTCGATGATTGAGGGGATATCCGGACAGCTCTTACCCGAAGGTGAGGGGGATATACCCCAGAACCAAGGCGAACTGGAAGAGGTCAAAAAGTTCATTGCCGAATTTATCAGGACTGAAAGTTTAGAAATAAGCGAGGAGAAGCAGCCGGGTAATACTTCTGCAACTAAACTGAGCGAGTATGTGATCGTCTATGAACAGGAAAGGGGTTTGGTTATAAGTTTTAAAGATGCCCTGCTGTTTGCTAGTGGGTCGGCAGAGTTAACGCCGCGGGCGCGGGAGATAATAAAAAAGGTCGGGGCTGCTCTGGCAGACCTGCCGAATTACATAAGGGTTGAAGGCCATACCGACAACCTTCCCATTAATACCTCCCAATTCCCCTCAAACTGGGAGCTTTCCGTTTTAAGGGCTTCCAATGTAGTCCATGTGCTGCAAGAAGAAGCAGGCATACCGGCTCAAAGATTGTCTATTATAGGTTATGGGGAATACAGGCCCCTGGTTCCGAATGAGAACGCCCAGAACAGGGCCATGAATAGAAGGGTGGATATAGTAATATTGAAGAAAAAATATGATTACTTTGAGCCGTCGGGAATCGACGCATAATGGCTAACCGTATGGCATCAAGGAGTTAAAAATCCACAGGAATTAAACAGCAATAAATGTGAAAATGTTTTATTATTTTCTTTTTACTTGCATTGTATCGGACAAATTGTTAACTTATAAGGTGTTCCGGTATTTAACTTTGATTCCGTTGCGGAAAGTTATATTCTGCTGGTTTAAATGTATAAATATTTACTGCTTCGCTTTTGCTGGGTATTGCTCTCATGCTTCGTCAACAGGCTCCTGCGCATTTGTACATTTAAACAGGGCAGCTCAGGGTTCTTACAATGGAATCAATTTTCGATTTCGAATTATAAAAGGAGGGGGAATTTTTGCTGGAAGATCCTAAAGCCGCATGCTTGGAGATAATTGATAATCTGCACGAAATGGGGTCTGCTCTTTGACATCGATAAAAGCAAGAAACAAGTAGAAATATGGGAAAAGAGGACTCTGGAGAAGGATTTCTGGGATAACAGGCAGGAAGCGCAGGCTACTCTAAAAAAAATAAGCCGGGTTAAAGAAGATATCCGGCGGTTTGAAGAACTCCTTGAAAAAGCTTATTATATAAGAGATATACTCGAGATGGCTGAAAAAGAGGGTGAACAGGAACTTTTTGCAGAAACGGCAAAAGAAATTAAAAGCCTGAGGGAGGATTTCCGGGAGTTTGAGCTCCTGGTTTTATTTTCCGGGGAGCACGATGCCAGCAACGCCATAGTTTCACTCCATGCTGGTGCAGGCGGGACTGAAGCTCAGGACTGGGTAGAGATGCTTTTGCGCATGTATACCCGGTGGGCTGAAGCATCTGATTATGAAGTCGAGATAATGGATTACCTGGCCGGGGAAGAGGCAGGAATTAAAAGCGTGACTTTCCTGGTAAAAGGGACATATGCCTATGCCAAGCTAAAGTGCGAAGAAGGGGTGCACCGTTTAATCAGGATTTCGCCTTTCGATTCTTCGGGGCGCAGGCACACGTCTTTTGCTTCATTGTCAGTCCTTCCGGAGATAGGTGAGGAAATAGAAATTAATATCAACCCGGACGAGCTAAAGATAGATACGTTTCGGGCAGGTGGCGCAGGGGGGCAATATGTTAACAAAACTGAGTCGGCTGTGCGCATCACTCATATTCCGACCGGAATAGTAGCGCAGTGTCAGAACGAACGCTCCCAACATGCTAACCGCTTGGCGGCCATGAAGATCCTGAAAGCAAAATTATACGAATTAAAACAGAGAGAAACAGAGGATAATTTACAGAAGCTTAAGGGAGAATATAAAGAAATATCCTGGGGAAACCAAATCAGAACCTATACTCTCAATCCCTTCACTCTGGTGAAGGACCACCGCACCAACCTGGAGGTGGGTAATGTGCAGGCAGTGTTGGACGGGGATATAGATGACTTTATTTATGCTTATCTGCATAAACAGAGTTCACACCGCTTTCAAAATGAACAAAGATAGGTTTTTGGCTGTGGTTTTTTGTGAAAAAACTGAAATACATTAAAATGTTATGAGGGAGATTGAAGTGAGGGAAATTAATGAGAAATCGTTGTCCATAGTAAAGGAAAAAGCGCTAATTATGCGGCGGGAAGTAATAAAGATGCTGGGTGAAGCTGGTTCAGGGCATACTGGGGGTTCTCTCAGTCCAGCCGATATAGTGTCCTGTCTTTATTTCTGGGAGATGAATATAGATGCAGAAAGACCGGACTGGGAGAACCGGGATCGTTTCGTTTTAAGCAAAGGGCATGCGGCTCCGCTTCTCTATGCGGCCCTGGCGGAAAAGGGATTTTTCCCCCGGGAATGGCTGTCAACCTTGCGTAAAATAGGGAGTCCACTGCAGGGGCATCCTGATATGCGCAAGCTTCCTGGAGTAGAGGCCTCTACCGGGTCACTGGGCCAAGGGATTTCCTGGGCCGTGGGTATGGCCTTGGCGGGGAAGATAGATAAGAGAGATTATAGGGTTTATGTTTTGCTGGGGGATGGTGAAATCCAGGAAGGTATGGTATGGGAGGCAGTTATGGCTGCAGCCCATTACAAATTGGACAACCTGATGGCCTTTGTGGACTACAACGGTTTGCAGATAGACGGGAAAATAAAAGAGGTTATGTCACCTGAGCCGATTGCTGATAAATTCAGGGCTTTTGGCTGGGAGGTCTTGCAGATAGACGGTCATGATTACCAGCAGATAATTGCATCGCTCAATATTGGCCGCGAGGTAAAAGGCAGGCCGACTGTTGCTGTGGCTAGGACTGTTAAAGGCAAGGGCTGTTCTTTTATAGAAAACCAGGTGGACTGGCACGGCAGGGCCCCGAATAAGGAGGAAGTCGAAAAAGCGCTGGCAGAGCTGCAGGCTGAGCAGGATGCGGCAGAAATTAAAAGATAGATTTCCCCTAAGTATACTTCTAGGGAGGGAAAAGGAGTTTGGAAACACAGGCTACGCGGGATGCTTACGGGAAAGCACTGGTAGAATTGGGCAGATTGCATGAGGATATTGTAGTCTTGGACGCTGATCTTTCCAAGTCTACTAAGACGGCTGAATTCGCCAGGGCGTTTCCAGAGAGATTTTTTAATGCGGGAATTGCGGAACAGAATATGATGGGAATGGCTGCTGGTCTAGCCGCAGCCGGCAAGAAAGTTTTTGCCAGTTCCTTTGCTGTGTTTGCTACGGGAAGAGCGTTTGAACAGGTTCGCAATTCCATAGCCTACGGCAATTTGAATGTGAAGATATGTGCGACTCATTCCGGGATTACAGTTGGCGAGGATGGAGGTTCGCACCAGTCGGTCGAAGATATAGCTCTAATGCGCAGTATACCCAATATGTGTGTTGTGGTGCCGGCTGATGGGCCCAGTGTCAGAAAGGCGCTGTTCAGTCTCTATGCAAGGGAAGGCCCGGCTTACCTGCGCCTTGGCAGACCTTCGGTGCCGGTTATATATGGAGAAGATTCGGATTTTGAGGTCGGCAAAGGGATTGAACTGAAAAATGGCCGGGATGCCAGCCTCATAGCGTGCGGGATAATGGTAAACGAAGCTCTTCGAGCTGCTGAG
Source organism: Syntrophomonadaceae bacterium (assembly GCA_014360155.1). Taxonomy (GTDB): domain Bacteria; phylum Bacillota; class Syntrophomonadia; order Syntrophomonadales; family Syntrophomonadaceae; genus JACIYB01. The sequence continues at coordinate 12,090 of JACIYB010000057.1, forward strand.
GTATTGGCGGCAGAAGGTATCGATGTTTCTGTAATAGATATGCACACCATAAAGCCTATTGATAAAGGCTTGATAGTCAAAAAAGCACGGGAAACCGGTGCTATTTTATGTTTGGAAGAGCACACAGTTCTGGGCGGCTTGGGCAGTGCGGTCTGTGAGGTTGTATGCGAATATTGTCCTGTTCCGGTTCGCCGTATAGGGTTAAACGATGTTTTTGGACAATCAGGCAGCCCAGACGAGCTTTTACAGCATTATGGGCTGACTGTAGACCATATAGTACAAAATATTCGCAGTTTAGTAAAAAATAGATAAGAGAAAAAAGGGATTTTTAGCATTTTTGTAGAACCACCTTATTAAGGTATGTGATAAAATTGGCGGGGGCATGGCCCTTTCGCTTTTGGTCGGTCTTTATCACAGCATTTTAAGGTGGTTTTTCTTTGGAGGGAGAGGAATGCTGGTTCAGCTCTTCAATGTTTCCAAAATATATCCCAATGGGGCAAAAGCTATTAACGATGTTTCCTTGAAAATAGATCGAGGGGAGTTCGTTTTTTTGATGGGTGCGAGCGGTGCAGGAAAGTCAACCCTCATAAAGATGCTTTTCCGGGAAGAACTTCCTACTCGGGGACAGCTTTTTATTGCTTCACGAAGCATTACCAGAATAAAAAGGAGTGAAATACCTAAACTCCGTAGGAATATAGGGGTTGTATTTCAAGATTTCAAGCTGTTGGAAAATAAAACAGTGAGTGAAAACATTTCATTTGCTAT
>JACIYB010000058.1 GCA_014360155.1 Syntrophomonadaceae bacterium
GCCTCTTCTGGAGCGAATCTATCTATAACCGCATCCAGAAGTTCATCTATATTCATTCCGTGCATGGCAGAAACCGGTATAGGTTCCCCTAAGCCCATCTTGAAAAATTCATAGTAATCAAATTGTTTTTCAAAATTTTCCACTTTATTAGCTGCCAAAATAACAGGTTTATTGGCTTTTCGCAACAGATTCCCCACCTGCTCATCTTCCCAGGTTATTCCTTCTTTGCTGTCAACAACAAAAATGATAACATTGGCTTCTTCAATGGCCAATTCTGCCTGCATTTTCACCTCGCGCGCAAGAATATCCCCCACATCAAAACGGATTCCTCCCGTATCAATAAGTATAAACTCCCGGCCTGCCCAATCAGAAACAGCATACAGTCTATCTCTGGTAACACCCGGAATATCTTCCACTATAGCCTTCCTCTTTCCTATGAGCCGATTGAAAAGCGTTGATTTTCCCACGTTTGGTCTGCCCACTATCGCCACTACAGGCCTTGCCATTATAATTCCTCCATAATTATTGATTAACGGGAAAAATTTGTATTATAAAAAATATCACAAAAATAACATTAAAATTAATACTATCGTCGAATAATTATCAATGCCTTTTTATTTCCGGCTGACTGTTTCTTCTGCACATTCCGGAAAAATCGCTTTAACCAGGGATAGCGCACTACATTCAACAACCCTAATATCTGCTCCGGTTTTATCCTTCATATCCTCAATGCTCATGTCATCAAGCGTGACATCTTGCCCTTCTTTCAATATTATTTCGGGAACAAGCACCATTTTACCTGCATATTTTGTGCCCAGTTTAGAAATTATATCCTGCCCCGTCAGCAAACCGGTTACCGATACATTCCCGCCAAAAAATTCGTTTTCTACTGGAATTACATGCAAAGACAAACCTTTTACAGCATGCAGACGATCAGCAACTGCATTTAATATTGGCAAGGCGAGCATCCCTGTTATGAGATATACTTCCTTTTCTTCCACCTGTACCGGGAGCAGAGGTTCAACCTCAGTAAAACCATCTAAGAAAAGCCTTACTAGCCCTATGCCGTTTTCCACCTGGAAAAAATCGTCATAGTAAGCACTGCCCGGGAAATCCCTTCCCGCGCTGAGATAAAACTCGTCTGCCAGATAAACAAATCCGGTATCAAACTCCCTGCGGAACCGGTGTTGAAACTTTTCTACCAAATGAATAAGTTCCTGCGCTTCCTCCCCAGTAAAAGCCCGGATTTCTTCCAGCCCACGGCGGTGAGCTGTCAGTCCCACCGGTACTATACCTATAGAACGTACTGACGGATAATATAAAGCCAGTTCATTTATGGACTCAACCAAGACTTGGCCGTCATTTATCCCAGGACACAACACAATTTGAGTATGAACCTCAATCCCGGCATCGTATAAGCGCTGCAGGTCCCGTTTTATATTACCAGCTCTGGGATTGTTGAATATCCTGGCCCGCAGTTTATCTTGTGTACAGTGAACAGAAACGTACAGCGGACTGAGCCGCATTTTTGTGATCTTTTCCCAATCTTTTTCTTCCAGGTTGTTTAAAGTTATAAAATTCCCAAATAAAAAAGAGTACCGATAATCATCATCTTTAATATACAGCGTCTTTCTCATTTTCGCAGGCAATTGGTTTATAAAACAAAATATGCAGTTATTATTGCATCTTTTTATATCGCCGAAAACCAGATCTTCAAAAATAAAACCCAAATCTTCGTCATAATCTTTTTCCACTTCAACGGTCCACAACTGCTGATCGGTTTTTTTTATTTCAAGGACAATAGAACTTTCCTGAGAATAAAATTCATAGTCTAAAATGTCATTTATCTCATTTCCGTCTATTGATAACAGAATATCCCCCTCACCAATGCCGATCTCTTCAGCTATACTATTTTCCCTAACACCCTTAACCAAAAGCCCCACACCTAACACCCCGTATAAATATTTTTAACAAACAGGCAATATAATTATCGGACAAAAGGCTGAAATGCGCAACAGCAAAGGTTAAGACCGGACCCGAGCGTTCTTAAGCCTTCAACCCTCCTCCATCCCCTGCAGCCATAGCCTCCGGGGGATGAAGGCTTAAGGTTAGCGCTGGAGGATAAAGGCGTTAGAATTAAGAAGCTGTTTTCGCACTAAGGAGCTATATTGAGTTGAGCTTTAAAAACACTGATTTCTTCAAAAAGCCGAGCAAAATTCAACTTGATAATATATGAAGATATATGCAGGTTTAAATAACTGCCTCCAAGCAGATGAGGTATTTTACTCAATAAGGATATCAATCTCTCTCCCTTTATAGAAACAGGCTTTACAACTAAATCCCGTGAGGAATAGCCAAACATCTGAGCAAGTTCCTCAATTGTTTTTCGAGCAATATTAAGATCATCTCCTACTCCAACAGTATACACCTGATTTCCTGCTTTATCTTCACCAACAAAAATGGGGAAGCCGCTAACATCTTTTGATATATCGCAAAAGCCTTTTACTAATCTGAAATCATCTTTCTCCAGCTTTTCCAAAAAAATATTGGCGGCTATAAGCGCATGATGAACACCGGTATTAGCTAAAAAAACGATCTTCATACCGAAACTACACCCTAGACATTGTTTTTAAACGAGTGATCTCAACCAAATTCACTAAATTTAAAAAAGCACTTCTGGTCCCTAGTCCTAAAACCGGTCTCCCCAGGGAAATTAATCCCGCTCTTCGGGATGTAAACCCGCCCAATTTCATAATCCAGTTAACCCTGCTCATGCAATCAACAACAAACAGTTCCTCTTTTACTCCCAAAATTTCTGCTATCCCCATCAGCAGATTGGAGTACCTATATCCTGCAAAGCTTTTCTTGCCCAGCACATAAATTTCGCTACCATACTCATCAACCCCCATAAAGCGTATACAACCAAAATCCTCATCAGAAGTCTTATCGAAATAAGGAACGGCCATTAACTCATCTATAGCTGGCAGCCTGCTTTTTTCTATCCATCCCAGGTGTAAAGCAGCTGCTAATACTGAAGAATGAGACCCTCCGAAACAGTGATAAATAATCTTCATAAAACAAACCTCCACTTTCCCAAAGTATATGAGTATATTATGAGTATATATAGAATAATAAAAAACACATTTCCCTCTTTTCCCGCCTCTGCATCTATTCAGTGCTTACAGATGAAATACACCCCATTTTCCAAATCATGCACTACACCCCCGAGTATTCTTGCCAGATAGAGGCTCATTTTCTCCTGTTCCTGCTGGTCTGCAGCCAAGAATATAGGACACCCCCCGCCCTTGACCTTATTCATGTCACGGGTAACAACCGCCAGGATAAACTCGCTCAAGCCCGTACTCACCGTCAGTCCGCCGCCTTTCTGCCAAAAAAACTGTTCAAGGCTGTTCCCCTGGTCGTCTCCAAAACAGGTACTTTTTTGATTATTTCCATGAGGAATTTAACATCCGGTTCATTTGCCACAACAAAAAAAGCCAAATACCCTTTATCCACCTGTTTTCGGGCCATAGGCATTAAGTCGGTTTCATTTATGTCCACTTTTGTACCGAGTATCGATACTACATCATGAATTATTGCCATTCTTTGACCTGGATTGTGCAAACTCAAGCGGGCATTGTCATTTTTGGGCTTTATAATAACCCCTATTCCTTCTCTCATTATCTTCTCTCTAGTCTGCGGCAATCCCACGTTCATAATAACTACATCGTTTACCTTCAATATAGAACCATCAAAATGGACACTGCCTTCTTCAACATCGGCTATATCTCCGACATATGACCCGCTCATTAATTTGCCGGAAATCAATATCAGCACAGGAGCAACAATAAAAACAGATTCCCATCTCCATGCATATACTGCCAAACTGGTAAAAAAGGCTGTCATTATAACCAAATAGTTCCTAGCTTCAAAAACCCGGGCTATCCCTTCTATATAATCTTGGCCTCGAGGAATTAATTTGGTTTCTTCCAGCTTGTTCAGGGTTTCCCTTTCCATATTCCTTATTTCTCGAAACTGTTGGGCCGCAAGAACCAGAAAGGTAACAGCAATATAATCAGGTTTCGCAATTGCCGGTACCGCAACTGCTCCTAGACTTGCTGCTATAAATCCCAGGGCTAAATGGGTCAAATGCCCATGAGGATAAGTCGGGTAGTGGCGGTAGTCATTGCGCAACATGACCCACCTATCCAAAAAACCTGATATCACACCTATCAATATAGCAACCTGATATTTTTCCATATTTTTCTATTAACCCCCTATACCCCGAGGACACAACCACCGACGAAAATAGCTTAGGGGATGAAGGCTCAAGCCTTCATCCCCAAGAAGTCTTTTCCGTATTAAACCTTTCCCTTATTCAGCAAATAGTACCCTCCAGCCGCCGCAGCCACCACGATTAACGCAATCAGTACGGTCCCCAGTGCGTTCTGGTTCTCAGCAGCTGCCGGTTTAGCTGCCGTTTGCCCAGCAGCACTAACTCCGAGAACAGGAGGAAGTATTTCGGCAAACATGGCTACCCCTTTCTGTGCCTCTTCTTTACTATTGGTGTGTGCCCCTACTTCGAGCAGAATAGCCCGGGGGCTCAAGTCTTGATTGTAATCACCTTTTCCAATAAAAATGCCGTTTGAAAGGCCTGGGTACTTTTTGTCCATTACTGCTTTGATATTTTTGGCAAATTCAAGGTTGGTTTTCATGTTAGGATTCTGTCTTCCCACAACCAGCTTTACCTGGGTAACATTTTCCCCGTTCACCTCAGATTGATATTCATCCGGCGGAGTAGCATCCCGATGCACGTCGATTATTGCAGCCGGGCCTGTTTTTTTCAATAATTGAGCAGCAGTTCGCCTTGAACGGCTGTAAGCGTTTATATCGTGGGGATTATGGTTGTTCTGGCTATAGGCAACCTCAAACCCCAATTCCTCCAGCCTTTCAACAAAAGCCTGTCCCACATCATAAATTCCGCCTTTTCCAGGTATGCTCTCCTTCCCGTCTGAGGGTACATAGGATTCATCACTGTGGGTGTGGTAAACAGCTATGGTAGGCTTTTCGTTTTTGCCTATAACTGGAATTTCTTCCGTTTTTAATATCCACGCATTCTGCTGCTGGTCATAATTCACAACAGGCATCCTCTCCTTGCCCCGATAGATACAGCGCGCTGTATTATCAATCACTTCTACAACTTCATAGCGAGAGTTGTCAGCAGCTATATATTCATCCCCGACATATACCTGCATACCCGTCCGGTGAATAATATTGTTGTTTTCGTCTATTAAGGTAATATACTGACCGGGGGGCCTTTCTTCATGAGAAGCAAAAGCAGCAGTGCTGCCCAGGCCTAGAGAAAAAATTAACAGTAGAGGCAACGCGGCCAGTTTTTTAATCATTTTTATCACCTCTCTGATTCCCGTTCTGCTCAACCCCCTGGTTTACCGGATTATCCCGTAAAGGCTTGGAAGAGGGCTCGGGTTCACGCAGGTTTTTGAGCAATTCCTCAGGCCTGCCTTCTGTTTCTGGCCCTCCCTGCACCCTTTCTACACTTTCACCTATAACTTCAGCCAAGAGAACTGCTAGTATACCCGCGAGAATTAACGAATCGAATGCTCCCGCTCCCCCTATATTAACAGTACCTCTAACACCAGACCGCACTAAATATACATACTGACTAACGTCTAATGCCAAGACCCCAACAACCGCAGCAAAAAAAGCCCCACGGCGGGATCTCCCGGCAATATATCCCACAATACCTGCTGCAAGAGGGTAGATGTATATAGGATCTATGAATATCTCTTCCGGTTCCGCTCCCAAAAATCGGGCAGCTAGAAATAAAATAAGCCCGGTTACTACAGCAGCAATAACCGCCCTTATTTTCTCGTAATTAGTACCGGCTCCAAGGAGCACATAAACAGCAAGCCCCACGGCTATAATCCCACCAAGATTTACACTCACACGCGCAGAAAAAGGAATGTCTACGAAGCTTCCGACAATTATCGCCGCTATAATTGCAAGAGCAGCTTTATCGCTAAGGCGCAAGCGATCCAGTACCCTGTGCGCCGTCCCAAAATATATCAGAATAGATACTGCTACAAGAGCTATTAAGCCAAAAGGGAAATTAGCCATAAACTTCATCCTCTCTCTTTAAAGATTTTCTTAAGATATATTTCCCTTTTAACCGTATATTATGTAAATTTAAAAATAGGAAAGCTGCCCGAAGGCAGCTAATTGATTATAAAAAAGAAACCTCTTTTTATCTAATTGCCCAGGTACAAGGATCAACACCGCGCGCCCTCAGCCACTCAGCCGTTTCTCCCAAGATAACAAGCGGTTTCTGCTTAATCTCTTTACTGTTGCTAGAACCAGTCATAAGAAAAGCAGACCGAAGTCGGTATTTAAACTCGCTTATTTTGGTATCAAGTCCCGCAAAACCCTGCGCCAACAATATCTTTAAAAAAAACCCGGCTATCCCTACCAAGTCAGCTCCCATGGAAATCGCTTTGGCAGCATCAGCAGCTGTTCTTATTCCACCCGATGCAATAAGCTGCACCGGAAGTTCTAAGGAGACGATTTCACCCAAACTCACTGCAGTAGGAATACCCCAGTCATTAAATTCATTATTGAACTTCCCATCCCGTTTATCCTCGATAAAAGTAAAACTAGTACCTCCTCTGCCCCCTATATCAAATATTCTAACGCCTATGCCATAAAGTTTTTTGGCCGTTTCCCGGGATAAACCAAATCCCACTTCTTTAGCTATAACCGGAACCGGACAATGCTGTACTATTTGTTTTACATTTTCGAGGAGCCCCTTAAATTTTCGTTCACCTTCAGACATCGCTAATTCCTGGGGAACATTGAAATGTATTTGCAAAGCATCGGCAGATATCATCTCTACCGCTTCCATAGCTTTTTCCACATCTGACCCAGCCCCCAAGTTAGCTATAATAACGCCATCAGGGTTACAATCCCTTGCCACTGCAAACGTTTTTCTTAATTCCGGTACATTAATGGCTATGGTCTGCGAGCCTACTGCCATAGCCAAGCCATGCTTGCGGGAAAGAAGAGCCAGGTCCCGGTTTATGCTCCAAGCCTGCTCGGTACCACCAGTAAGTGCATTTATAAGCAGAGGTGCTTCTAATTTTTTACCCAAGAAATTAACACTTAAATCAATATCCTCCAGATTTAATTCGGGCATGGAATTATTTATCAAATGAACATTCTCTAAGCCATTGGAACTAGCTCCGTCAGCATACTGGCTGGCTATTAATATGTGATCTGCCTTACGCTGCTGCCTTATTACAATAACCTCCCTGCCATTTGCTGGGCCAACTTCAGATCTTCCAAATCATTTATATTAAAAAAGATTTCTTTCGCATCACCAAACTGTTTTATGTCTTTTTCGTCTAAAATCAATGTATTCAGTTCGTTAAAAACCATAGTTAATTTTAGTCTTTTGTTTTCCAAACATTCCGTAAAAACAGGTAGACACGTTTTCCGATAGACAGCCGAGATAGGCTGCAAAAAAGAATCTATCTCCGGTACCACCGCATCATAACCTTCGAGCTTTTCCAACATCAATTGTACCAGTTCCATATTTACAAAGGGCATATCACAGCCAATAACAAAGATCCCATCAGTATTTGAATGGTACAGCCCGGAATGTATACCGCTTATGGGCCCCAACCCGGGATAAACATCTGGATAAATTTTAATGCCACACCCTTGATAAACTTCCACTTCGTTGCTTATGATCATGGTTTCTGCAAAAAAACTGGTGAATCTATCAATTATTATCTCAATAGACGGTTTACCCACAATCTTGGCAAAAGCCTTGTTAGATTTCATGCGCGAACTTTTTCCTCCGGCTAGTATAACTCCGCTTGCTTCCATAATCCAACATCCTTTGAAGTTATTTTCGCACTAATCACTTGTAAAAACAGGGAGCCCTTTGCACCAACCTTAAGCCTCCATTCCCCAAGAAGCCGCCCTCGTATCAAGCTGTAAAGCATAAGCCGTAAGACGTAAGCCGTCTATATCCCCCATATATCCATACAATAAAAGCTGCCTACAGCAGTCTAAAACTTCAGGTTTCACCCGCCACATTTATTCATATTGCCACTACAGCCGGGAGCAAAATAAGACGATTTAGAACTTCCAGCGTTAAACAAAGACAATATTTGTTTTAAATCAGAAGAATCACATTCCGGGCACCTTACTTTATTTTTCTCGGCATTAGATATTTTTATATCGAATTTATACCCACACTTTTGGCAAATAAAGTCGAAAATAGGCACGGTTTCACCCCCTTTAAAAGTTTATCTATCTTCCTCTTGTTCCTGCTTGCTAAGATATTCTTCAACCTCGTTGCTGGCAATTTCATTCTCAGCTTCCTTTAGAGACAAGCCTATCCGCTTTTTCTCGGCATCAATGTTGATTATTTTGGCTTTGATCAGTTGGCCAATCTCTACTTCATCTTCGGGTTTTTCTACTCTATAATCAGCCAACTGCGAAATATGAACCAATCCATCCACCCCGGGTTCTATTTCTACAAATGCACCAAACGGAGCAATTCTCACCACTTTCCCCTCGATAATATCTCCTTCCCTGTATTTTCCCAAAACTATTTCCCAGGGACTTTTCAGCAGCTTTTTCCGGCTTAGCGAAACCCTTTCTTTTTCGCGATCGATGTCCAACACATATACATCCAGCTCTTCCCCCTCGGTTAAAACATCAGAGGGGTGTTCTACCCTTTCGTGACTAATTTCGGATACATGCAACAGTCCTTCATAGCCGCCCAGGTCAATGAAAGCTCCATAATCTACAATTCTTTTTACCCTTCCTCTCCTAACCTGGCCTATTTCCACGCCTTGCCAGAATTCTTCTTTTAATCTGGTTTTTTCTTTACTAATTACTTCCTTGCGCGAAAGTACAACTTGCGACCCCCTTTTTTTGTTACGGTTGAGTTCAATGATTTTGAATCTCAATTTTTTCCCCACATATTCATCAAGATTGCGTACATAGCCATCATCGACGTGAGAAGCAGGCAAAAAAGCAATAACGCCGATATCTACCAATAATCCGCCTTTAATACTATTTACAACCGTACCCTCAATCTCTCTGCCTTCTTTAAAAACTTCTTCCATCTCTGCCAATGTTCTCTGGTAATCTACCCTTTTTTTAGAAAGCAAAATACCTCCGTCATCGTCCCATTTCAAAACAAGAACTTCGACTTCATCCCCAACTTTTGCAATCTCTTTTGCGGAATTTACCTCCTTAACAGATAATTCTCGAAGAGGTATAATCCCTTCCGACTTGCCCCCAACATCCACCATTACTTCATCATCGAGAACTTGAATAACCGTACCCTTTATGATATCTCCCCTGAAGGGAGAAGTAAAATCAGCCATTTCAGCCTCCATTTTCATAAAAGATTCTCCCTGATCCATTTTCTGGTCCTTCTCCTGGTTATTTTTTTCTTCGTATTCCAACATCCTATCCAAAACCTCCTTAATTATCCAGTCCGGAGTCGAAGCTCCTGCAGTAATGCCTATTTTCGTTACTCCGTCAAACCAATCATTTTCAATTTCGGAAACATCTTGAATCTGAAAAGTTCTGACCCCAGTATGTAAACACTCTCTAGCTAGAGCAGCAGTGTTTGAACTTTTTTTATCACCTATAACCAACATTAAATCCACGTGCAAGCATAAATCACGAGCAACCTCCAGCCGTTTTCTCGAAGCAGAACATATAGTATTAAAAAATCTCAATTCCTCAGTCTTTGCTATCAAAACACGCGCTACTTCAAGAAAATCGTTTTCATTTTTGGTTGTCTGAGATACCAAACCTATCTTTTTAGACGCTTGTAGATCGTAAACCTCATCAACCCCGGCAACAACAGCAGCTTTACCACCGCACCAACCAATGATTCCCTGCACTTCAGGATGATCGGCATCTCCAAATATAACTATCTCGTATCCCTCATCTCGTAATAAAGCTACTATATTGTGTACTCTCTTAACAAGGGGACAGGTCGCATCTTTTACCAACAATCCCATCTTCTGTGCTTGATCGATTAACTCCGCGGAGACACCATGCGATCTTATTATTATTCCGCAGCAGCCTTGCTCGATTTGTTCGAGACTGTCAGCAACATCGACGCCTTTTTCTTTGAAATAGTTTATTACAGCGTCATTATGCACCAAAGGCCCTAAGCTACACCACTTACCTCCTTCAGCAACGGTTTCTTCCGCAATCTTTACTGCCCGCCTCACCCCTGCACAAAACCCGGCATTCTGCGCAACTTGCACCTGCAAAAGTTTACACCTCGCCAATAAATATTTATTTCGTATTTATTAAAAAGAAATCCTCCTTTATTTCGATAAAAGAACATTAATTTCATTAACAATTTCATCTCTAACCTTTTCAAGAACCTCGGTATTTAAATTTTCTCCCGCATATTTTTCCACATTTATCGCCTTTCCTGCTCTCACCACCAACGGCCTGAACCAGCCCAGCGGAAGCTTTCTGTCAGTTCCCAAACAAGCAACGGGGATAACAGGCGCCTTGGATTTAAGAGCTATCATGGCCACACCTGCCTGCGCCTGTATGACTGCTTCTTTACTCCTTCTGCCTTCAGGAAATATGCCCACCAGTTTACCCTGTTTAAGCAGGTCAATAGCACACTTAATAGCTTTCCTGTCAGCAACTCCCCGCTTTACCGGGAAAGCGTGCAGTTTGCTGAAAAATTTAGCTGACAGCATATTCCTGAACAGCTCCTCTTTCGCCATAAAGTAAACAGGGCGGTGTACAACCAGAGCTACTACAATGGGGTCCCAGTTGCTCACATGATTGGAAGCTATAATTACCGGCCCTTTTTTTGGTATGTTATGTATTCCTTCGGATTTCAAACCTAAAAAGAAAAAAATAAACTTCAATATTCCCCTTAAGGCATAATAGAGCATTCTATGCCTCCCGGATAATAGACAGCATACGGTTCACAACTTCTTTTACGCTCAAATTACTGGTGTCAATTACTATTGAATCATTTAACACCTTAAGGGCCCCCACCTCTCTCTGGGTATCATTTCTATCACGTTCAATGATCTCGTTTTTTATCGCTTCATCATCAACTTCAAAACCCTGCTCAGCTCGTTCTTTTTTTCTTCTTCTTATACGCTCGTCCAGGTTGGCAGTCAAAAAAAACTTGTATTCAGCATCAGGCAGAACATATTCACCGATATCTCTTCCATCCATAACTACCGAGATATTGGCCGCCATTTCCTGCTGGCGCCGCACCATAACTCGCCTTATATCAGGACAAGAGGCAACCTTGGAAACCACGGAACTAACTTCCGGAGAGCGTATTAGAAAAGTGATGTCCACATCATCACACATTACTTTTTGTTCAGTGGAATTAAATGTGAAATGAATGTCGGTATTTACAGCAAGTTCATAGAGTGCCTTTGGATCTTCGAGGTCGATCCCCTCTTGCAAGGCTTTCCAGGTAAGAGCCCTGTACATAGCTCCAGTATCAATATATATAAAACCTAATTCCCGCGCCAATTCCCTCGCTACAGTACTTTTCCCAGCTCCTGCCGGTCCGTCTATCGCAATCTTCATCATACAACCACCTAGACATATTCTAGTATATTTTAGCACAATGCCTGACGATTAGGGAATACAAGTTTCTTAATATGTAGTTGAATCCGGTTTTAAAAAGTTTATCTTTATTCGTAACAAAAAATACTTCTCAATACATAAGTGAGACGAATTGCAGACATAATAAAATGAAAAGTATTGAAGTGAGGTGAATAATTGTGCACAGAAACCTGCCGAGTCCACAAGGTTTTTTCCATCATCCAGCAAATTTTTTCAATAACTTTAACAATGAATTATCTGAGATTTTTGATGAATTAACAAGGGGGTTCCATCCATTAAAATCCAAATTCTTCAGGAATTTTTACGAAATCAAAGTTGATGTTTATGAACAAGATAATGAAATGGTTGTTTCTGCAGAAATGCCAGGTGTAAATAAAGAAGATCTGGATATCAGAGTTTACCCCCAGCAGGTGAGTATAAAAGCGAATAAAAAACAAGCAGAAGAAATAAGCGAAGATAGTTATTATCACAGTGAAGTTTACCGCGGAACTATATCTAGAACAATCCCCTTACCAGTTGAAGTTGACCCCCAAAACTGCAGGGCAGAGTTTAAAAATGGAGTTTTAGAAATCCGCATGGCGAAAATCAAACCGGAAAATCCCGGCAGGCAAATTAAAATTAATTAGCACGAAAACAACCTCCTGGGGATGAAGGCTTTAAGGTTAGCGCTGGGGGATAAAGGCGGTTAGAATGCGTTTAAAGGTTTGATTTCACTGCTGAAAGTTATATTCTGCTGGTTTAAATGTATAAATATTCGTCGCCAGACTTCCGCATG
>JACIYB010000059.1:0-9869 GCA_014360155.1 Syntrophomonadaceae bacterium
CCATACAAATAAAGTGCAAGCCAGATAAAACTGAACTGGATGGAACCTCATTCCCTAAGTTTTGATCCTCGCTTTTTCAGGTCTTCAAGCTACCCAACCAGCATACTCCTGGCATTATCAATAAATTTATTTAATAGGCTAATTAATTGCTGCAGCAGCCCTACTACATCTCGGCTTACATTTTTGACTTCCCCCAGATTTCTTTCCAGGCTCATCAACTGATCTTCAAGCCAACTTATATTAATGTTTAATTGGTTGATCTTCTGCATCAAACCGACTATTCTGTCAATATCTTCTTCAGATAAATCCACATTCAGGTCGCCGCTTATCTCTACAACTATTCTGCGTATTTCTCCCGGATCGGAAATGTCTTTTTCAATTACCTGTCTCTTAACCTCATAAATGATTTTTTCAGCATTAGCCTTGCCTACTTTCTGTCCCAGCTTTGTGCTTTCAGCAATTTCCTGGTGAGCAATTTCTTTCGCTCCCTCGTTTAACTTTTCACCGCTGGCCGACTCAAATGCCTTGATAATCCCAGTTAACGCAGCAGTTCCAGACACTTCAAAAGGAGCTCCCACAACAACACGAGCATCTTCTATCCCTGCTGTTATCAGCGCATTAGCGTACATGAAAGGCGTAATCGCTGTTATGTTGTGGGTCGTAACCTCAATCCCCCTGCCTTTACTCAATACCTCGCAGTAAGCTGAAGATATAGCTCTTGTACCTATCAGGTCTTCATCCACCTTCCCCTGGAGGTACTCTCTTTCCTCCCGATTAGTTACAGTAATATACCTTGCATCCCTTCCCCCTTGAAAATCCTCAAAATAGTCTATCATTGCCTGCTTCTGTTCATCTGTCAGATCCTGCCCCAGGCTGATTACTATCCTCTGCTTTCCCTCCCCTGCTCCGGTAATCTCGCTTCCATTATGAAGATAAGCCAATTCAGCAATCAAAGCCGCAACCATTACAGCCAATATAATAACTATTTTTTTATCGCTGTTCATCGCTGTATGAACCTCCCTGCTGTTTTTTTTATTTTCCCTCCAGCAGGGAGTTAATATAACTTTAAAATCCATTATTGTTTTCACTGTAAAAAACCTAAGTTAGCTTGTTTAAATGTATAAATATGCAGGAGCCTGTTGACGAAGCATGGAAGCAACACCCCGCGAAGGTGAAGCAGCGAATATTTATACATTTAAAACAGCAGATTATAACTTTCAGCAGTGAAATCATTATTCTATTAAGACAACAGCCTGAGCAGATATGCCTTCTTCTCGACCTTCGAACCCCAGGTATTCCGTAGTGGTAGCTTTAACACTCACCTGCTCAGTATCTAGTTCCAGAGCCCCAGCAATATTAGAGCGCATTTTTTCAATATATTCTGCCAACCTGGGTTTTTGAGCTATTACTGTGCTGTCGACATTTACTACAGAAAAACCGGCCTGGCTTATTTTTTCTCCTACTTTTCTCAGCAGGATAAGACTGCTGATATCCTTATACCGCCTACTGCAATCGGGAAAATGTTTTCCAATATCACCTAGCGCAGCAGCCCCCAGAAGTGCATCACAAATAGCATGCAAAAGAACATCAGCGTCAGAATGCCCTGCAAGGCCTCTAGAGTAGGGGATTACAACCCCGCCAAGGACAAGTTTTCTCCCTTCCTGCATTCGGTGTACATCATAGCCGATACCTACCCGCAAAAAAACTCCTCCTCTTTTGGTGTATTGCGAAGGAGCGAGGAATAAGGTTTTTTTTAGATAAAATAAAATTAGATAAAACAATGATTCCGAATTTTACTCCTGTTCCCGGACTCGCCCCTCATTCCCTGCGCCTGCTTCTAACAGGCTCCGGGCTGCTATCAGGTCCTCTGGGAAGGTAATTTTTATATTTTTATGATCCCCAGGTACCATCTTCACCCTGCCTATATACCTCTCAAAGAGGGATGCATCATCGGTACCTGTAAAACCTTCTTCATAAGCTTTCTTATAAGCCTCAACTAATTTAGAGTACCTAAAAACCTGGGGAGTTTGAACTGCAATTATACTGTGCCTGTCCAGTGTTTGGCTGATAAAACCTTCTTCATCTATCATTTTCAAGGTATCACGTACAGGAATCCCGGGGACAGCGGCTCCCCATTTCTGAGCCGCCCTGAACAATTCCTCCAAGAGGCTGGGTGAGAGAAGCGGCCTTGCCCCATCATGCACTGCCACAAAATCAGTTGATCCGTCAAGCCAGCTCAACCCTATCCAGACCGAATCCTGTCTTTCCTTGCCGCCCCCTATAACCCTGCTTATTTTTTGGTACCCGTATTTATTTATAACTTCTTCCTTACAAAAGTTTATCTCCCTAGAATTGGCCACAACAATGATTTCTTTAACCGGATCAAATCCTGCAAAAACGTCCAGAGAATAAGCCAGAACAGGGCGAGAATTTAAAAGCATATACTGCTTGTTGGTCCCGCTTCCCATCCTCCTTCCAACCCCAGCTGCTGCAATAACAACACTCAGGTTGTCAGCCATACAAATTCACCTCTTGCATCCCTTGTATTGAACCATCAACACTGCTTTCATTTCCTTCCTTGGTCTTGCGCGTGAAAATCATCCTGCCTGCCGCTGTCTGGAATATGCTCGTTACTGTAACTTCAAGATCATTCCCAATCTCATCATGTGCGTTTTCCACTACCACCATAGTCCCATCGTCAAGATAGCCTATCCCTTGTCCCGCTTCTTTCCCTTCTTTTATAATACTAATGTGCATTGTTTCCCCCGGATAGACTATCATCTTTACCGCATTAGCGAGTTCATTAATGTTCAACACAGTTATTCCCTGCAGCTCAGCAACCTTGTTCAGGTTATAGTCATTAGTAATTATACTGGCATTAATCTGCTTACAGAGACGTATTAATTTGGCATCGACCTCTTTCTCATCAAAAACATCTGCTTCTACTATATTAATTTTTATTTCAGGATGTTTCTGCATCTTAGCCAAGAGTTCCAACCCTCGCCTCCCTTTATTCCGCCTTATATAGTCAGAAGAATCCGCTATATGCTGCAGTTCCCCAATAACAAAATTAGGTACAATGAGCATACCTTCTAGAAATTTACTCAGACACACATCATATACCCTGCCGTCAATAATAGCACTGGTATCAAGGACTTTGGGACTTAAGCCGGCTTTATGGCTATGTTCCACATCCCCGTCTGATGTAGAAGAAGAAAACACTCTGAATACATCATAAGCACATCGAGTCCCTATTTTCAAGCCTAGACAGCTGCTGAGAACAAAGACAGCCAAGGTTAAATAACCCCCTGTTCCGGGGACCATAGAAAGGGGATACCCGCTTAGAACCCCTACAAATATACCCGCTATTAATCCTGCCGTCCCCCCCAGCAATACTTCTATTGCAGTATTATCCAAAAAAGAATTAAAGCCTTTTAAACACCACTTAAAAATGGTCAGACACCAGTTCGAAAAAAAATAAAAAAGCAGGACTGCAGCAGCTCCCAGAGCCAATTTTTCTACCAAACCAAGGGTTATAAACAGTTGGGATGCGTATATGATCCAAAATCCAAACACAATTGCAGCAATAAACAGGCTTTTTCTGGAAAATATATTATTCCAATGCATATAAAACACCTCCAATATTTATTTTTCTATAGGAGGTCCATAATTATACCAGCTTTTTTAAAATACTAGAAAATATGGGAAACTTTTCTCTAGTCAGAAACGTTTTTTTCCGGTAGCAGGGGTTAAGTAAGGAAATAAAGATCGGCACATCACTGATAAGATAAGCAAGCAGGCAGTTCTCTCTCCCTCGGATTTGCAGCGACCTGGACAAATAATCACAGTAACGCCATCGACTGGTTTTCAAATAAACACTGTCCTATCTGTCACAACCCTGTTCCAGAACGATTGACAACAGATCAAAACGAAAGATATAATTATAAAAATCACATAATTAAGGAGGCAAGTCTTCGATGAAAGACTTGATTTGCGATGAGTTCCAAAATGTTGTTGATGACCTTCTGATACGTCACTGCAGCATATTAGATATTCTTTCTAAGCTTTCCGAATCAACCTCTCGCGTTAACCGCGCTATATGTAAATCAGTAACTGATTGCGGCTGTGTTTCCATTCAGGCAAAAAAAATGCACATTCCGGAAAATATAAATACATATAAAGAGTTAAAATCATGTCTAGACAACCACCTGCGAGGGAAAGTATGCCCTAACTGCGAGGAAATCATTACCAGCGAGTTGGGAAAGCTCCTTTTTTATTCTGCAGCCCTTTGTAATTCCCTCAACATAAGCCTTTACGATGTCTTCATAAACGAATATAAGAAAGCCTCCACATTAGGCATATACAATTTAACATAACAAACCGCTGTCTCAGCGGTTTATTATGTTATACCATATATTCAAGTAGCAATTGCTCCTGCATGCGCTTCAGCCCGTTTTTAATTGATCGAGCCCTAACTTCTCCAATCCCCTCAACTTCATCCAGTTCCTCTATACTGGCCCGCAGTATGTGGCTGAGCAGCCCAAAGCGTTCCACAAGGTTATCAATAACTGGAGAAGGTATACGGGGAAGTTTCTGCAACATTCGATACCCTCGAGCTGACACCTGTTGTTCCAAATGGCTGCTCGTAGTCCCGAGGGACAATAGTTTCGCAATGAACACTGCATCCGACACATCTTCATCGAAAGTCCGTATCATATTATCCAGCAATTCTTCTGGACTTTTATCGCCAGTATTTGAATAATCCTGAATAATCAATAGAGCTTCTTTCTCTACATTTGCTATTATCTCATCTAGCTGCATTTTTACCAGCCTGCCCTCTGTTCCCAGTTCCACAATATAATTTTCTATCTCCTGGGCTATCTTCAGCACTTTAATACTCCGCCTGATAACCTCACACACCTCGGAAGCAGTAACCATATCCTCAAACTCCAATCCTCCAAGACGCTGGAGTTCTCTCACCAACACATTTTTGTATTTTTCCAGGGTTTGCAGGGCTTGATTGGCTTTGACAAGTATTGAGGCCAAATCACGCAAGCGAAAAGTAGTATTACCTTGGTATAGAGTCACAACCCGCCGGCGCTGAGATACTGCTACTACCAACTCCCCTGTCTGAAGTGCCACCCTTTCAGCAATACGATGTCGAATACCAGTTTCATTGGAAGGCAAATTAGGATCCGGGTCCAGCTGAGCATTGGCAATTAGAATTCTGGAGGCGTCTCTATCCATTATTATTGCCCCGTCCATCTTTGCCAGCTCATACAGCCTTGCCGGGGTAAATTCACAGTTTATGTAAAATCCTCCGCTTGAAATCTTCATCAATTCAGGAGAATCCCCTACTACTATAAGCGCACCTGTATTAGCCTGCAGCACATTTTCAATACCGATTCTGAAAACAGTACCTGGAGCCAGCATTTCAAGATATCTTCTGAAGTTTCCTTTATAAATTTCGTCCACTCAGATCATCCCTCCACCGTTATCAACTATATCGATAAGATCATCTATATTTTTCACTTCAATTACTTTCAAATTTGAACTGTAAGATGTATTTCTGACCGCATTAACGGGCACAACCGCTTTCTTAAAACCCATTTTTTCAATCTCTTTTAAACGCAGATCCAAAAAGGGGACAGGACGTATTTGCCCTGAAAGACTCAGCTCACCTAGAAATACAGTATCTATAGGAAGAGGACACTCTTTATAACTGGAAATTATCGCAGCACTAATTCCCAAATCTATTGAGGAATCTTTTAAAAATATTCCACCGGTTATCTTTATATAAACGTCTAAGGCTGATAAATTATATCTCCTTTTTTTCTCCAAAACCGCCGTAATCAATGCAATCCTGCTCTGGTCTATCCCGGAAGCCATACGCCTGGGATAACCTGGACCTGACGGGGAGACCAGGGCCTGCACTTCTATCAGCAGCGGCCGGCTGCCTTCAAAACTGGCGGTTACTGCTATACCTGCAGTATCCGTTTCCAGAGAACTCAAAAAAACATGAGAAGGATCAGGAATTTCTATTAAACCCTGGCTGCTCATTTCCAGCAGGCCTATTTCATCAGTAGCTCCAAAACGATTTTTAACTGCTCGCAGGATGCGGAAAAAATAATTCCTTTCTCCTTCAAAATAAATTACTGCGTCAACCATATGTTCGAGAACCTTGGGCCCTGCCAAGGCACCTTCTTTTGTTACGTGTCCTACGAGGAAAAAGGTTTTTTCTGTTTTTTTCGCTATATCCATTATACGAGCAGTACATTCTCTTAACTGAGATACGCTGCCAGGAATAGAAGATATGCTCTCCGAATAAACAGTCTGAATAGAATCAACTATTATTAAACCGGCATCGACTTCCCTTATATACTCATCAATAATATCTATGTTTTGCTCATTCAGCAGGTAAATAAAACCGCTGTTTATTCCTAACCGCCTAGACCGCAACCGTATCTGGTTTAAAGACTCTTCACCGGACAAATAAATAACCCTGCGTCCGTTTCTAGCTATAGAATCAGCAACCTGGAGCAATAAAGTCGATTTGCCAATCCCAGGCTCTCCACCCAACAGCACCACAG
Source organism: Syntrophomonadaceae bacterium (assembly GCA_014360155.1). Classification (GTDB taxonomy): domain Bacteria; phylum Bacillota; class Syntrophomonadia; order Syntrophomonadales; family Syntrophomonadaceae; genus JACIYB01. The sequence goes on from JACIYB010000059.1 coordinate 6,591, forward strand.
AACCAGGGACTATACCCCCGCCCAGCACCCGGTCAAGCTCGCCGATCCCGCAGCTAAAGCGGCAAATATTGTCGCTGGGTATGCTGTTTAAGGGTACAGCGTCAATCTTTTTCTCCCATTTACCGGAATTTTTTTTCTTTCGCAATTCCTCTACAAAAGTGTTCCAGGAAGCACATTCCGGACACCTTCCCAGCCACTTAGAAGCCTCATAACCACATTCACTGCATACAAATCTGCTTACAGTCTTCTTCATTATTTTCCCCTTACAAGAAAATTATATAAGTAAATCAACGCTTTGTTGAGAAACAAAGAACAACATCAGTGCCTGCTTGCTGTTATCCTCAAAAGAAATAACCTGCAATAACAGCCTTTATAATCTTATTATAACAATACCACTCAAACAAAAACTAATTCCATTCTCAAACTAAAAATTTATTTTACAATATTGATTTCACTGCTGAAAGTTATAATCTGCTGGTTTAAATGTATAAATATTCGTCTCCAGACTTCTGCATGGGCAGCACCATCCGCTTGTCTTGCGACGAAAGAGGTACCGGACTAATACTCCGGCACTCAATGATTCTGTTAGGTAATTACACAGAAGGGAAACCAGTCTCACCGGTTTCCCTTCCCTCAAGTTTATATAAAGATCATGGTTTAATTAACAACGGCTTTTTTAAGCTTAATTGCGCCCTCTTCCACATCAATAAATATCTTATCCCCAGGTTCTACCTCTTTCTTGAGTATTTCTTCAGATATAGTATCTTCAACCAGTTTTTGAATAGCCCTCTTAATCGGACGTGCCCCATAAATGGGATTATACCCTTCTTCCATTATCAATTCTTTAGCCTTATCGCTCACCTCAAGTTCGAAGCCGCTGTCCTTCACCCGCTGACTCACATCTTTCAAAAGCAAATTGACTATTCTCTTCAGCTGTTCTTGCGTAAGAGCCTGGAATACAATGATTTCATCAACACGATTAAGAAATTCTGGCCTGAAAGTTTTCTTTACCTGCTCCATAACCCTGTCTTTCATCTGGGCATAATCGTCAGCTTCATCAACTATACCGGTAAAACCAACCCGTTTAGCGTTTCGTATTGATTCAGCTCCTACGTTGGAAGTCATAATTACCACCGTGTTCCTGAAGTCGACAGTCCGGCCCTGCCCGTCAGTCAAGCGCCCGTCCTCCAGCACCTGGAGCAGAATATTGAAAACGTCTGGATGGGCTTTTTCAATTTCATCCAAGAGAATTACTGAATAGGGCTTCCTCCTGACTTTTTCGGTAAGCTGCCCGCCTTCCTCATACCCAACATAACCAGGAGGAGAACCGATCATTCTGGCTACCGCGTGTTTCTCCATATATTCTGACATATCCAGTCTTATAATAGCATCCTCGCTGCCAAACATTGCCTCAGCCAAAGCCCGGGCAAGTTCTGTTTTTCCTACTCCTGTCGGACCGAGGAAAATAAATGATCCAATAGGTCTTTTAGGATTCTTAAGGCCCGCCCTGGCTCTCCTCACAGCCCTGGAGACTGCCTTTACAGCTTCCTCCTGCCCTACAACCCTCTTGTGCAGTACCTCTTCTAAATGGACCAATCGCTCACTTTCTTCCGTTGCCAGTTTGCTGACCGGAATTCCAGTCCAGCTAGAGACTATGGCTGCTATCTCATCTTCCCCTACCTGACCTACCTGTAAGTTGCGCTTGTTGATCCAGTCCTTGCGTTCGTCTTCAATTTTCTTCTTGAGTTTTTGCTCTTCATCTCTCAGCTGAGCTGCTTTTTCATATTCCTGAGCGTTTATTGCCTCCTCTTTTTCCTTGATAACCTCTTCTAAACGCATTTCTTTTGTTTTCAAATCCTCTGGAGGAACGTAGTTAGCCAGCCTCACCTTGGAAGAGGCCTCATCAATAAGATCTATGGCCTTATCAGGTAGAAAACGGTCGGTTATATAACGAGCAGCAAGTTTAGCTGCAACCTCAAGAGCGCTGTCACTTATTTTAACCCCATGGTGAGCTTCATAGCGGTCACGCAGGCCCTTAAGGATTTCTACAGTTTCCTCTACACTCGGCTCATCAACTATTATTGGCTGAAAACGCCTCTCCAAAGCCGCATCCTTTTCAATGTACTTGCGGTATTCATCTAATGTCGTGGCCCCTACACATTGAATTTCACCCCTAGCAAGTGACGGCTTTAGAATATTAGCAGCGTCAATAGCTCCCTCAGCCGCGCCTGCCCCTACAATAGTGTGTAATTCGTCTATAAAAACAATTATATCGCCGGCTGATTTAATCTCATTTACTATCTTTGTCAGGCGATCTTCAAATTCTCCCCGGTATTTGGTCCCAGCTATCATAGAAGACAGATCAATAGCCACCACCCTTTTGTCACTCAATATTTCAGGAACATGGTTTTCTACAATCCTCTGGGCCAAGCCTTCTACAATAGCGGTTTTCCCTACTCCCGGATCACCTATGAGCACGGGGTTATTTTTAGTTCGCCTCGATAATACCTGGATAACACGTTCGATTTCTCTATTCCTCCCTATTACCGGATCGAGCTTGCTTTCCTGGGCATCCCGAGTCAAGTCACGGCTAAAAGAATCCAGGACCGGCGTTTTGCTCCTTCCCTTGCGCTTGTTTTGCTGAAGCCCCTGGTTTGCAGGATGTTCCTGCCCGGAGATATTATTTGCGAAACCTGCAAAATTTTCACCTCCAAGCAATTTCATAACCTGCTCTCTTACCTGATCCAATTTTACACCCATGGAAGTCAGCACCTGCCCAGCGATCCCTTCTTCTTCCCTTAAAATAGCCAGCAACAAGTGCTCAGTCCCAACATAATTAACCCCTTGCAAACGGGCCTCATCAAAAGCCAAATTGAAAACCTTTTTGGCTCTGGGAGTCACAGGCAAGTCACCTGCAGCCTTCTCTGTTTCGCCGTTTTTCTGCCCGATTAGTTTCTTAACCTCTTGCCTGACTTTTTCTAAATCAATATTCATTTTCAGCAATGCTTTCGCACCAATTCCTTCTCCTTCCCGCAATAACCCCAAAAGGATGTGTTCAGTCCCAACAACGGAATGATTGAGCTGCCTAGCCTCCTCCTGGGCATAAATAAGAGCGTTTTTAGCTCTCTGAGTGAATCTCCTAAACATATATTTAACCTCCTTTTAGCCAACAGTTTCTATAATAGTACTAAGCGAAATTTTGATTTCACTGCTGAAAGTTATAATCTGCTGGTTTAAATGTATAAATATTCGTCGCCAGACTTCCGCATGGGCAACACC
>JACIYB010000059.1:9879-12372 GCA_014360155.1 Syntrophomonadaceae bacterium
GGGCTAATTCTCCGGCACTCAATGATTCTATAATGATTCTATTAGATAATTATACAGAATTAAGGATTGAAATCTTCGTTTATTTTGCTCTGTTTTATTGAGTGCCGGATCAATATCCCTCTCGCCCCCTCCTTGGGGCTCGCCCCCTTTCGTCGCTTCACCTTCGCGGGGTGTTGCTTCCATGCTCCGTCAACCGGCTCCTACATATTTATACATTTAAACAGCCTAACTTAGGGGTTCAGCAGTGAAATCAATTTTTAAAATATAAAAAAACTACTGATTTTTAATATACAGCACTGTATCACGCATCTGTTGAAATCTCGCTTTCACTTTTTACCAAACAACAGCTTTTCCTGAATAACTTCAGCTCTTTTAAGATCTCGATTAACAGCATCCAGCTCTTTACCAACCTTTTTCTGCAAGTGAGCTGATCTTATTACCACTATAAGCTCATTAAGGGTAAAAGGTTTTATATTTTTTATAATCCCCATATCGACTCCCAGCCTGAGATCAGAAAGCAGGACTAGAGCTTCCTTAGAAGTTATGAGTTTTGCATTGGTAAGTATTCCGTATGCCCGCCTCACACGGTCTTCAAGCTGATCCTGCATCTGTTCCTTTATTTTTTGTCTCATATGGCGTTCCTGAAGTACAATCTGCATAGTTATACTCGTAAGGTTGCTTATTATGTCTTCTTCAGTCTGCCCGAGAGTAATCTGGTTGGATAATTGAAAAAAATTACCAACAGCTTCGGTGCCTTCCCCATAAAGCCCTCGAACCGTCATTCCCAGTTGGCTGATATTTTGGAAAATCTGTTTTGCCTGTACCGTCATAGAAATAGCAGGCAAATGCAGCATTACTGAAGCCCTCATTCCTGTCCCTACATTAGTAGGACAGGAAGTCAAGTAGCCCCTGTGTTCATCGAAGGCAAAATTTAAGTTTTTTTCTAAATCGTCATCTATTATCTGTATCTTCCTATAACATTCTCCCAGCTGCAAACCCGGCAAAACACACTGTATCCGCAGATGATCTTCTTCGTTTAACATGATAGCCAAGTCTCCGCCATTATTCACCAATAATCCCCTGAAAAAAGAATCCGACTCCGCATGATCTGGACTGATAAGATATTTCTCCACCAGCACCTGCCGATCAAGAAACGATAACTGATCAAAAGTAATTAGATCCATTTCCTTCAATTCTTTGCAGGTACTCTTTTGCCATGCATTTTTTATCTCCTGCATACACCTTTTTCCTGTTTCGTTGTCAAGCAGGTGGGGAAAGGGAACCATCCTTAAATTTCGAGCCAATCTAACTCTACTGCTTATGACTACATCTGATTCAGGTGAACCTTCGGCATCCATCCAGCGTACAAAATTACTGTTCAATAAATCATTTATTCCCACACCTATCACCTTCTTAACTCAATTTCTTTTCCAACTTTTTTATATAATCCCGAATTTCCGCCGCCTTTTCATACTCCTCTCTGTTCACTGCCTGCTGCAATTGCTGTTTTAGCCTTTCAATTTCTTTCTTGACAAGTACTTTTTTCCCGCCGTGAACCGGTATTTTACCAACGTGTTGACTGTTCCCGTGGATCCTCCTCAAGGTCGGTTCTAACTGCTGGTCAAAGGTAACATAGCATTCACTGCACCCCAGTTTTCCGTTTTGAACAATGTCCATGAATCTCATCCCACAGCCGGGACAGCGTTGAGAAGGCGAAGGCGCAGTTATTTCGTGGATATTCAGGTTGCCGCTGCCAAAAAAACTCCCTAAAAGATTAGAAATAGAAAATTTATTGTCCGTGTCTAAAAACATCACGCCTTTTTTAGCCGCACATTCTTCACATAAATGAATTTCTGTTTTTTTCCCATTAAACATTTGCGTGAAATGAACTGTGGCCGGTTTTTGCTTGCATTCTTCACAATACACGGAGAAACCCTCCTTAGTGCTTACGTGCTTGGGTAAAACTGTCTAAAGCATACCTTACTGCTGCAAACAGCTTATTTTTCTCTTTTACCGGTATGTCTTTAAACCCATGGATCACCAAGTATCTCAACATCTCATGCTCTTTCTTGGTTATAGCCCTTTTTTCCAGCAATTCGTCAATAAAGACTAGCAGCTCATTTTTGTTCAGTATTTCATTCAGGTTCGAATTATCCTGGAAACGAGCTATTCTTACAAAACCTTTTCCACCCCGCCTGCTTTCTGTTAAATAGCCTTTTTTTTCAGTAAATCTCGTATTAATTACATAGGTAACCTGGGAAGGTACACACCTGAAAGTTTCAGCCAGCTCTGACCTCTGAATCTCTATCTTGTGCTCACTGCTTCTATCTATTAACACCTTAATATACTGTTCTATTTTATCTGCCAGGCTTTTCTTCATACCTCGCCCCTTCTTTGACTTTTACTGACTTTTGTTTATTTTAATAGTATCGTTTGAGAAAGTAAAGTTTCATTATTTGATGTCTATACTTATCAGCTCTTAAAAACTGATTT
>JACIYB010000006.1 GCA_014360155.1 Syntrophomonadaceae bacterium
AATAAAGCGCTATCACAAGACTCGAACAAAACAAAGAGGATAAGGTAAACCGTTTCCTCCTTATCCTCGAAATAATCCTTTTTTATTTTTTCTATATTAAATTAGCCCCTTTCTAACCACCTCTATCCTCCAGCGCTGACCTTAAGCGTTCAGTCCCAAAAGTCCATAAATGATGGAAATGGGAGCGGGGCTGAAGGCTTAAGAATTTATTTTCGCATTAAAAGGCTCTTACAGGTATTCATCCAGGTTTTCTAAAGCATCATTGAGAAACTGTTCATCTTTAAATTCGTACTCGCCAGCCCTTATAGCTTCTCGAATCTTTTCTGGCAGCATGTCCATTTTAATAGCAGTTACGCGTAAGAGCTTGTCATTCTTACTATCCGGTCCCTTATAAACTGCTACTCTCCCATTATATTCTTTAAGGCGACACTTCTTTTTGTCGTCAGGACACCAGTCATCTACTATCTGCCGTATCACCAGAGTATCTTCCTGCATTGATACCCGGTAGCCGTTTTCCGAGTTATAAATTTTCCGTATCTCCTCTACGCTTTTGCCTATAAGAACATCCCTGTCTTCGAATTCGGATATGATAACGTGCCCGCATCTCTGATATTCCTGCTCATAAATTACTGGACTGTCTTTGTTTATTACCTTCTTCTTTTCTTCTACTCCCATCACCGGCTTCTGTTCGCTGTCGGCAACCCCTAAATTCCGGTATATATAGGCAAAAGTATAGCCTATTCCAAAACTTGTAATCAAGACTGCAGCCATTACTGCCCCCAGGACTTGCCTGTTCATGGGAAATCACCTCAATAGATATTTTTCCCAAAATTCTTTAAACTATACCATGTTTCAACAAAAATTCTGGTTTATGCCGTACAGCATCCGGGAGCAAAGCTAAAAACGCCAGTAAACCAAGGGGTATTTTTATATCCGAAGTACAACACCTGCAAATACAAAAAACACCCGTATTGTATTGCTATAATAAAAACGGATAAATAACACAGTAAAAAGCGTAAAATACTTCACCCAGTATAAGCTTTTTAAGAAACCGGAACAAAACCGGCAGTTTATCCTGGAGGCAAAATCGTGATAAGTAATTAGACTGTATCTTCAGTGAAAAGATTGATAAAGCGGGATAGGTTTAGCCGAGCTTTGACATTATTTCATCTGATATGGACATATTGGTATAGACATTTTGCACATCATCGTGTTCTTCTAGAGTTACAATCAGTTTAAGCACTTTTTCCGCCGTAGTTTCGTCATTAATCTCAACAACATTTTCCGGCAGCATGACTATGTCAGCAAACTCAAATTGAACATCCTCCTGTTCCAGTGCTTCCTTTATCTCCATGAAAACATCGGGAGATGTTATTATCTCATATACATCACCCTCATCCCTTACATCATCAGCTCCGAGTTCGAGAGCTTTTAACATAAACTCTTCTTCATCGACATCAAGTTTTTCCTTATCAATATCCAACAACCCCGCACGTTTAAACATCCAAGACACACACCCGCCCTCACCCAGGTTACCGCTGTTTTTTGCAAAAATGTGCCTTATCTCCGAGGCTGTCCTGTTGCGGTTATCAGTTGCTATCTGCAGCATTACCGCCACCCCCCCTGGAGCATAGCCTTCATATATTATTTCTTCGAATTCCTCGCCACCTGCTTCTCCCGTCCCTTTTTTTATCGCCCTGTTTATATTGTCATTGGGCATATTTATCGCCTTTGCCTTCTGGATAGCCATTTTCAACTTGGGATTGAAATTGGGGTCACTCCCTCCTCCCGTGCGTACGGCTATAGTGATTTCTCTTGCTACTTTAGTAAATTCTTTGCCTTTTTTTTCATCGGAACGGGCTTTCCTGTGTTTAATATTAGCCCATTTCGAATGCCCAGCCATAGCTTTCCCTCCCTTGTTCTAATTTCACCATATGCCCGGAATCATTTTTTTGGTCCTCTTCATGTACTGCGCATACTCATCGCCAAAATGCTTCAGCATAAACTCCTCTTCTATCCTTATCCTGTATACCAGTGCAGGTACAGTAGCCAGCAGTATTATTAACAAACCTCCCCAGGAATTAAAAACCATCGGGATGGCAAAAAAACCTACGGCAGACCCCAAGTAAAGAGGGTGCCTTATATTTTTGTAGGCTCCTTCAGTCATCAAGCGGTGGTTTTCATAAACAGCCACTCTGGGATTAAAATATTTATCTATAGATTCGAACCCCCGCCAGCGGATAAAACAGGAGATTATGAAAAGTATAAAGCCAATATATATCACATAGGGTTCTAGAAAAAACAGCCTGGTGTAATGCAACTCTACAAAATCAATAGCTGCATAAAAGAGAGCAACTAAAAAAGAAAGCTGCAGATAAAGGTAAGATCTCTTATCCTGGTCCTCGATCACGTAAGCCTCCGGGTCTTTATAAATCAGCGTTTCCGCAACTACCGACCATACAGAATAGACGATGAAAAAAAGCATAACAACCCAGAAATCAAAGCTCGGAAGCTGTTGCCAGGCAACATAACCTACATATATAAAAACTATAAGGGCAATCAGCATGCGTATAAATACACCGCGCATCCTCGAAATCAAATTGTATTCCCCCTGTTTATCTGTATTCGCTGGGAACGATTGCTATAGGCGGCATCTGTCTCTTGTGCTCACTGGCGCTTATCATTTTTTCAATCTTGGTGATTATTCCAGGATCCCCTTCTTTGCAAGCTATATAATTATCCAACTGTTCGTAGGTTACCCCCATTTCTTCCTCATCAGTCTGTCCCAGCCACAACCCACCTGAAGGCGGCTTCTTTATAATTGCATCAGGTATTTGTAAGTAGCGCGCCAGCTCATATACTTCTCTTTTCAAAAGATCTCCCAGAGGTTGGAGATCTACAGCATTATCCCCATATTTGGTGAAATAACCCACAGTTAACTCGCTCTTATTACTAGTTCCAAGAACCAGGTAATTTCTGGCCTGTGCCGAATAATAGAGGGTAAGCATTCTAAGCCGTGGTTTTATATTAGCCCGCAGCAATCTCCCCCTATGTCCTTCTAACTTCAAATAAGATTCAAATTGAGTCAATAAAAGATTGTAAGCGTTATCCAGCTCTACCACCTTGTAAGGAATATCAAACTCTTCTGCTAGCTGTTGGCTGTGAATACGATCATTTATATCGCTTTTGCATGGTAAAAAGAGTGCCAAACAATTATTAGGAAATGCTTTTTTAGCGATAACCGCAACTACAGCCGAATCAACCCCCCCACTCATCCCAAAAACAACCCCAGCAGCACCCGCTTCTCCTACTTTCCTCCGCAACCAATAGACGAGGTGCTGAATTACAGCTTCAGGCTTCATGCTTTTAACTCTCCTCCTCAGTCAAATAATTCAGTAGACATGTATTTATCTGCTCCATCTGGGGATATAGTTAAAATTTTTTTATCTTTCCCCATCTCTCTAGCTAAAGCAAGGGCAGCGAATATGACTGCCCCAGACGAAATTCCCAAGAGTAAAGCTTCCTTACGCGCCAGTTCCCTACAAGTCTTTAAAGCCTCGTCATCTTCTACGGTCACAATTCTATCGATTAAGTCAATATTCAACACAGGAGGGATAAATCCTGCCCCAATTCCTTGAATTTTGTGAGTTCCTGGCGAATTGCCGCTTAATACTGCAGAATTTGCAGGCTCAACAGCTGTTATGGTAATTTTTGGTATACGCTCTTTTAATACTCTAGCTACCCCAGTTATCGTTCCACCGCTTCCAACACCACAAATCAAAACGTCAATATCGTTCCCCATTTGCTGCAGGATTTCTCTGGCGGTATTGACTTCATGACATTCAGCGTTATCCGGATTTTCGAACTGCCTGATCAGATAATATCTAGAATCGGCTTCAGCCATGCTTCTAGCTCTCTCCACTGCTCCCGGCATCCCTTTTTCTGCCGGGGTCAAAACCAATTCAGCACCATATGCTTTCAATATCTTTTTTCTTTCCTCGCTCATATTTTCCGGCATTACGATCACAATAGGATAACCCTTCACAGCTGCGGCCATAGCCAGCCCTATCCCGGTATTCCCGCTAGTGGCTTCCAGAATGACCGATCCCTTTTTAAGGGCACCTCTTTCTTCCGCTTTTTCGATCATGAACAGTCCCGGGCGGTCTTTAATGCTGCCGCCTGGGTTCAAACCCTCTAGCTTCACATAAACTGCAGCATCATTTTTTTCAGTCATATTGTTCAGTTTAACTATCGGTGTTCCGCCTATCAATTCGAGAACATTTTCTGCTACTCTCATTGCTGCTTCCCCCTTTTAATCGGGATAATCTCAATTTCGCCCCAGAGCGCCATTTTATTGTTTTTTATTATTAATATGCCACTAATACCTGGTATATTTTTAACATAATCAATTGCTTTGAGCAAATCCGCTTCACTTTTTACCAAGTTGCCCGCTCCAGTTGCTGCTGCGTCAGCCAGAGCAACCGGCATCCCTTTTACCACTACTGCATCGGCCGTCCCAAAACTCAAGCTGGGACCAACTGTGCCTGAAGAAGTGCAAACCCCTACCGGGCCTTCACCAGCATTAATCTTTATCCCTATTTTATAACTAAAACTGGATTCCCCAGCAAATACTGCTATTATCCTGTCTCTTGAAGAACTTAAATATATATCTCCGCCGTTTTCTACAATAACTTCATCTGCGTAACCCGCCAGCATCTCTCCTACTGCTTGAGCAAAAGCGCCTGCCACAGCTGCCATCGGGCCTACTCCCGCTGCAGCTGCAGCTGCAGCCATCTCAGAAGCGATATGCGGCGCTCTGGGTGAAAGCTGCAAAGGAAGCAGCGAAGTCCTAAATTCGGGGTGCATGGAAATGTAATCTTCAAGTTCTCCCCTCAGCCTAATCAGTTCCTTACGGCACAGGTCGAAAAGAACATCCCTGTAACTGTTGCGGTCCACTCCAACAGCCAAATCGCTTTCCTTCAGTTGAACTTTAAAATAACACAGGTCACTAGCCTCATGAAGAAAACGATAATCGCGGGTTACATACCTTCCGGCTTTACTAATGTCCATTTAACTAGCTAAACTGCCTCCTTAACCTCAAAATGGAGATTTATAGCCCGGGTAGGGCAGCAGTCCAAGCACATGCCACAAACCACACACTTGGAATTATCAAAAGATATTATCATTGTATCCCGATCTATGGAAAGCGCTTCTGTCGGACAGAACGATGCACAGGCACCGCACTGAATACATAACTCCTCATTCCATACAACCGTTTCGCTAAGGGGCTCTACTATCACTCCCAAATTCTTCAAAAAAGCAATACCTTCTTCATACTGCCCTTTATCGCCTTCCAATTCCACTACTAAATATCCTTCTTTCTGTGGATTAATGTTGGCCTTCAGGATATTCACTATCAAATCGTAATTCCTAATCAACTGGCATATTATAGGCTGTTCAGACTGGGCCGCCGAAAAATAACATACTACTTTGTTTTTCACGCTAATCCCTCCTCCTGTTTCCGTTTAAAAATAACCCATTAGGGGTTCGCGTTGGAATAGATTTAAATTCTATATCAGCATCAGCAGACGGGAGCAGTTGTACCGGCTGGGTCAGCTCGAACTTGCCTGCCTTAATCCAGTTTTTCAGTATATTGGCAATCTGTCTCGCCCTGGGATAACTGGATTGCGGTGTTGTAACCACTTCTCTGCCATTAATTGTTATCTTTCCGCTCTTCAACTCTTTAAAATTAGCAAAACCCAAATCTATAGGTTTACAATAAGGGTAACCCTCACTGAAATCGACTATGGGACAATAAATATCTTCATCTTTAACTGCTGTGTAACGCAGTATTTCTTCATCAAGAATAGGTATAGGTACCCCTATCCCTACTGCCATCGTTGCCCCATAACCTATATAACTAAGCCCCACCAACCAGTACGGGTCCATCTGTTTGAGATCCCCAATAACGGAGAGAGTTCCAGCAGGTACTTTGGGGACGCCGTTTTCTCCCCGCAGTACATTAGGATGATGCTGGGTTCCATTCCAGGCAACATAGCCTATTCCCCCACCCAAGAAAATCCTGGTGCCTATGCCTATAGTTTTATAATAAGGGTCATTCAGCAACGGGCTCAGCTGACCCGACGTAGAATAACTGGCATTTCCTAAATTAGGTCTTAAAATACCCATATAAGTGTAAAGAATCCGTTCCCCTAGATTGACAGCGCAATTATAATTTTGATAAGCATTGCGCGGATTAAAAATAAAAGCTTCGTTAACATCATTTAAGGTAATAACTGTATCTACCTTTTTATTGGGATAGCAGTCTGTTCCATAGGCTACAGCTTCTAACCGAATCCTTTTGCCGGCCACAAAATCGTGGATTACATGCCCGCCCCCATAGGTAAAACGACCAGGGTACACTTTATTCTCAGGATCAGTCTCCGGCAGCTGGGCTGCACCCAGGTAAGCATCAACAGCGGCTATCCCCGTGTAGGCCTCCACCCCGTTTAACCACACTCTTTTCATCTTTATACGAGGATTAGAATGCCCGAAATTTATAAAAATACCGGAAGAACACATCGGTCCAAAAGTACCGGTAGTAACCACATCTATTTCCCGAGCCGCTTTTTCATAACCTTTTTCTGCGACAATATCAATTACTTCTTCTGCAGTCACTACCACAGCTTCTCCTCGCCTGATCTTCTCATTTATCTCCTCATAAGTTTTCTTATATGTCATATACATCGCTCCTTATCAGTTAACTAATCTTTGTGCAGCAAGAACTGCCGATCTTGCATCTTCAGAATAGGCATCAGCTCCTATACTTTTCGCGTATTCCTCATTTAGCACAGCTCCCCCCACCATTATTTTACAGCGCAAGCCCCTTGCTTTAGCACCTTCAATTACTTCCTTCATTCTGGTCATGGTTGTCGTCATAAGGGCGCTTAGTCCTATAATATCAGCATTTTCTTGCTCAGCAACATCGAGTATCCGTTCAGTCTTCACATCTTTGCCCAAATCTATTACCCTAAAACCATAGTTTTCCAGCAATACGCAAACTATGTTCTTGCCTATGTCGTGAATATCACCTTCTACTGTAGCCATAACGATAACGCCCTTCACTACCTCAGATTCTTTGGGCAGATAAGGCTTAACAACAGCGAATGCTTTCTTCATAGCTTCAGCCGACATCATTAACTGGGGCAAAAAATATTTTTTCTGGTCATACATCTCTCCTGCCCTTTCAATACCGGGGATTAAAGCTTTGTTAATGATATCCAAGGGTGCTGTTTTTTCTTCCTCCAGAGCCTTTAAAACCAGGTCTTCAATTCCGTCTTTATCTCCCTCGAAAACAGCGGTCTCCAGTTCTCGCCATATTCCCTTCCGCGAGCTATGCTCTGTCCTGCCGATGCTCACATCATCGGGAGAAATTGATTCCTTGCTCCCCTCCTGTAAAATTTCCGGGATATTACAGACCTCGCAAATACTGTGCCTGGGTTTCAATGTCGTTCCCGTCCCTCCAGGCTTATAATCACTATAGTGGTATATAAAGGCTTTACAGTTGATATCCCGATTAAGCAAGACAGCAGCAGCCCGGGTAACATCAAACATCCGTTCCTCAAACGGATTTATAATCGGCAGATCAAGTCCGGCCGCCCAAGCCATCGCAAGATAAGTCGAATTCAAAACATCACGGGCCGGCAACCCGTGGGATATATTACTGATACCCAACACTGTTCCCACATCAAGCTCACCCTTCACAGCACTCAAAGCTTTCAGGGTCTCCATAACCAGAGATTGTTCGGCACTGGCTGTTTTCACCAGGCAGTCAATATAAATGTCCTCATCACGAAGTCCGTACTCTTTACACCGCCTATATATTTTCCTGGCTATTGCTACTCTCTCCTCAGCCCTATCGGGGATGCCGCTTTCATCCAGGCACAGTCCTAATACAGCAGCGCCATATTTTTTAGCCAGAGGAAGCACTCTTTTTAAATGTCTTTCTTCTCCTGTAGTAGAATTTATCAGCGGCCTGCCCACGAAGTGCTTGAGCCCTTCTTCCACTGCCTCAATATTGGTCGAATCTATGGAAAGAGGCAGATCCACAGCTGATTGTATAGCTTTAACTGCCCGTTTCATAGCCAGTGGCTCATCTATTCCCGGCACACCCATATTCACATCAAGCATAGGCGTACCTGCAGCAGACTGTCTCCTTGCTTCTTCAACAACCATCTGCATCCTGCCTTCCTTTATATCATAAGCCAGCTTTTTTCTCGCTGTAGGATTAATTCTCTCCCCTATAAAAGCCAGGGGATAACCCTCACCTATCAAAAGATGTGTACTGCGTGATGCAAATGCTTTCAATTTCTTAGGTTTCCTTGCAAGCGGCGGCAAACCTTTAATCGTGCTGGATATGGCCTGGATATGTTCTGGAGTGCTGCCGCAGCAGCCGCCTATTATATTGGCGCCTGCGTCTCTTAACCGCAGAGCATATTCGGCCATTTCCTCAGGTGTATCAGGAAAAACCGTTTTTCCGTCAATTAGCACCGGCATTCCCGCGTTAGGTTCGACCGACAAAAAAACACTGGAGTATCTCTGCATTTGTTCTATAACAGGCAACAGTTCTTTAGAACCCCCCGAGCAATTAGCTCCTATTGCTAATGGCTGAAGTGCCTCTAGAATTATCAGTGCTGTTATGGGGTCAGTCCCCATAACAGTCCTCCCGTCATTTTCAAAAGTCATATGAGCAATAACCGGCAAACGAGTATTTTCCTTAGCAGCTATCAAGGCTGCTCTCATCTCTCCAATATCAGTCATGGTCTCAATTGAAATTAAATCTGCCCCCGCTTTTTCACAAGCAACCATTTGTTCCTTAAATACAGCGTACAAATCGTCGAACTCAACATCCCCCATAGGACTGAGAATTTTACCTGTTGGTCCTATAGAAGCAGCTACTATCGCACGGCCCTTCGCCTGTTGCTTGGCTATCCTCACAGCTTCAGAATTAATCTCTGCAACCATTTCATGCAGGCCATATTCAGCCAACTTGAAACGGTTTCCCCCAAAAGTGTTAGTTTGAATAATATCTGACCCGGCTTCTAAATAGCGATAATGTATTTCTCTTAAAACTTGAGGGTGGTTGATCCCGTACAGCTCTGGACACTCTCCCGGTTTCATCCCGTTTTCTTGTAGCATGGTCCCCATGGCCCCATCGAGTATTAAGATCTTTTCTTTTAACAAAGCCGACAAATCAGCAACCATCTTAGAAATTCCTCCTCTACTTTTATGTGCAAAAGCTTATGGGCACAATCATAACAGTAATCGAGCAACCACCGTCAAGTCCCCAGCTAATCGACGCACCCCTTTTATATTCACTTGCAATGCTTATAACATTTTTACAATATATATAAGAAAAACCCTCTGGCAAAGGAGGGTTAATGGGTTCTCCCTCTTATCTGCCAGGTTCTCCCTGCAGGAATTGGCACCATACCCTCGCCTGGGCGGTTGCCGGGTTTCATCGGGCCAGTCCCTCCACCTCTCTGGATAAGAGTACAATTATCTAAAATGCACATAGTATAATTATACTGTTAATTCTAAAAAATACGTTTAATTTTTAAACAAAATTACAGCCCGGCTAACAGCAGACTCATGAACCAGAACTGTCCGTTTCCTCGAGTTCACTTTTAATATTGTTTGTTTTACCAGCTTCCTGCTTTTTATCAGTTTTACTGGCAGAATCGTCATCCACTTTCAGGGCATTTTCGAATTCCCTCTTCACTCCCGTGGTGGCCTTCTTGAATTCATTCATAGCTTTACCAACAGATTTTGCGACCTCAGGCAATTTCCCCGGTCCAACTACGATCAATGCTATCAGCAAAATGAGAACTATTTCCCAAGGGCCAATATTCCCAATAAATCCGAACATAATTACCTCCTGTAAACAACTGGGCACAGCCTTAATACCTTCGCACTGTTTCTATTGTACTTTTCTTTAGCGAGATTAGCAACGGTTTTCCTCATTACATAACCTTATAATTCAACAACTCCTCAACGTTTACCCGTATTAAAGAATGCACAACCCATAAAAATAAATAGACCAGTACAAAAACTGGCCTATATCGGAAAAACTCTTAAAACCGGAGCGCTTCTCAATCCTTATTTTTAGCCCTGCTTAAACAACATTGGCTTTCCTATTACCTTAATGCAGTAGGAACAAAAGCATCCACGAGGCCAATAACAAATGCTGCCAGCAAACTCCCTAGAAGCGACACCGATAAGTAACTGGGAATTATAAATTGGGCCAGATAAATTACTACTGCAGCGGTAATAAAACCGACCCACCCTCTGGAACGAGGAGAAATTTTGTCCCCCAAAACGTATTCCACAGCGAAACCTATAACTGCGATTACTATTGCAGCAATCAAGGCCCCGGTAAAACCAGCCACAGTTATCCCTGGTAAAAGATAACCGATCAGCATCAGGACAAGAGCGGATACTACAAAACGAACTATTATACCAACCCAATCAATAGCCATATCAAATCTCCCTTCAAAACAAATTTCTTTTTTTATGTTTTTATATTTCCTAAGAAAAATAAAACTATTCAATTTATTTGCATACAAAAATATGGTAATTTTTTGCTTTTAAACAAAATCCTAGCCCTATTGAGCATTAAACTGGTACAAACATCGGCAACACCTGCTGCTCGAATTAAAAATCAAATATAAAACCTGTAAAATAAAATTTCTCAAATACTCGTACAGAACATGTGCAAACAGTTAATTTATACCGCAAATCTCGCAATACCCCCATTTATAATGAACTTCGGCGCAATATACCCAGGATTTTCCCACAAAATAAGTTTCTGACACGTATAATATAACCCTATTTTTATATAACTTAACAACTATATGTATATGCATAATACATCCCTCTCTCCACTCTATACAACCAGAATTTAGGTTACATTATGAAAAATCTCCTTAAATATTCGGTTTCAAATTTAGCAGTATTTTCATATAGTAATATAGCAAAACTGAAAGGTTGAGCTCCATGAGAAGTGTATCTTTATTCCCGTACTATGCAAAAGACGCCGATGACAAAATTACCGTGCCCTGGAATATAAAGCATGTAAGAGCCTCTTCTTTTTGGCCGCACTCTCAAGGTGATGGTGCAGTCGTAGCAGTAGTCGATACCGGCTTGGACGTAGAACATCCCGAAATAAAAGAGAGAATAATATCACCGGTTAACTTCACTGCCCCCGGTTACAGGGATAATGACGTAAGGGATAAGGAAGGCCACGGAACCCATGTTGCAGGAATAATAGGCGGAAAAAATACTGGAATTGCTCCACGCTGCAGAATAATGCCTCTCAAAGTATTCGGAGACGATAAAGCCGGAATTAATATTCATGAAGCCTTCAAATACATCCTGGAGTGGAATCGAACTGCAACAGAACATGACAGGGTAGTAGCTGTAAACTGCAGCTTCGGCAGCCAGGTTTACGATCCAATTATGGCTTACCTCATACGCACCTTAACCAGCAGCGGTGTTTCAGTAATAGTAGCTGCCGGTAATTCTGGAGATGGAGACCCCGATACCCATGAAGTATTCTCCTACCCTGCTTACATTTGGGAAGTCATAACTGCCTCAGCTATCAAAGAAGACGGTCTTAACGCCGGCTATTCGAATTCCTTTGACGGCATCGACCTAGGAGCCCCAGGGAATAACATCTGCTCGTGCTGGCCGGGAGGAAAATACAAAAAGCTGTCGGGAACCAGTATGGCTGCTCCTCATGTAACCGGAGCGATGGCTTTGATATACGCCATGTGGCGAAAAAGGGAAGGCAGGTATCCTACAGTTGAGGAAGCAGAATCCGTTCTATGGAAACACATACGCACAGTCGATATGGACCCTTTTCTGATAGGCAAGGGAATACTCGATCTAACTTACGAGCCAAAACGATGGCCGCTGTACAGGGTTCAGATAGGTGCTTTCTATCACAAATCCAGGGCCAGAGTAAAGCAAAAAGAAGCTGAAAAATTAGGCTTGAGTACACATCTGGCAAAGTACTGAGCAGAGACATCTGAATTGTATTTGTTGACTTTCCATAAAAAAACGGGACAGACAGTTTCGGTAATACCAAAACCGTCTGCCCACAAAACCGTTCGTAAAGATGAGTTTTCCCCAACAATAATTCCTGCCCTTGTTGTTGCCATACTCCAGCCTCATTTGGGTTCCAAATACAATTTAAATTCCCTGCCGTTTTCCTCCTCTTTAACCGTATAGCCGCTGTTCTCTGCCAGTCTAGATACATTTTCCCTAGACACCTGGCTGTCGGTCATTACTTCAATAGGCTGGTTCGGGTTTTCTTCCATAGCCTTTTTAACCTTAACAACAGGAATAGGACACGACAATCCCCTTACATCAATTTTCACCATGCACACACCCCCTGTTCATGGAATTTATACCCAGGAAATCCAGGGCATCTGGTAAAAAGCGTATAAGCTCCGAGATCTTGGTAACAGGAGTTACCCCGGCAGCTTTACCCGCCAGACGATTTGCTTTTACACTTGCGACCGCAGCATCTTCGAGTTCAAAACCTGCATGTACAAGCGCTGCTGCCATTCCCGTGATGGTATCGCCAGTCCCGCCTATACATTCCATTTCAGGAACATCCGGTTCATCAATCCGGTACTTAATCCCATCTTTCCTAGCAATATAGTCAACTGCTCCTTTAACTATTAATAATTTGGCGGCACCTCCCAATCTATAAGCTTCTTCAATTAATCCGGGCACCTCATTGTCGCAGGATTCAAAGAGGTGCTGGTTAATGTACGCCGGGTGAATGGCGTCCCTATCCGCAAGAAAAGCCATTTCCGATACATCGGGTGTAAATATGTCAAACTCCTCTGCCAAACCTGCAGCTTTAGCAGCATACATAGAAGCCGCGTCCGCAATCATAACCGGCCTTCTTGGTAATTTCGCCGCTGCTGCAACAACATTTTTAATCAAACCCAGGTTAGGCAGCCAGTAATGAAGAGCAAGAACACGGGGAGCATATTCTTCCAGCTTTTCTGCCAGATGCTCATAAAGCAATCTGCTCCCTTTACCAGAACCCGTATCCCCTCCCAGAACCGCATAAGGCGGGGACAATCGCAGAGCATTGCTGACCGTCAATGCAGCACTTGCCATTGCTGAAGTTCCCTGAAAACATGGAACAGTATAACCACCAACAGACAACGAATCGTCCTTCATCTCTACTGTACCTTCGACCAAAGAAATATCTGGAAAAGGCACAATTCCAGCAATTATTAACACTTTTTATTCTCCTCCCAGATCATAAGGCTTTCTTCCAGAGCTCGATCGAGCATCAGCGCACAGAGAGTCGCCCCAATATCCTTCGGACGAGGGGCTTGGTCTAACCGTTTGCCGACCAACTGTATATTGAGAAAAGGAATGTCAGGACATCCCCCTCCAGAAACGTTAACGATCATACCTGTTATATCATCAAAGGTCAACTTCATATTCCCTGCCTTCACCATAGTATACCCTTCATAATGGGTGACCTTCACTACATCCAGCAGCTCAAGGTTGCCTTTGACAGGGTAAATACCTTGATGAGGAACCCCGTTAGCCAATATGCGGTTAATTACAGGCAGCTCTACCAACCTTATCTCCAGAGCAAGATCACACCCCTTGCGCAGCTCTGGAGGCGGAGCAAGCAGCCTGCAGTATAAATCATTCTTCCGCACCAGCTTTTCTGCTTTAATGGCCTCTTCTACTGTATTAAAAATCACCAAGCCCTTTTCTATCGCAGACTGCGGCCCAGACTCATCAGCAGAAGTTCTCTTCCCTTTCCAGAACATATATACCCTCCCGTTGCATGCATAATAAAGACACTGCTTTGTCCTAATTAATCATATCTTTCAATCATTGTGAACCCGACTATTACCATAAAAACGAGGCCTATAATAACAGCTGTTGGACCAAAGGCACCTACACCGGCTGGGCTTGATGCCAGACCGAAATTATGAGAAAAAGCCGCTCCGGCTAATATCCCTAATATGCAGATACCCGCATCAGTGTCTCCCTCAGACGCCAGTATAGTCTGCCGCAATGGACATCCCCCCAGCAGGGTAGCGCCAAGACCCACCAGAACCATACCCATAAAATTCCACAAACCGTCGTTATGAGCTACCGGTTGGTCAACAAAACCGATATTAACCCCGCCCATTATCAGATTAACCAGCAATGCGCCCGCAAAAAACGCAGCAATCCCACTGAAAAGGTAACTGTCCTTTACCAGGAAAAGGTCACGCCATCCGCCCACAAAACACATCCTGGTCTTTTGGGCAAGAATTCCGATGACAAGGCCGACCGCCAGTGATATTCCCAGAGCTGCATGGGCTGCACCCGGTCCTTTTTCACTGCTGAAAATAAATCCAGGTTGAAACACAGCTAAAAGCAACAATCCAAACATCACCATGGGTATCAGCCAGCCAAGCAAAACAGGCTGTTCGACCGCACGCCCCAGGTTAAACCCGCGTTTTAAGAAATAGATCCCAACTAATGCCCCCACGGCAACCCCTAGCAAACCGACAGCGGCATTAAGGTCACCTCCGGCCAAACGGAGAACAGCCCTAACCGGACAGCCGAGAAAAACCAAAGCTCCGATCATTGCAAACGCAGACAGAAAAAACCGCAGCAGAGGAGAAGATCCCCCCCGAGGGCGAAAATCCTTACTGACAAACGCACTCAAAGCCGCCCCCAAGCCTATCCCCATGATTTCAGGACGCAGATACTGAACTACCTCAGCCCTGTGCAAACCTAGTCCACCCGCAATGTCCCGGTAAAAACAGGCTATACAAATTCCCATATTGACCGGGTTACCCAGCCCAGTCATATAAGCTGCCAATCCGCCAAAAATAAATCCAGCCGCAATCATTAACAACTTCAGATTTTTCAAATAATATCCCTCCCCTAGAAAATTCTTAAAAACTAAATACCGTCCCTCCTCTCTCATCCCGTTTCTATAATTCCATATAATAATTATACTAATAATGTTTATTTATTTTTTCAATAGAAATTCAAAACTTTTTATGATTTATTGTATAACATAAAGTTATTGTTTAGGTTAAGAGTGAACCCCCAGATATAGAAAGCAGGCTGCATTGCCTGCTTTTAATAAATAAATTTAAATGTTAATAATAATACCCATGTCCATAGGGCATAACCGTTGATGGGAATAGGAAAGAGGATGAAGTTATTTGATTATTAATTTAACTGTTAAACCCCGCTTTAACTTGCTTAAGTAAAGTGCTGCTCAGGAATTCACCATTAAAATCCCCGCAAGCCGCTTATAATAAAATACACTCCCAGCCCAATCAGTAATAATCCACAGACTGAAATTAAATAGCTGTATATTTTCTGACTGAAGAAACGGCTTCCGCCAGCAACAACTGCAGCGATGAACGTAAACCAGAGCAGATCGGCCAGTATGTGGCCGAAAAAAAATGAAGCCAGACCCCCGCCCCCTTTTTTTAGGGAAAGAGTGATATAACTCAGACCGACAGTCGCCCACCATATAGTCCAGTATGGATTAGACAGACTAACAAATATGCCGCTGAGTACCGGGTGAAATCCCCTGCTTTCTCTTTTGCCGCCGAATATGTCTGCAGCATCGACCCGTTCCTGTAATGCATCTCTGCACATTGTAAAACCCAGGAAAACCAGGAAAGCCCCTCCTACCAAAGCAATAGTCCGTATAACAGCACCCTGAGTCAGGATGGAAGCCATTCCAATTGCCAATGCCAAAATAAGGATTATCTCCAAAATCCCGTGGCCCAAAACTATAAGGGGGCCTGCTTTTATCCCCCTTTTACTGCTTTCCGCAATTGTAGCCGTAAGCATAGGCCCCGGCATAATAGCCCCTGAAAAAGCCACAACAAAAGACGTTATAAAAATCTCCAGATCCCCTATTTTTACCACCTCGCTAGGATACCTCCCGCGGCCTGTGAAATTCTGTTATTGTCACTCCCACTCTGTGATTAAGCCTTTTTCGGTATTTTCTATTCTTGATTTTACTGCATTTCACGCCATTATTTTTTATATTTTCAATGAAAAAATCAGGCTTCAAAAATTTTGCGTATCATTTTCGTATCACTTTTCCACTCATTTATTATATTTTCTGTGGTGTCAAATATATCATTTTATAATCTTTGTTAAATCCATTCTTGAATTTATAATTCGGTGAATCTCAATTGTATCTTCTAACACGATATAAAATATTAAGTATTTATCAACTACCATCTTTCGGTATCTAAAACCCATCACATCTACTGGATATTCCTCATAAATAAATGGGAATTCTTTTAAAGCATTAATTTTTTCTATAATTCTATCATATTGTTTTAAAGCTGTGCTTGGGTAGAATTGAGATAAATAATCAATCATATCACCCAAATCAACCTTTGCAGAAGGAAGCATTTTAATCTTATATTTTTTCAATGAGTTTCTCCCTCATTTCTTTTGAAACCTCATCAAAATCATATCTTACATCTGTTGATTTTGCTTCCATTGCAGCTTCTTTTAATTTTTCATAAATCAAAATATCCAGCTTAAGCCTTTCATAAGCTTCCATGCTCATTACAACCATATCCCCATAACCATTCTTAGTCAAGAATACAGGTTCGGCGGTTTCATGGACAACCCTTGAAATATCAGCAAAATTATTTCTTAAATCTGAAACTGGTCTGATATGCGGCATAATATTCACTCCCTTAATTAGTTTAGCATAATTTTATCATAATTATGCTAAACTACCAACAAGTTTTTGAAAGTTAATTTTCAATATCCTGATATAAATGATACTACTGGAAGATAGGAAATGTATCATTTGCGTATCACAAGCAAAATTATAATCCTCTAAACCCTTTATTATCAAGGCTTAGAGGATTTTTCCTTACTATTCCCACTCGATAGTTCCAGGAGGTTTGGAGGTTATGTCGTAGGCTACCCGGTTTACGCCCTGCACTTCATTGACTATGCGTAGGGCCATCTTGTCCAGCACTTCATAAGGAAGCCAGGCCCACTCAGCTGTCATAGCATCATCACTTGTAACAACCCTTATAATCACAGGATAGGCATAAGTACGCGCATCCCCCATAACCCCTACACTTCTAACTGGAAGCAATACCGCAAAAGCCTGCCAAATATCCTTTTTAAACCCTGCCTTTTCTATCTCTTCACGGACAATTGCATCTGCTTCCCGCAGAATATCAAGTTTTTCTTTTGTAACTTCTTCTAGCACCCTTACCCCCAGTCCGGGTCCGGGAAACGGCTGGCGCCAGACTATTTCTTCAGGTATACCTAACTTTTCACCAATAATCCTAACCTCATCTTTAAATAAAAGGCGAAGAGGCTCAATCAGTTCGAAGTCCATCACTTCAGGGAGCCCCCCCACATTATGGTGGGTTTTAATAGTATGAGCAGTTCTTGTCCCGCTCTCTATGACATCAGGGTAAACAGTCCCCTGAACTAAATATTCTATATCGCCCAGCTTAGATTTTTCCTCTTCGAAAACCCGAATAAATTCTTCTCCTATAATTTTGCGTTTTCTTTCCGGATCTCTCACACCCTCCAGCCTAGTCAAAAAGCGGCTCTCAGCCTGTACAAAAATCAAGTTCATTTTCATCTGATTTTTAAATGTCTCTATTACCTGCTCTGCCTCTCCCTTACGCAGAAGCCCGTTATCCACGAACACACACACCAGCTGATCCCCCACCGCTTTATGTACCAGAACAGCAGCAACGGAAGAATCAACGCCTCCGCTTAGGGCGCACAGCACTTTTTTCTTACCTACTTTAGCTTTAATATCTTCGGTTATCTCATCAATAAAGTCGCTCAAATTCCAATCGCCTCTTAACGAGCACACATTGAAAAGAAAATTCCGCAAAATATCCATACCGTAAGGTGTATGCCTGACTTCCGGATGAAACTGCACTCCATACAACTTGCGTTCAGGAAAACTCATAGCGGCTACAGAACAATTGTCTGTACACGCTGTAACACGAAAGCCCTCCGGTACTCTTTTAATAGAATCCCCGTGACTCATCCACACCTGCATCTCTCGCGCGAGGCCTGCAAACAACAGATCGTCTTCTAATACAGTCAAATAGCTGCGGCCATACTCCCTTAGCCGGCTTGCTTCCACATTGCCTCCCAGCTGGCTGGCTAAAAGCTGCATTCCGTAGCAGATACCCAGCACCGGTATACCCATAGTAAAAATTCGCGGGTCACACGCAGGGGCATCTTCACTGTGAACATTGGCAGGCCCGCCGGTAAGAATAATAGCCTGCGGCCTTTTGGCTTTGACCTCTTCATAAGATATATCATAGGGGACCATCTCACTGTACACCGACAATTCCCGAACCCTGCGAGCAATTAATTGATTATACTGCCCCCCAAAATCTAGAACAAGAACAAGTTCTTTATGCAAAAAAAGCCCCCCTACTTTTCATAGACTGATGGTTTTAATATATACACATCCGGATAATTACGGTATTGTTCTGCGTAATCAAGCCCGTAACCTACAACAAACTTGTCTGGGATAATATACCCGACATAATCGGGAGAAATATCAGCCTTACGACGCGATGGTTTGTCCAGCAGACAACATATCTTTAAACTTCGCGGGTTTCTGTTTCGCAAAATTTCGGTTATATATTTTAAAGTCAAACCTGTATCAACAATATCTTCCACAATCAGCACGTCTTTGTCCTGTATAGAATACTCCAAATCTTTAATTATCCGCACTTCACCTGAAGAAGAAGTAGAGAGCCCATAACTGGAAACATCCATAAAATCGACCTCTATTGGTACATCTATTTCCCTTATGAGATCGGCCATAAAGATAAAAGCACCCTTCAATATTCCAACAACTAATAACTCCCGCCCGCTGTAGTCTTTAGTTATTTGTTGCCCCATTTCAGCAACTTTTTTCCTCAATTCACTGCGATCAAACAGCACTTCCATTTTGACCAAGTTCAACTAAAATCCCTCCCTTACGAAAAAATTATAGCAACAAGTAAGTCAAGGTGCAATTATTACCTCTGGTCCCGCTGCAAAAATAAAGGACTGACAAAAACAGAAACATACCCCTTTTCTCCATCATTTTAACGGATCGCGAAAACAGTGCCCTATTAAAACACACACAAAACCAGAGGCTTTTAAAGCCTCTGGTCAAAAACAATTTCCGTCTTGGAACATCTCCTTTTCATTTCCTGCCTGAAACTAATTTGCATCAGGCGGCGGTTTGATTTTAATCTCTTTATTAAAGTCAAAAAAACGCACTTCCAAATTCAGCTTAGTGTTGGGATTATTCTTATTAACTGCATTTAAAGCAGCCTTCCTTATGAACCCCTTTTTATAATCTATCCATAGCCTGTATTCAAAATCTTCCCATAAAGTTTCCAATAACTGGCTTTCAACAGAAGGTTGACAAGCAACCACCAAACATTCTGTGCCATCTACTTTTTCAAATTTTAGTTTATCAACGGTATCCACCTGTTTAAACCTGAAATTAGACAGAGGATTAAGTTCAGATATGAGCAATTCTTCAGAATTAGTCGTATCACTTTCGATTACAAGCCAATTCTTGGAAAAAGAATCGTAGTTGTAGATGGTACGGTCTACATAATAGATATCTACAGGTGTGTTGACCATCTCCCCCTTTATATGCGTATTTTCTTTATTCTTTTCTCCTCTTACCTCACTTATCACCTCCTTCCGGTTGTCAACGGCAAAACTGGATTTTAAGCTGTATCTGTAGCTATCAACTGCAGCCATATTTTTGCTAGCTTTTTCCAGTTCAACCTTCGGGTCAAGCTTTGATTTTATATAATAATCATTTATTTTCTCTGCAAATATAAGCAAAACAAGTACCAACAAGGCAGCTACAACAAGAAAAATCCAGCGGTTCCTGTTAATATCCGCTCACTCCCCATTCCCCTTACAACTCGATGACTTCTAAGAACCGTAGTACATTTTATTAACCAGGCCAACAATATATTACAGGCAAAAGAGGAGAATTTTATTCCAGTGAGCCACAGAGCCAGAATAATGTATACTGCATATTGCATATATTACTCTTTACTAAGAATATCTCGTCTGTTATAATTTGCACGATGTATACAAAATAAAGGGGGCTATAATAGAGTGTTCAAAAATTACGAAGAAGTAATTAATTTTTGTAGAGAAAAAGAAATACAGATGATTGATTTCAAAATGATCGACTTGCTGGGACGGTGGCGTCATCTCAGTATTACTACCGGACGCTTTACTCCCGACACATTGAAATACGGCATAGGGTTTGACGGCTCAAACTACGGCTTTGCCCCGGTAGAAAAAAGCGATATGGTTTTTATCCCTGACATATCTACTTCTTTCTACGATCCATTTACTGAAGTCCCTACGCTAAGCATGATAGGCGATGTTTTTGTTATAGCTCAACCCGAAAACTACCGCTTTGACCAGGACCCTCGAGCTATAGCTTATAAAGCTGAAGATTATATGAAAACTACTGGTATCGCCGATGAAATGATAATCGGTCCCGAATTTGAGTTTTACATTTTCGACCACGTAAGTTACGAATGCTCTCCACAGAGGACCGGTTTTACAGTAGATGCTGAACAGGCAATATGGAACAGCGGTGAAAATGAATACGAGAACCTGGGTTTTAAGATACCCCTCAAAGGTGGATATCATATAACTCCTCCCCAAGACGTGCTCTACGACTTAAGATCCCGCATGTGCATATTAATGGAAGAAAACAATATCCCCATAAAGTATCATCATCACGAAGTCGGAGGACCGGGACAGGTAGAAATTGAAGTCGAGTTCGGCAGAATGCGGGAAATGGCTGATAAAACCATGCTGTCCAAATACCTGATCAAAAATCTGGCCTTTGCCGAAGGCAAAACAGTAACCTTTATGCCTAAACCGCTCTATGGTGAAGCGGGAAATGGCCTGCATGTTCACATGCACCTGTTCAAAAATGGGAAGCCTATATTCTACGACAAAGACGGCTATTCAGGATTAAGTAAGGAAGCCCTGTATTTTATTGGCGGCCTGCTAAAACATGCTCCTGCAGTACTGGCTTTCACTAACCCCAGCACTAACTCCTACAAGCGTTTGATACCTGGCTATGAGGCCCCGGTAAGTATCTGTTTTGCTACTGCTAACCGCAGTGCAGTTATAAGAATTCCCGCTTATGCTAAATCTCCAGAGCAAAAGCGTTTTGAATTCCGCTCCTCAGATGCCACCTGTAACCCTTACCTGGCTTATTCAGCTATATTGATGGCCGGCCTGGATGGGATTACTAAAAAGATAGACCCAATGGCGGAAGGTTTTGGCCCCTATGATATTAACCTTTATAATCTGCCCCCAGAAGAACAGGCTAAGATCAAATCACTTCCTAAATCACTGGACGAAGCCTTGGATGCTTTGGAAAAGGATTACGAATTTCTGCTGGCCGGAGGCGTTTTCCCTAAACGCTTGATCGAAATATGGATCGATAAGAAAAGAGCAGAAGCACGCAGGGTAAATGACATCCCCCATCCTATGGAATTTGAACTCTATTATGATCTCTAAAAACAATAAAGAACATATTAACCCCCATGCCCTCAGGGCATAACCATTGGAAATGTGTAAGGGGATGAAGGCTTGAGCCTTCATCCCCAAAAAGTCATTTTTATAAAAAGGATGTTGGAAAAATTCAGCCAACAGCCTTTCTATTATGCCAAAAACAGCCAATATGTGCTCTATGGTTTCTCGCTGCCGTTTTCCACAAACCTGCCTACATTTCTAAATTTGTTATAACGTTCCTCCAGTATTTCGTCAATATCTCTGCTTAACAGTTCAGCCAACGCCTTTTTAAGGCTAACCTTTATATTATTTGCTGTTGTCTCAAAATCCTTATGAGCACCGCCTAGAGGTTCTTCTATTATTTCGTCCACAATTTTTAATTTGTGAAGGTCAAATGCCGTTATTTTCATGGCCTCAGCCATTTCTTCCACTCTCTGCAGGTCTTTCCACAGGATAGAAGCACAGGCCTCAGCAGACGCAATGGAGAAAACCGCATTGGAGAGCATTAATAAACGGTCAGCGACTGCTAAAGCCAAAGCCCCTCCACTGCCACCTTCCCCGGTAACAATGGAAACCACAGGCACCTTTATCTTTGCCAGGGTCATAAGCAGCTGCGAAATACTCCAGGCCTGCCCTCTTTCTTCAGCACCGATTCCCGGGTATGCTCCCTGAGTATCTACCAAAGTCACGACTGGCCGGTTAAATTTTTCAGCCTGCAGAAGCAACCGGTAGACTTTTCTGTACCCTTCAGGATGAGGCATCCCAAAATTACGAAGCAAGTTATCTTTGGTATCCTTACCCCTCTGGTGGCCCACAATGGTAAGCGGCTGTCCTTCTAAAATCCCTATTCCGCCGATTATAGCTCTATCATCTCCATAAAGACGGTCACCGTGCAACTCTATCCATTCGTCACAAAAAAACTTGATATAGTCATAACTAGTAGGCCTCTCAGGGTTTCTGACCAGCAGTATTTTTTCCCAGGGAGACAGGTTTTTATATTTCTCTTCCCGCAAACTTTCCATTCTGGCCTCAAGAGATTTTATTTCACCCGATAAGTCAATATTAAAAGTTTTAGACATCTCTCGCAGTTCTTTAACTTTCTCCTGCAATTCCTGATATTTCTTTTCGTAATCAAACTGTCGCTTAACCATTATTACCTCCTTGATGCAGCCTTAACAAGCTCGCTATAGTGCTGTGTAACTGTGAACGCTGCACCACCAGATCTACCATCCCGTGTTCTAGAAGAAATTCAGAACGCTGAAAGTTCTCAGGCAGCTTCTGCCCTATAGTCTGGCTAATAACACGAGGCCCGGTAAATCCCACCAAGGCTCCCGGCTCAGCAATGATAATGTCAGCTAAAGAAGCAAAGCTCGCTAAAACACCGCCGGTAGTCGGATGGGTAAAAATAGAAATATATAAGAGACTGTTCCTGTGAAAACGCGACAATACAGCACTTGTTTTAGCCATTTGCATTAAACCGACCATGCCCTCCTGCATACGAGCACCGCCAGAAGCCGTGCACATAATAAGAGGAAATCTGTTTTTTATGGCGTGTTCAACAGCCCTGCTAACTTTTTCTCCCACTACTGAACCCATACTAGCCATCATAAAACTCGGCTCCATAATTCCCAGGACTACTTTATAGCCAGCAATACTGGCATAACCCGTGATAATAGCTTCCCTTAACCCGGACTTCTCTTCCCCTGCAACAAGCTTTTCTTCATAGCCCGGGAAATCTAGAAAATTACAGGAGTACAGGTCAGAATCCAATTCTGCAAAACTGTTCGGGTCAACCAGCAAATTAAGGCGTTCCCATGCTCCCACAGGAAAATGATACGTGCATTTTGGACAAACCCTGTAGTTTTTCACTAACTCCGTTTCCCATATTAAACTGGAACAGGAAGGACAGGCAATTTTCCTTGGGATTTCATCCGGCTTCTTCCCCGCTGCCTCAGCGCTTTTACTTATTGAAAAATACCTTTTCTTGCCAAAGGTGTTCCTAATCATAAACCTTGCCGCCTTAGATTTCAGCTAAAGCAAACAAGAATTCACCTCCACAAACTGTTTCATTGTTGACAGTTACACTGCCACTACCCTTTCCCATGTTTCCCCTAATATTTACCAACTCGGTGGTAATCTCCAATGTGTCACCCGGGAATACCTGATGTCTGAATCGAATACGGTCGACACCTGCCAGATAGGCAATCCTGTTTTTGTATTTGTCATCACACAGCAAAGCACAAGCTCCCACCTGTGCCATGGCTTCTATCATCAATACCCCGGGCATTACCGGCCGGCCGGGAAAATGTCCTTTAAAATGCGGTTCATTTATAGAGACATTTTTGATCCCCACTGCCCTTTTCCCAGGAACCAGCTCTATAATCCGGTCTACAAGCAAAAAAGGATAGCGGTGGGGAAGAATACTCATTATCTCTTCTATATTCACGATTTATCACCTTCTTATTACAATTTTACCACTAAAAGGAAGGAGCGTAAAGTTAAAGGCATTCTATTTCTTAAGATATAGACCTTAAGAACTATAGATGCCCTAAATAATTACAAAAATCATTTTACTGTAAAACAATATTTTTAATTTTTAGAATCAAGTTTGCTGATTATTAAAACCGCGTTATGCCCTCCGAAGCCGAGAGAATCGGAGAGAACAATACGCAGTTCTTCCTGCCTGGGCTTTCCGCAAACATAGTTCAGATCACAGCGAGGATCCGGGGTTTCCAGATTAAGAGTAGGCGGAATCGTATTTTGGACCAAGGACAGGGTAGATGCGATTAATTCTATCGCGCCTGCTGCCCCTAACATGTGTCCAGTATTAGGTTTTATGGAACTAATCGGAACTTTATACCCATGAGCGCCAAATACCTCTTTAATCACAAGCGTCTCCACCACGTCATTCAGCTCGGTCCCAGTTCCATGAGCATTTATATAATCTACCTTTTCCGCATCTATACCGGCATCCTCCAGTGCCATTTTGAAGGCCAACACCGCTCCTTCTCCTTCTTCATCCGGCTGGACCATGTGACATGCATCAGCGCTGGAGCCATAACCAAGCACTTCAGCATAAATGCGGGCCCCTCGTTCTAAAGCATGCTCTAGTTCCTCCAATACCAGGATACCTGCACCTTCACCCATTACAAAACCGTCCCGGTTGATGTCAAAAGGACGACACGCTTTGGCGGGCTCTTCGTTAGAAGTGGACAGAGCTTTCATACTGCAAAACCCCCCTATAGCTAAAGGAGTAATTGCAGCTTCTGCACCTCCGGTTATCATAACATCAGCCTTGCCATTTTGAATCAAATGAAATGCTTCTCCAACGGAGTTGGTCCCCGAGGCACAAGCCGTAACCGTACATCCATTCGGCCCTTTGGCCCCCAGCATAATTGCAATCTGCCCTGAAGCCATATTAGGGATCATCATAGGAATAAAAAAAGGACTTATCCCTGCTGCACCCTTTTTCAACATATTGGAGTGCTGTTTTTCTAAGGTCTCTATGCCGCCTATTCCCGAGCCTACCCATACACCCACCCGACAAGCCTTCGCCGGTTTTACTTCCAAAGCAGCATCTTCTACCGCTATACGAGCAGCAGCACAGGCATACTGAACGAAAAGATCCATGCGCCTCGCATCTTTTCGGGCAATGTAATCCTGGACATTAAAATTGCTCACCTGTGCGGCGATTTTAGCAGGAAAAGAAGAGGTATCGAAGCGCTCGATTTCTCTGACGCCGCTATACCCCTGCACCAGGTTATTCCAGAATTCTTCTTTATTGTGTCCAATAGGAGAAACCATCCCCAGACCAGTTATAACAACTCTGCGTCCAGGCATACTACCACCTCTGCTATGCTTTCTCTTTAATTTTTGCTTCCACGTATTCTACCGCATCTTTTACCGTCTTCAACCCCTCAGCATCTTCCTCAGGAATCTGAATATCAAACTTTTCTTCCAGCAGCATGAGCATTTCAACAATATCCAGAGAATCAGCTTCCAGATCATCTTCGAAATTTGATTCAAGCTTTATGTCCTCTTCTGGGATATCCTTAATCTCAACAATAATCTTTTTTAACTCTTCAAATACCGACATGTTTACTCCTCCCTTAAATAATTTATTCTATATAATAAACCCTGAAACAGGGTTATAAATAGCCAGTCGAATTTCCAGCCGCCAAAACTGCAACCAAACAAGCTACGCTAATATCTTACAAAGAAGATAGACCTCCGTCAACTCTAATAATTTGGGCAGTTATGTAGGAAGCCTGGGGTGACGCCAGAAAAGCTACTGCACCGGCAATGTCTTCCGGTGTCCCTATTCTGCCTAGGGCAATAGCTGAAAGGAGTTTCTCCCTTTGCTCAGGGGTAAAATCCTTTGTCATATCGCTTTGTATATACCCCGGAGCTATTACGTTAGCCGTTATCCCCCGCGGTCCATATTCACGGGCAATAGAAAAAGTCAGCCCCAGCAACCCCGATTTGGAAGCAGCGTAATGGGCTTGCCCTACATTTCCGTTAATCCCTACTACAGAAGATATGTTAATTATACGCCCATAACGTTTTCTCACCATATACCTCAGAGCTGCCCTGCTGCAGTAAAAAGCGGAACTTAAATTAGTATTTATTAATTCATCCCAATCGTCGTCATTTATGCGCAACATAAGCTGATCCTTGTTTATGCCGGCATTGTTGACCAACACATCAACTCTTCCAAATTCTTCTACGGTTTTTTCCACGAGTTCTGCTGCTGACTGAGAATTAGAAACATCAGCTCCGATCATTATACCTATGCTGCCTGTATTTTCAATTTCTCTCAATACTTCCTCTGCCTGGCGCCGGTTTTCCTCTACTGCCTCTTCAGGAGCGCTTTTGTTACTATAATAATTAACTGCTACCCGATATCCTTCACGGGCAAGCTGGAGGGCAATAGCCCGCCCAATTCCCCGAGAACTGCCTGTTACTATGGCGACCTGATCTTTCTTTATCATGGTTTCACCTTCTCGATAATTTTTTTCAATGATCTGACATCCTCGATGTTCCCCAGCACACGGTTTCGGTCGATCCTCTTGATCAACCCCGTGAGGGTTGACCCCGGCCCTATTTCTATAAAATATTCCACCTTATTCATCATGTACCTGACGCTCTGTTCCCACAACACCGGAGAAAAGAGCTGTTTCACCAACAGATCTGCAAATTCATCGTATGTATTACAGCGGGCATTGACATTGCTTACAACCTCGATAACCGGTTCCTGCCACTTAATCTGTTCCAAATAAGAACTCAGCTCCACAGCAGCATCATACATAAGCTGACTGTGAGAAGGGACGCTGACTTCCAGCATCCTCACACGGCCTCCGGCCTCTTTTAGTATAGAGCCGGCAGCGATTACTGCCTCTTTTTCTCCCGAAATAACTACCTGCCCTGGGGCATTATAATTGGCAATATCTACAATTCCTCCTGTTTGTCTGCATGCATCCTTTACCACCTCATCATCAAGGCCCATCACAGCAGCCATAGCTCCTTTTCCCAGCGGCACTGCCTCCTGCATCAAACGGGCTCTCACCTGCACCAGCGGCAACGCTTCCCGGAAAGATAAAGCACCTGCGGCCACTAAAGCAGTATACTCCCCCAGACTGAGACCCGCAACAACAGTCGGAATTATTCCCTGTTTTTTTACTGCTTCATAAACAGCAAGGCTCGTGGTGAGCAAAGCCGGCTGGGCGTACTCCGTCTTATCCAGCAACCCATCAGTATCCTCAAAACACAAGGTGCTTATCTTATACCCGGCGATTTCATCTGCTGCAGCAAAAACCTCGGCAGCTTCCTTACAATTTTGGGCCAAGTCCCTGCCCATCCCTTTATACTGTGCACCCTGACCAGGAAAAACAAAAGCTATTCTCTCCATTCTATGTCCCCCAATTCTCTCAGAACCCGGCAGGCATCGCTTATTATATCAGCAACAATCTCCGCTGCAGGCTGTATATCCTTGACCAACCCGCTTATCTGGCCTGCAAGGATAGTCCCCTCATCTATCCGTCCCTCTAAAGCAGCAGCCGGATAACGACCTCTCCCTAATTCCTCTAATTCCTCTTTACTAGCACCCGTTTTTTCAGCCTTTAAATACTGCCGCACAAATTTATTATGAATGGCACGCACCGGGTGCCCGGTCGTAACGCCGCAAACCACGGTATCCCTGTCCCTGGCCTTTAATATCTTTTGCTGATAGTCAGGGTGGACATCGCATTCTTTAGCGCAAATAAACCTCGTTCCTACCTGCACCCCGCGAGCTCCCAAGGCTAAACTGGCTATTAACCCTCTGCCATCCGCCACACCGCCAGCAGCTATAACCGGAATATCTACGGCATCAACAACCATAGGGACCAAACACATAGTAGTCATTTCCCCCACATGCCCACCAGATTCCATACCCTCCGCTATCAAAGCATCAGCTCCCAGACGGCTTAGGCGCTTTGCGAGAGCAACAGAAGCTACAACAGGTATTACTTTTATACCTGCTTCCTTCAATGATTTCATATAACGCCCCGGATTACCGCCGCCGGTAGTAACTACAGGAACTTTCTCCTCTATTACCAAATTTACAATACTTTCAATTTCAGGCGATGTCAGCATCAAATTGACGGCAAACGTATTATCAGTAATTTGGCGGACTACATCTATTTCCCTTTTAAGCCAGGCAACATCAGCATTGCCGGCCCCGATCACTCCCAGTGCTCCCGCACTGGAAACCGCTGCCGCCAGCCTCCCTCCAGCTATCCAGGCCATGGCTCCCTGGATCAGAGGATACTCTATATTCAGCAGATCACACAAGCAGGTCTTTAAGAACAAATCAATCCCTCCCCCAGCGCAGCAATGCCCCCCCGTAGGTTAAACCCGCTCCAAAAGCCACCATTAAAATAAGGGCACCATCATGCAATCTTCCTTCTTGATTTGACATGGACAAAGCTATTGGGATACATGCCGCGGATGTGTTTCCAAACACGTCCAAATTAATTAGAGTTTTTTCTGGAGGTATATTCATGCGCTTCATGGCAGTTTTTATGATACGTATGTTGGCTTGATGGGGAATAAAAAAATCAATATCTTTATAACCCAGCCCTGACATGGCAAATAACTTTTCACTCACTTCTACCGTGATTCTCGTAGCAAACTTGAATATCTCGTTTCCGTTCATTTTAACAAAATGCAGCCTTTCCTTAACAGTCTGCGGGTTTGCAGGCAAAGCGGACCCGCCCGCTGGCATATTCAAATGTTTACCGCCCCTGCCGTCAGCTCCGAGATAGGTGCATATTATACCAGAACCGGTATTCCCTCTTCCCAAGACTACTGCTCCCGCCCCATCCCCGAAAAGAACGCAGGTATTACGATCAGTATAATCAACTATTCTAGAAAGGGCCTCAGTTCCAATAACCAGTGCATACTTATATTGCTGGGACAGCAGGAATTTCTCAGCAACCGTTAGGGCATAGACAAAACCTGTACACCCTGCTTCCAGATCAAAAGCAGCTGCATTCCAAGCTTCAAGACGTTCCTGAATAATACAAGCAGTAGCAGGGAAAAGCATATCTGGAGTCGCAGTAGCTACTATGATCAGATCCAGCTCTTCAGGCTCTACACCAGCCTCATCAAGAGCCATACGAGCAGCCTCAAACCCTAAATCAGAAGCTGCCTTATCTTCATCTATAATTCTTCGTTCTAAAATTCCACTCCTCTCCACTATCCACTCATGAGTCGTATCTACCATCTTCTCCAGTTCTTTATTGGTCAATACCCTTGACGGCAAAGCATGCCCTGCTCCCAATACCTGGACATTCATATGAAACACCACCACAGATTCCATTTAATTTATTTAAAAAGCAATATATGTAAAATCTATTAATTCTCTACAATTATTATTAATTAAATCAGCTATACCTGCAAATGTCAAGAAATATGCAGGATAACACACGACTGCAGGACAAAACAAGGTTTTGCCCTGCAGTAAATTAATACTAACCTCCTCAGGCTCTCAGGACTCAGTCATTTACGGAGACAGGGGAAAACAGCTTTATCCCCCTGCGCTAACCCCAACCCTTTACCCCCAAGGAGTTTTTATATGATTAACCCCCGCTAAAATCATGCCTTAGCGGGGGTCTTAAAAGCCTGCGGCCGCTCTGCAGAGCGGCCGCTTGTTTTCTGCTTTGTTTGTTTTTTTACATGGGTGGCATGTCACCGCCCATTCCAGCACCCATGCCTCCAAACTTATCATTTTTTTCTGGAATTTCAGTTACTACCGCTTCAGTAGTTAAAACCATTGCAGAAATACTCGCCGCATTCTGCAAAGCAGAGCGGGTAACCTTGGCCGGGTCGATAATCCCTGCTTTTATCATATCTTCGTACTCCCCAGTCAAAGCATTATAGCCCACTCCGACTCCAGAGGTTTTCACTTTCTCCACGACGACTGAACCTTCAACACCAGCATTGTTGGCTATCTGGCGAAGCGGTTCCTCCAAAGCTTTCTTGACCAGGTTTACTCCAGTCAACTCATCTCCTTCGGCATTAATCTTGTCAATAGCAGCTATAGCATTAACAAGAGCAACGCCGCCGCCGGCTACAATTCCTTCTTCAACTGCTGCCTTGGTAGCCGCTAAAGCGTCTTCTATACGGTGTTTCCTCTCTTTGAGCTCGGTTTCAGTTGCTGCGCCCACCTGGATCACAGCTACTCCGCCAGCTAACTTAGCCATTCTCTCCTGCAATTTTTCCCGATCATATTCAGATTCACTTTCTTCCAGCTGTTTTTTAATATTTTCGATACGGGCCTTTACGTCGGCTTCAGAGCCTGCCCCGTCAACTATGATGGTTTCGTCTTTTCTAACTACAACCTGGCGCGCTCTCCCCAGCATGTCCACAGTCACGTTTTCCAGCTTAATTCCTACGTCTTCAGACACAACCTGACCATTGGTAAGAATCGCTATATCCTCCAGCATGGCTTTTCTTCTCTCTCCAAAAGCGGGGGCTTTGACCGCTACGCAGTTGAGAGTGCCTTTGAGTTTATTCACTACCAGGGTAGCCAGCGCTTCACCCTCTACATCTTCAGCAATCAGCAGCAACGGCTTGCCGGACTGCACCACTTTTTCCAAAACTGGAAGAATATCTCCTATAGAACTGATCTTCTTATCGCTTATCAAAATGAAGGGTTCATCCAAAACAGCTTCCATTTTCTCACTGTTGGTAATCATGTAAGGTGATATATAGCCGCGATCAAAGTTCATACCTTCAACTACATCCAGAGAAGTACCCATTGTTTGCGACTCTTCAACCGTAATAACCCCGTCTCGTCCAACTTTGTCCATAGCATCAGCAATTAGCCTTCCTATTTCAGCATCGTCCGCAGAAATAGCAGCAACCTGAGCAATAGCCTCTTTGGACTCCACTGGCTTGCTGAAAGATTTAATTTCATCTACCGCGGCATTAACTGCTCTCTCAATGCCCCTCCTCATCACCATAGGATTGGCGCCAGCAGCCACGTTTTTCAGCCCTTCCTTGATCATGGCCTGGGCCAGAACTGTAGCAGTAGTAGTCCCGTCTCCAGCCACGTCATTCGTTTTCACTGCTACTTCCTTGACCAGTTGACAGCCCAGATTTTCCCACTGATCCTCCAAGTCTATCTCTCGGGCTATAGTAACACCATCGTTGGTAATGGTAGGTGACCCAAATTTTTTATCAAGCACAACATTTCTGCCCTTGGGACCGAGGGTAACCTTAACCGCATTTGCTAGCCTATCTACCCCTCTTTCCAAAGCTCTCCGCGCTTCTTCTCCGAATTTTACATCCTTGGCCATCATAATTATGTATCCTCCTTTTTCTGCTTAATTCAACTTTGCCAGTATATCTCTTTCAGACAGAATAAGGTATTCTTCTCCATCGATTTTGACCTCTGTTCCGCCGTACTTGGCAAATATAACTCTATCTCCTACTGCTACATCAATCGGAATCCTTTCGCCCTTCTCATTTAAAGCGCCCGGGCCTACTGCTAAAACTTCTCCTTCCTGCGGCTTCTCTTTGGCAGTATCAGGCACGTACAAACCTGCCTTGGTTTTTTCTTCAACTACTTCCGCCACTTTGACTACCAAGCGGTCTCCTAATGGTTGAATCCTCAAAGGTATACCCCCTTTTAATATTTTTATTATTAGCACTCAATAAGTGTGAGTGCTAATATGTATATATAATATTAGGTTAGATAAAACAAGAATTCAAACCAGAATACTGATTAAATCTGGTCTGTATTTCCGATTTATAGTATACTCTTTCATTTTTCTTTTTATACCTTTAAATAGCATTATTTTTTAAAACTTTCTAACTTTCACCACATTCATTTGCTGAACCAACAATTATGTCTAAGCCGTGGCTGAGTGCCGGAAAAATCGCTTCCAGCGATTCTCTTACACCCTTCACACTGCCCGGCAGGTTAATGATAAGTGTTTTTCCCCTTATACCTGCAACTGCCCGGGACAACATAGCCCTAGGAGTCTTTTGCATGCCATAGTAGCGAATTGCTTCCGCAATACCTGGAGCAATTTTTTCAATAACCTGCAGACTGGCTTCGGGGGTAACATCACGTTTAGAAAAACCGGTACCTCCTGAGGTTAATACCAAATCCAGCGATAATTCATCACAGGCATACAACAGTTTTTCTATAATAACTTCTTTATCATCGGGTATTATTTCATAAAAATCGATACTATATTCCTCGTCCAGCATTTTCCGTATCTGTTCACCGCTCAGGTCCTGTCTCTCTCCCGCAAAACCTCTATCACTGACAATTAAAATTCCGGTTCGATACATTACATCACCTCTACAGAATCACCTTTTTTTATATGTCCTCCCTTGATAACTCTACAGAACAGGCCTTCATGAGGCAACAGAGAAACACCCAGTGCCCTGGTGACCACGCTGGGATGATCCTCTTTTCCCACCTGAGTAACTTCCAAAACAACATCATTCCCGATTTTCAACCGCCCGGCAACCCCTACTCCGGTGAAGTCTATGCCTTCTATCAAAAGATTCTCAGCAAAATCGCCCGGTCCGGCATTCAGGTTATATTTTTCATTCGCCTTTAAGACGCTTTCCCGGCTGAGACATGTTACCTGCCGCCCCCAAGGTCCTGCATGGCCGTCGTTTTCTATTCCATGGTCTTCAATAACTCTCGCTTCTGGAACTTCGTATTTTAATTGCCCTCTCTCCGGATTGATACAGATTGAATACAATCTCCCTTTGGCCATATATTTACCTCCTAAAGACTTTTTTACGCTTCGCTTCTTCTAAGGTGCCCACTCTTGCCCCCCGCCTTTTCCACCAATTTTACATCGGTTATCTCCATCCACCGGTCAACCGCCTTGGCCATATCATATACGGTGAGGGCGGCCACGGTAACAGCCGTAATCGCTTCCATTTCGACCCCGGTTTTTCCAGTAGTCTTGACCTGGGCAGTAATAATTATCCCCGGATTATCTTCGTCGAAGTCAAACTTCACATCAACAGCAGTAAGCATAAGTGGATGGCACATAGGAATCAAACTGGGGGTCTGCTTTGCCCCCATTATGCCTGCTACCTGGGCAACTGCAAGAACATCGCCTTTTCTAATTCCGCCGCCCTGTATAGTCCTTAGAGTTTCCAGCTGCATGCGTACCACGGCCTGAGCTACCGCCACCCGTTCAGTATCGTCCTTCTGACTTACATCAACCATCCGCGCGCGCCCCTGCTCGTTGATATGGGTCAAATCCATGTCTTTAGCCCCCTATTTGGTACATTTTGCGCTTGTTCTCCACGCCCCATCCTGCATTCATATTATGTTTAAACGGCTTCATCTTTATAACATTAACGAACAAACGCTTTATTTCCTCGTCGCCGGCACCACTTCTAAGAGCGTGCTTCAAACTAATTTCCCGCTTATCATAAAGACACCCTCTAAGACTCCCTTCTGCAGTTAGTCTAATACGGTTGCATTCACCGCAGAAATGATTGCTCATGGGACTGATAAAGCCTATTGAACCTTTCCCCCCCTGGATATTATAATATTTTGCCGGTCCATTGCCTTCTATCTTTTTGGCTGCCTTTAGAACGTATTTTTTCTCGATGGCCTCCTGCATCTTCCGGGCGCTTAAAACGCGCTCTTTTTTCCAAAAAAGCAGGTCCCCTACAGGCATAAATTCTATAAAACGTATATGCAGGGGATATATATAGGCCAGCTCAGCAAAATCTAGCAATTCATCATCATTAAACCCCTTGATTATAACAGTATTGATCTTTACTGGATGCATTTCGAGTTCCAAAGCCCTGAAAATAGCATTCCTGACATCAGTTAAATTTCCGCAACGGGTAATATATTTGAATTTTTCTGCCACCAGGCTGTCCAGGCTTATATTTACCCGCTGTAAACCTGCATCTTTCAACTGCTCTGCCATCTGAGCAAACAAGACCCCATTGGTGGTAATGGCTATATCATCAATTTTAGGAATATTCGAAATGCCCCGTACAAGCTGAATTATATTCCTCCGAACCAGCGGCTCCCCACCGGTTAGCCTAACCTTCCGAACACCTACCTGAGAAGCAATATCAACAAGCCTCACGATCTCCTCAAAGCTTAAGATTTGAGAATGATCCAGCTTGTCCACACCGTCTTCAGACATACAGTACCTGCAGCGTAAATTGCACCTGTCAGTTACAGATATACGCAAATAATTTATATTCCTGCCATAACTATCCTGCACATTCACCACTCCCCGGAAAACGCTGTGATCCAAGCTAAAAACAGCCTAATTCACAACCATAAATCTTTAGACCAGCTTTATCACACAATTCTCCCATCTCAGCGAGTTCAATATCTAATTCAACCGCTACTCGTCTAGCTTCCGTACAGCTTATTTTTCTCTGGGGGAACATTTCCTGCAGTTTTTTAACCAGTTCACTTTTATCCTCCACCGCTATCACCTCCCTAAAATAGATGAGCACCCTTTAGAAAGGGTGCAATTAAGCCTAAACACACACATTAACCCGGCTTAAATTAACTCCTTTCCACTGGGAGGCATAACAGTTTCCCATTATACCCTGTCGTTCAACTGCCATAGCATTGAAGCCTTAGGACTGGTTGAATCGGAGTTTTCCTCGATATTCCTTTTTTTTACGGACGGCTACACAGTTTATATTATAAATAATATCAACATTTACTACAACAGCCATTGACAAAATTCTTTTTAAAAATAATCCCAATTTATCACCAATTCCGATTTATCGGTAACAATCCAGTGCATAGGAATATCGCTCTCATGGGGAAAAACGTTTTCCACCAGCTGAAATTCGTAACAAACGCCGCAAATAAAAACACTTTCTCTAAGCAGCTTTAGAAATCGATCATAATAACCTTTACCGTAACCCAAGCGATAACCGTTGCCATCAAAAACCAATCCCGGCACCAAAACCGCATCGATATTTTCAGCTGCGTACGGCTTTCCCAAAGGTTCCCTTATTCCATATGGCCCCTTCACCGTGTATTCCCAACCCCTGAATTCAACTGCCTCCATCTCACCCCCCTGACCTATCCGGGGAAGCAGTATGACTTTATTTTTTGTCCCTGCCTGTTCCATAAACGGAGTCAGGTCCACTTCGTTTCGTATACTGGCAAAGCCCATAACCACTTTGGCCAGCCGAATCGGTTCCAGCTGCCATAATTTATACGCTATCTTTCGGCTCAATTCTCTAACCTGAGCAGGTGAAAGTTTGTTTCGTTCAACCATCATATTCTTTCTTAAAACATCTTTTTGCAGCTCGATATCAGCCATGGCCAATACACCTTTCCCGCAATATTTTTTCAGGCAGCAACAGGCTACACGTCATGTCCTGCCTGCTTTCGACCTGCGCCATAAGTAAAACAGCGCCGCCGCTATAAAAAGGCCTGCTGTATAAACCTGCCCCATTGAAAATATACCGTACATTACCAGGTTGTCACGGAAGAATTCAACCAGGAAACGATATACGGCGTATCCCATAAGATAAAACAGCAGCAGCTGGCCCTCGAACTTTCGGCGGGGATAATACCAGAGCAGAAAAATAAAGAGCAGCAGGTTAAGAGCCGAACTGTATAACTGGGTTGGGTGCCTGGCAAATTCGTCTACATAGGGAAAAACCACACCAAAAACAGATTCAGTTACCTTGCCGTAACAACACCCGTTTAAAAAGCACCCTATCCTCCCAATAGCATATCCCAGGGCAAGAAAGGGCGCGAATATATCACTCACCTGCCAAAATGGCAGACCTTTTTTCCATATATAAAGGGCAAAAGATATAAACCCCCCTGCCAAGGCTCCATACCATACTAATCCCCCGAGCCCCCCACTGGACAAAGAAATAAAGCTAAGGGGGTTACTGAGAAAAACCTCCCGCTCATAGAGCA
>JACIYB010000060.1 GCA_014360155.1 Syntrophomonadaceae bacterium
GATTTCCCGGTAGCTTTTTATATTAAAAGCCGTTCTTGTGATAATTGTCAAGTTTTTATTTAATTTTTATTTAAATAGGGGGTTGACAAGCAGAAGATAACAGAATTATTCTTTAAATAGAATTAGATAACATAATAATAATTATAATAATACCGAACGTACCGACTGAAGATTATAGCCCGTACCGGGTAAAAGAAGGATTGGCACTCTGTAATATAAAAACTGTATTTATATAAAATTATCATTATTAGCAAATTAATAAATAATATTTTAAATAATAAGTTATTAGAAATCGAAAAGGTATGTTATAAAAAGTTAATAATTATTTAATCTAAGACTTTTTATTAATACGTCGGCAGACTGAAGTATATTGTACAAGAGGAGGGGGGGTTTCGGAATACAGGTGAAAAGTAATAGCATGCTGCTCTGAGAATGCTCCTTAATTTTAAATTATACAAGCAGTGCTGGGTTTACACTCTTCTAGAAGAAGTTACAATGTATTCTTCTGGGCGTTCTCGGGGTTTGGTAGCTGCAGGTAAGTTTTTGTAAATGATCGGATGAATGTGAGTCTACAAAGAGTAACAGAAGAGAAAAGGAGGAAAGAATAGAAATGCCGTCTACATTTATGAATACTACTAGGGATCAGAAGTTTGTTCTTAAAGAATGGTTAGACATGAATAAAGTATTCGAAACCGAGCGTTTCAAGGACACATACACCGTAGATGATTTGGATTTTATCTTGGAAAACGCCCTCAAAGGGGCCAAAGAAGTGGTAGCACCTTCTTGTAAGGACTCGGATGAAATCGGATGCAAGTTCGAGAACGGAAAAGTCATTACTCCTCAGTCTAGCAAAGACGCGTACTACTTTATCGTTAACAACGGGTTTGCTGCTACTAACGTAGACCCGGATGATGAGTCGGCATTGCCCCAGGCCGTAGTCTGGACCTTAAACGAGTACTTCATCGCAGCCAATCCATCCATCCAAACCCTCTGGCTGGCCAATTCGGGGGCAGCTGGTCTTATTCGAGATTTCGGGAACGAAGAGCTAAAGAAAGTCTATCTGCCCAAGATGTACAGCGGACAGTGGTCAGGAACCATGGTCCTCACTGAACCCCAAGCCGGTTCTGACGTAGGGGATACTACGACTAGAGCTATACCTACTGATGAACCAGGCGTTTATTTGATCAAAGGAACGAAATGCTTTATTAGTGGGGGTGAACAGGATATAACAGAAAACATTGTTCATCTAGTTTTGGCCCGTATCGAAGGGGCAGCTCCTGGAACACGCGGCTTGTCGCTGTTTGTGGTGCCGAAGTATTTACCTGGTACTGATGGAAATCCAGGGGAATGGAATGACGTTACTTGTGTTGGTATCGAGCACAAGTTAGGACATCGGGGATCACCTACTTGTGTACTCAACTTTGGTGAAGAAGGGAAATGCAAGGGTTTCTTGCTGGGTGATCCTCCAGGCGAAGACGGTAGTGGACAGGGTATGGCCCAGATGTTCCGCATGATGAATGAAGAACGTTTAATGTCTGGTCTTTCCGGCTACGCTCTAGCAGCATCAGCCTATCACAACGCGGTCCAGTATTGTCGAGAACGGATACAAGGCCGTTCAACCACCAACCCGAAGGCAGGGCGCTGCCCGATCATCAAACATGAAGACGTAAAGAGAATGCTGATGTTCCAGAAATCACACATAGAGGCTTTTAGGGCTATGGCGATCCAGACTTACTATTGGGTCGACATTGAAAAGTACAGCTCGGATCCCGAACTAGTCCAACAGGCCAAGGTTTTCTTAGAGGTAAACACTCCCATCGTAAAAGCTTACTGTTCAGATATGGCTTTACAGTGCATATCTGAAGCCCTGCAGTGCTACGGGGGATACGGTTTTTCTGAAGAATATCCCATTGCCGAAATTTACCGTGATGCCAGAATCTATCCGATCTGGGAGGGAACTAATTATATCCAGGCTCTTGACCTGGTAGGTCGGAAGATGGTCATGAAGAAAGGGCAGGTTTTTGCGGCCTGGCTCAAACATATCCAAGACTTTATAGAGGCCAACAAGAATACTCCCGGATTTGAAAAAGAGTTTGAGATCTACATTGATGGCTGGAATAAATACAACGAGTTGCTGAAAGTTCTGCAGAAGCTCTTTGCCACTCCTGGAATGGCTCAATTGTATGCAACCAGGGTGCTCCACGCTACAGGCAAGCTGTGGGCGGGTAAACTTCTGCTAGAAATGGCCTTAATTGCCCAGCGAAAGATCGAAGAACTGGGTTCTGACCATTACGATTACCATTTTTATCTCGGCAAGGTAGCGTCGGCCCGGTTTTTTGTAAAAAATATCATTCCGGAAATTGGTGCTTTTCTGGATGTGGCCAAAAATGCTGACTCTACTTGCATCGAGGTAGTTGAAGAAATCTACGGTATTTAATGTGCGGCTAAATGGGTTGGGTCTTAGACAATCAGCCCGGGTTAAGCGGAGTATGTTTTTTGGTAATCCCGGTACCATTCGGTATCAGGTGGTACCGGGAAGATACCATACATGATTATCGCTTATATCTCGTGATAAACTACGGAAGGATGTGGCTTTATTGGATTTTACCCTTAGTAGCGAACAACTACTGGTTCAAAGGATGGCCAAGGACTACGCTGAACAGTATATTCAGCCTTTGGCAGAGCAGATTGAAAGCGAAAATGAGGTACCCAAAGATATTCTCGAAGGGTTGGCTGAACTGGACCTTTTCGGGATGCCGATGCCTGAAGCATACGGTGGCGCAGAAGCCGGTTATGATACTTATGTTGTAGCCTTGGAACAGATTGCAAAGGTTTCATGTGGTTCTGCCATGATTA
Source organism: Syntrophomonadaceae bacterium (assembly GCA_014360155.1). Classification (GTDB taxonomy): domain Bacteria; phylum Bacillota; class Syntrophomonadia; order Syntrophomonadales; family Syntrophomonadaceae; genus JACIYB01. Next base: position 2,857 of record JACIYB010000060.1, read on the forward strand.
TCTCGGCTCACACTTTGGGGTTAGGGGCCATCAATAACTTCGGGACTGAAGAACAGAAGCAAAAGTATATGCCTAGGTGTTGTCGGGGAGAGCACATTGCTTCCTTTGCGTTTACCGAACCCGGCACCGGATCAGATCCCAAACAGATTACAACCACCGCTGTGAGAGACGGAAGCCATTTCGTTATCAACGGCACCAAGCGTTTCATTTCTAACGGAACTCATCCTGGCCCCATGGTGCTCTTTGCCCGTGATCAGGAAAACGGCAAGATAACGGCTTTTATTGTGGAGAAATTCGGCGAGGGTTACAGTGTATCGAAGCCTTGGGAAAAGCTCGGCTGGCACGGAGGAGACCTGGTAGATGTTTACCTAAAAGACGTTCGGGTTCCGGCCGAAAACGTTTTAGGAGAACGCGGCTCCGGCTACCCAATACTCCAGTATGGTATTGCTTTTGGGAAAATTGGCATGAATGCAATTGCTCTCGGCACGTTGCTTGCCGCCTACGAGGAAGCCGTAACTTATGCTAAAGAAAAGACCCACCGGGGAGAACCTATAGCCAAGTTTCAGACCATACAGTTGCGTGTAGCTGATATAGCTATGAAGTACGAAGCTTCTCGTTGGATAGCCTACCGCTTAGGATGTCTGGCCAACCAGACCAAGGACTATGCGGATTTTGCCCGTGAGGCTGCCATGGCTAAGGTTATTGTGGCTGAGAATGCCTTTTGGGGAACCAGGATAGCCCTCGACATACACGGGTCCTATGGATTAATGGCGGATTACAAAATATCGCGGCTGTATCGCGATGCTGTAATGGGGGCCCAGATTGAAGGGGTGATTGATATGCAGAAAGTAATTGTAGCCGGGAGTATTCTGTTCAAGTAGCTTAAAAAACACGATTTTTGGAGAAGAGGGGTTAGTGGATGCCATATCAGAACGAAAACGATGGATTTGAGGTAATAGTCGTCGGTGGGGGTCTGGCCGGGCTGGCTGCTGCTTATATCCTAGCCGACCGGGGTGTGGAGGTTTTGGTGTTGGAGCGAGGTGACTACTGCGGGGCCAAGAACGTAACCGGCGGGCGGATCTACTTAAATCCAGTACGAGAGATCTTTTCCCAGCTTTTAAAGGATGCACCTTTCGAGCGACATATCGCTCACGAGGAGGTTAGTCTTTTCGCTGCAAGCCGGTCTCTTACCCTGAGATATGACGGGAGCGAATTGGGAGATCCTCCTTACCAGAGCTACAGTGTCCTTCGGGCTAAGTTTGACCGGTGGCTGGCCCGTCAAGCGGAGAAAAAGGGAGCTATGTTGGCGACCAAGAGCAGGGTTGATGACGTAATCCTGGAAAACGGGGTAGTAAAGGGAGTTAGAGCAGGTGGAGAAGAACTGCGAGCCAACGTGGTTATAGCTTGTGACGGGGTGTTGTCTCTTGTCAGCGAGAGGGCCGGTTTAAGAAAAGATATTCAACCACAGTATTATGCCGTCGGCATTAAAGAAGTTATAGAAATGGATAGAAAGGCTATAGAAAACCGTTTTAACCTTGAAGGGGAGGAAGGAGTAGCAAGGCTTTTCATGGGAGATGTCACTGCTGGCATGTTCGGGGGAGGGTTTCTTTACACCAACCTGGACAGTATCAGCTTGGGATTAGTGGTTAGCATTAAAGATCTGTTGGAGAACCAGCGGGAGGTTATTGTTTCAGACCTATTGGAGCGGTTCAAACAAAGGTCTGAAGTTTCCTTACTCATCAAGGGGGGAGAGACGGTAGAGTACTCGGCTCACGTGATACCGGAAGGCGGGTTTAACGCTCTCAACTCCCTGTATGGAGACGGTATTCTGGTAGCAGGAGATGCGGCAGGATTTGCTTTAAATATTGGAGTAACAGTGAGAGGAATGGAGTACGCTTTGGCTAGCGGTTACTACGCAGCTCAAACCGTTTTACATGCCCGCGAAAAAGGAGACTATAGTCGAGCTACTCTTGGACTGTACCGGCAGCTTCTGGAAGATTCATTTGTTCTCAAAGACTTCAAGAGCTTCCGTGATGCCTTATCTGTTCTTAACAGTCCACGGCTATTTCAGCACTACCCTGAACTGTTAGGCAATATATTAAGGGACTTGTACTGGATTCCGCCAGGACCGAAAGATAGATTATACAGTACTGTTCGTCGTTATCTAGGGGTAAGAGAGGTTTGGCAGGCCCTCGGTGATGTCAGGAGGATGAGTAAGATATGAGCTTAACCACGGGATTAAAGAGCAAACTTGGGCTTAATGTATTCAAAGAAAGCAGCAAATTTCATATTCGTATCAAGGAAGGAAAAGAAAAGGACCCCCGTTTGCAAAAGGCAGTATTGGTGTGTCCAGCTGGTCTATACAGTCAAAACCCTGAAGGAGAGGTAGTTCTCAGTTCCGATGGGTGTCTCGAGTGTGGGACCTGTCTCATAGCATGCGGGCGGGAACTGCTCGATTGGGAATACCCGGAAGGGGGGAGTGGAGTTCAATTCCGGTTTGGCTAAATAACGGTTTCGATGGGAACAGCATAGTTTGATTTTGCTAGGAGGTTAAAGGATGAATATTGTGGTTGCGATGAAACAGATACCAGACTTGCAGCAGGTGAGAATAAAAAATAGAAAGCCGATTTTGGACGATGTTCCTCTTACTTTCGGTAATATAGATCGAAACGCTCTGGAAGCTGCCGTTCTCATAAAAGAACAGGTTGGAGGCAGCGTTACGGTAGTAGCAGCAGGTAAGGAAGGCTTAGAAGATACGGTGAAAGAAGCTCTGGCTGCCGGAGCGGACCAGGCCTACTTGATTATCTGCAATGAACAGGAGGACATTGAGAGTTCGATCAGTGCCAAGTTGTTAGCTGAGGCTATTAAGCAACTCGGCTCAGTGGACTTGGTGTTATTCGGTGAAGGAAGTGGGGACAATTATTCTTCTCAGGTAGGTTCTAGGGTGGCGGAACTTCTCGATTTGCCTCAGGTTGGTTACGTGGAAAGAATAGAGTTGACTGCAGGTGAGTTGGTAGTCACACGTTCGTTGGAAGATGGAAAAGAAGTAGTGCAGGTGGCGTTGCCTGCAGTGTTAACGGTTGTCACTGACCTGAACCAGCCGCGCATACCTTCGGTCACTCAAATACTGAAAGCAGGGAGGAAGCCGAAGAAAGTGATGTCTGATCAGGAACTGCTGGGTGCTGTTCCGACACCGAAGGTTAAAACCTTGAGCAATCTGGCTCCAGAAATCAAACGCAAACAGATTCAGGTAGGGACTGCAGTCGAGCTGGTGGAAAAACTTCAGGCCGAAGGGTTCTTGGGGAGGGCTTAATATGTCGAATATACTTGTTTATACTGAAAAAACGGAATTGGCTTTGGAGCTGATAGAGGCGGCTCGAATCTTGTGCCGGGCAGGACTCGGTGATGAAATCAAGTGGTTGAGTATCAACAACCGCGCTCAAGCTGAAGAATCAGCCCAGAGGGGTATAGATTCTTGGGTGGTGAAAGCGGAGGGAATTACGATTGCTGATACTGCCGCTTTAGCCTCTATAATCGCCCAAGCATCGCGGGTGCTGGAGTGCGATACAATCGTATTGTCCTCGGATCGCAGAGGTAAAGAATTAGCAGGAAGGCTGGCGGCAAAGCTTGATGCCGGCTGTTTGACTGACGTTAAAGCGCTTGAGAGTGCAGGACAAGATATAGGCTTGGTTAGAAATGCTTTGGGCGGTGCAACGGTAGCAGTACAGACTATTACTAGTCCCCAGAAAGTAATTGCGTTTGCACCTGGGGCTTTTCCTTGTACAGAAGAGGTTCCGGAGAAGAGCGGAGCGGTAAACGAACTTGAAATAACCGGGGTGAAGGCAAGCGTAAAGGTAATAGAAAACAGACCCAAGGATGCTGGGACTGTGGATATTGCCAAGGCCCGTATATTAGTTATTGTTGGACAGGGAATTGAAGATAAAGAGGATCTACCACTTGTACAAGAACTGGCTGGCAAATTGGGAGCTGAGATAGGGTGTTCTAAGCCGGTTGCGACCGACAAGAAGTGGTTGCCTGAGGAAAGAGTTGTCGGACTTTCTGGTAAAACGTGCCAACCAGAATTGGCGGTAATTTTAGGGGTATCGGGTCAAGTTCAGTTTACGGTTGGCATCAGGGATGCTAAGTTGGTAGTCTCAGTAAACAAGGATGAGAACGCGTACATGAACCAGATGGCTGATTATGTGCTCGTTTCTGACCTAAAAGAAGTTTTGCCAGAACTATTGCAGGCTTTGGGTTAGGGGGTGAGATAACGGTCAGTTACAAGGATAGGTAAAGGTTGTTAGGAGAATATTAGCCTTTATACGGCTGGAACTGGTATAACCGGCCGTAGAGCAAGACAAGTATTATTACAGGAGGGATTGGCTATGACAAACGAAACTGTAGTATGGGAAAAAAAAGACGGCATTTGTACAATAACACTTAACCGGCCGCAGGCTATGAATGCATTGAACGGCGATCTTGTTCACGGGATGGTCGCGGCATTTCAGGACTGCTACGACGAAAGCGTGCGAGCTGTGATCTTGACCGGAGCAGGGAAGGCTTTTTGCCTTGGAGGAGATATTGCCGAAGCCAGCAAATACGGTGATGGGGACTTACAAGCGTTTTTCCGCGATTTTACAGTTCCTCTGGCTAGGCTGATATCTGATATGAGACAGCTCCCTAAACCTATTATTGCCAGCATCAACGGAACATGTGCCGGCGTGGGGATGAGTTTTGCGGCTGCTTGTGACCTGAGGATTTGCCACAACAAAGTGGTTTTTAAGCAGGCATATACCAGTGTGGGAATAAGCCAGGATGGCGGTTTTACTCAAATGGTGCCGCTCATCATCGGTTTTGGCCGTGTCAATGAAATGATATTCTTGGATGAGGTTGTAACGGCGGATAAGGCACTGACTTGGGGATTTGTCAACAAGGTAGTTGCACCTGAGGAACTCGAACAGGAAACCTTGAAAATAGCTCGGCAGTTAGCTAACGGGCCTACCAAGGCGTTTGCAATGTCCAAGGCTTTGATAAACAAGAGCATGTTGCCTTTCCTAGAGTGTCAGCTCGAGGCCGAGCGTTACGGAGTAATGACTACTTCTCTTACTGAGGACTATAAAGAGGGTATTGCGGTGTTCACGAGACAAAAATCTGTTCCTGAATTCAAGGGAAAATAAGGCTAGGGAGGTTATATGAGGAACATGAATTGGCAGGATGAATACAGGAAAAAGCTCACAACCTACGAAGAAGCAGCCAAAGTTGTGAAAACCGGTGACATGGTGGGTACTGCTTTGGGGACAGGTTCCTGTTCAGGAGATATGTTAGACGCGATTCTCAACCGCCATGAAGAGCTGGAAAACGTAAGGATTTCAGATTCTATCCAGGTTTACCCGTCCAAATTATATGATCCTGAGTTCATGGCTAAGTTAGAAGGGAGAATCACCCATACCCCCATCTTCGGTATAGTTACCATCAGAAAGATGTACCAGGCTCAGATATCTGATTTTTGGCCAGCTATGACCGTGGACGCAGGTGATAAATACGGGGAGAGGGTTAATGTATTCGCCCTAATGGTGAGCAAACCTAACAAATAAACGATGGTGATACTGTTCAGATGGGATTGGGAGGTATATCTGAGGCCGTAGCCGCCGGATTAGCGGGAAAAAGGGATATAGGAATTTTGACCGAAATGTTACCACCAGCTCTACCGCAGTTGGTCGAATCCGGTATAGTCAACAATTCGCGGAAACCTTTATTTAAGGGGATTAGCATAGCTTCTTTTGTGCTTGGCGACCAAACCTTATACGATTATATCAGGGAAAACCCCTGTTGTCAGGTTTACCCGGCTTCTTATACTAATGATCCCAGGTTTATTTCCCAACACCCGAATATGGTGGCTATGAATACTTCTTTAATGATAGATTTTACCGGGCAGAGTACGTGTGAAGGAATAGGCCATACCATGATCAGTGGCACTGGAGGGCAGTTAGACTTCTTGATCGGAGCCTACTGGTCAGAAGGCGGAAAAGGTATCAATATGCTAAGCGCTGCTCGTACCATGCCAGATGGCAGGCTAGTTTCCAACATCGTTCCGGAATTACCTCCGGGTACGCCGGTGAGTGTGCCCCGGACTTTTACTAATTATGTTATCACCGAATATGGCGTTGCCAAACTTAAATATAAGAGCAGGAGAGAACGGGCTCTAGAACTGATATCTATTGCCCATCCTGACCTCAGAGGCGAATTGATGGACAGCCTCAGGTCCAAGTTTTACATGAACTATGATAAATAAGGCTTGTCAAGTCAGTTTAGCAGGCGAGTTTTATTAATGCTGGCGGTTCAGCGATTAGGCTTTATATGAGGATCCCCCCCTTCCTTCCTTCTAGCCATCAGCCAACAATAGGTTATGTACCGCCAGCATTTATTTTTGTGCTCATATTTATTATCTCCCTTATCCAAGTCAAGTCCGTATAATTGTGTAAAAACAGTGGGCAAAGGCAAAGCTTCCGGTTAAGGTTGATAAATATGCTGCCAGGCGGGAGTTAGAAAGGACGTTTACTTATATTCGAAATAATAAAGAAATTGGAGATGTGTTGCTTACTAGTGGAGACGCCCTGATGTTGAGCAATAAGACTATTAAATGGCTTCTATCCGAGCTAGATAATTGTATGTTAGCAATAGTAAGACCTTTTAGGCACTAGCGGCTTAAAAGGTCTTTTTTTTGGATAAATGGGAGTATTAATGGGTAATTTAGGAAACAGGAGGGAGCAGTATGAGAAAAATAACGGTGATTTTGGTTTTTATTGTTTTGTTTATAGGCAGCTGCGCTTTTATCTGGGAGCTGCCTGAAATAGAAATTCCGGAATCTTCAATAATATACGACGTAAGCGGTAGGCCGATTAAGGGTTTGGCAGAACAAAACCGTATAAGCATAAAACTGGAAGAAATGCCCGATAGTTTTCTGAAAGCTATTATAGCAGTAGAGGATAAAAATTTTTATAAACACCACGGTATAGATATCACAGGCATATTAAGAGCGGTATTTATTAATATTAAGGAGAAGGAGATAGTTGCAGGCGGCAGCACCATAACCCAGCAGACTGCCAAGAATTTATTCTTGAGTAACGAGAGAACGATTGCGAGAAAGATTAAAGAACTGTTCTATGCTATTCAGCTAGAGCGAAAGTACAGCAAAGACGAAATACTTGCTATGTACTGCAATACCATTTATTTTGGTCAGGGAGCTTACGGAATCGAAGCAGCGGCCTGGACTTTTTTTGCCAAGAGCGCTCATGACCTGACCCTGGCCGAGTCTGCTCTTCTGGCTGGCCTGCCCCAGTGGCCGAGCAGGTATGATCCTTACAAAAACCCGGATGAAGCCCGAAAAAGGCAGGCAGTAGTTCTGAAGCGGATGCTGGAGGAGAAAATGATAAATGAGAATGAAATGGCGGCGGCCCTGGAAGAGGAGCTAAATTACCGCAAGGCGAGCTACATAACAGGTGAAGCTCCATACTTTATTGCCATGGTTAAGGATTATCTGAGTGAAAAGTACGGGGAGAGGACAGTCTACCAGGGAGGTCTGCGAGTTTATACCACCCTGGATTTGGATATGCAGAGGGCTGCCAATAAGGCGTACAGCGAGGGAATGGAAAACCGGGAAAAAGATCTGCAGGCAGCACTGGTTGCCTTGGATGTTAGCAATGGACAAATCCGTGCCCTTATAGGAGGAAGAGACTTTGCAGAATCTTCATATAACCGGGTTTTTTCCCGAAGGCAGCCGGGCTCTACCTTTAAGCCTTTTATGTATTCTTTGGCAATTATGTGGGGGTTTACTGCAGCGGATATGTTAATGTGTGAAGAGGTAGAATATAAATTGCCCAATGGGGATATATACCGGCCCCAGGACTATGGAGAAGAACCGTATCACTGGAGGGAATTTACTCTAAAAGAGGCGGTTATGGTGTCTGACAATGTTGTGGCGGTGCGGATGAATTACATGTTAGGGCCGGAAGAAGTAGCTAGACATGCCGAAAAATTTGGGTTTGAGAATATAGAACCTGTTTTATCTCTGCCCTTGGGGTCCAATGAAGTAAGGCCGATAGACATGGCAGCTGCTTATGCAGTATTTGCTAATAAAGGGATTTACAGTGAACCTTCTTATATTTTAAAAGTTGTGGACAAAAAAGGTGAGATTTTAGAGGAAAATCAAGTGCTTCAGAGACGAGTAATAGAAGAAACCAATGCCTATATTATTACAGATATGCTTAAAGGGGTGCTGGAGACTGGTGGTACTGGTGCTGGCTTAAAAGACGTTGTCGGGCGTACAGCAGCGGGGAAAACTGGAACTACAGACGAGTTTAAGGACGCTTGGTTTGTCGGGTATACTCCTAAACTTTGCTGTGCAGTGTGGGTTGGTTATGATAAGGGGAAAAGCGTTAATCTCCCGGGCTCAGTCTTGGCAGGTCCCATATGGGCAAATTTTTTGCGGGAAGCTTCCAGTAAATTTGCTGAAACTGATTTTTCTAAACCAGATGACATAGTATTATTGAACATCTGTCTGGACAGTGGGATGATAGCCTGTGAATCGTGTCAGCGGTGTACACAAATGGCATTTATAAAAGGTACAGAGCCAGAAGAAATATGTTACTACCACATGCCTTATATGGAAGAGGTTTTACCCTATATAGATTTTCGATAGCGAGATGCCTGTTTCTTAAAAGCAGGTCCGGGCACTGCATGTGAGTTTAATGAGGGTCAGACTTTTTACTCGTTATAATGACTGATCCTTTATTTTATGGCGTTATTTTTTAGTGTTTATAAAAAATTCAAGTTTTAATTGTTATTGTATAATTTTGCTGAAATATGCGGTAAACTAGAAGGAAATGGATATTAGAATATATAAATAATAAATATATGCTGAAAACAAAAAAATTCTGGGGGTCTGTTATGGAAGTAGGGATATCTATTCTGGTTGAAAATACTACTCCAAGCCCGTCTTTGATCGGTGAGTATGGTTTTGCTGCCTTAATAACAGTAGACAGTAGAAAAATACTTTTTGATACTGGCAGCAGTGATGCCTTGTTTAAAAAC
>JACIYB010000061.1 GCA_014360155.1 Syntrophomonadaceae bacterium
TTTGCAGTGGTGCCGGGAAACGGACTGCAACCTGTTCCCGTTAACCTGGTGTTGGGGATGGTGCAGAGAGCGGCAGGCCGCGAGAGGAAAGCCAATCGAAGCAAGGAAGCTGCTTGAGGACTTTCTGGCGGCGGCGGAATAAGAAAGGACGGTGATCCAAATGGCGCGAAGATCCAAGAAGTTTTGCGCATTTACTGGCTGTTGGGCGGTGGTCCCTGCGGGGCAGCGTTTTTGCGAGGAGCACAGGAAGAAGGTGCAAAACGAATATAAAAAGACCCGCCAGGACACCAAAGAACAAGCGTTTTACTCCTCAGCCAGGTGGCGGAAGCTGCGGGCATGGAAGCTGCGGGCCAACCCGCTTTGCGAGAACTGCGAAGCAAACGGTTGGGGCCCAACGCCCGCGGCGGTGGTGCACCACACGGTCCCGATAAAAGACGGCGGGGACTGGATGGCGATTGACGGGCTGGTGTCCCTGTGCAAAGCGTGCCACAACCGGCTGCATGGGGGGAAGGGGGAGTGAAAAGCTGTGGTTTTGCTTGCCGAAGTCGGCGGCGCAGTATCGCGCATACCGCCGAAGGGATTTTCGTTTTGGGACAATCAAAGGGTAAGGTGATGACCGATGCAAAAATTGAAGCGGATGTGGCCGGAGCCTCCCGGTCTTGATGAGCATGGAAAATATTTCTGGCGAACGACCGGGAAGGTATTGCTGAAACACGGCGTTTTGACCGAGCTAGACCGCGAAGCTTTCATCTCGTTATGCGAAGCTTACAGCATGAAGCGTCGGGCTGAAGCTTTGCTGGCAGCCGAGGGATTAACTGCGCCCGACCGCGAAGGGAGCGCGAAGAAACACCCGGCATTCACGATTTGGGCGAAAGCGGCAGACAACTACCACAAGCTGCTTGACCGCTTCGGCTTGAATCCCAAAGCACGGCAGGAAAAAATCAGGACGCAGGGGGTGGTGAAAAATGAGAAAGCACGATTCTTCCAAGAATAACTGGGTGAACGTCAAGCCCGGCGGGTTTGACGTGTACCGCGATGCCGGGGACTTCTACCTTGACGAGGCAGCTGGCCAACAAGTCATTGATTTTTTTGCGGAATGTCTTTGCCACGTCAAAGGTGAAAAAGCATTGCAGCCGCTGGTATTAGATTTGTGGCAGCAGGCGATTGTGGGGCACTTATTCGGCTGGAAACACCAAAAAACGCACCACCGGCGTTTCCGGGAAGCGCTGCTGTTTTTGCCCCGCAAGCAAGGGAAGACGCTTGTGGCGGCGGGGTTAGCTCTGTATTTTCTTTTCTGCGAGCCGGAGCGCGGGCAAGAAATTTATTGCTGTGCGGCGGACAGGGAACAGGCCCGACTGCTATTTGACGCGGCCAAAGCCATGGTGGTGAAAGACGAAGAACTCAGTAAACGTGGCGAGGTGCTGCGGTACGAAATTCGGTACAAGGAAAAAGATTCCTTCTTCAAGGTAATCTCAAGCGAGACGGCCGGGAAGCACGGCTACAACTCCAGTTTGGTGATCATAGACGAACTACACGCCATCCAGGACAGGGAACTGGTGGATGTTTTGACGACCTCTACCGGGGCCAGGCGCGAACCGCTGACGGTTATCCTGACTACTGCGGGCTATGACCGGCACTCCATCTGTTTTGAGAAGTACCAATACGCGTGCCGTGTGCGGGACGGCATCATCCAAGACCCTGCCCTGCTGCCGGTCATCTACGAAGCCGACCGTGAAGCCGACTGGACGGCCCCCGAAACCTGGCGGGCCTGCAACCCCGGCCTGGGTGCGTCTATTTCCATCGAGTATCTGCAAAGGGAGTGTGAGCGGGCGCAGGAGGTGCCGGCTTATGAAGCGACCTTCAAGCGGCTGCACCTGAATATTTGGACGGAAGCTGAGACGCCGTTCATCCGGATGGCTGATTGGGATGCATGTGCCGACGTGCTCCCCGACCTTGCCGGCCGTCCCTGTTACGGGGGGCTTGATTTGGCATCCACGCAGGATTTGACCAGTTTTGCCCTATGTTTCCCCCCGGAGAAGGAGGAGGACCCTTATTTTCTGCTGTCATTCAACTGGGTCCCCTATGACACAATGCGGGAGCGTTCATCGCGCGATAAAGTGCCGTACTTTGTCTGGCACAACCAGGGGCACATCCAGAGCACGCCCGGAAATGCCGTTGATTACCGGTTTGTGTTGGCCGACATAAAAAAGCTGGCGGCGAAGTACGATGTAAAAGCGATTCTCTTTGACCGTTGGGGCGCGGCGCGGGTAGCACAGGACCTTGAAGACGAGGGGCTTGAAGTAATTGCCTTCGGCCAGGGCTTCAAGGATATGTCCCCGCCCACAAAAGAACTACTGAAATTGGTGCTGTTGTTTATGCTAACCTAAAAGAACCCCGGAGTAATAATTGAAAATTCCCCCACTATAAAATAGAATTTCCTATGTGTCCAAGAGATATATGGGAGGTTCTGGGGAGATGATAACTTTGTTAGAAAAGCAGCAGATAATAATAAGTCATTATCATGATGGTAAATCTCAAAGAAGAATTGAAAAAGAAACGGGGATATCCAGAAAAACTATCAGAAAATATATAAAGCAATATGAGAAAGCAAAAGAAGATCTTTTGACTAGTGATGAGGCATCTAATGAGGAATTAATTCAAAACATTATTGAAAACCCTAAATATAATTCCAATAATCGAAAGAAGGTGAAATTAACTGAAGAACTAATGACACGGATAAAATTCTTTATAGAAGAAAATGAAAACAAAAGAGCCAATGGTAAAGCCAAACAACAGAAGAAAAAAATAGATATATATGAGGAGTTGATTAATGAAGGTTTTGATATTAGTTATCCATCCGTGTGTAATGCGGTAAGAGCTTTACGTGATAAGAAAAAGGAAGCATATATAAAACAAGAATATAAATTAGGCGATGTATGTGAATTTGATTGGGGTGATGTTAAATTAAAAATAGCTGGTAAGAATAGAATCCTGCAAATGTCTGTTTTGGCTAGTGCCAAAGGTAATTATCGGTATTCCAAACTCTTTTACAATCAGAAAACTGAGAGCTTTTTAGAATCTCATGCTCTGTTTTTTGAAAAAATACAAGGCATTTATCATACCCTGGTTTATGACAACATGAAAGTAGCTGTTAAAAAATTTGTTGGTCCAACAGAAAAAGAACCAACCGAAGCCCTGATAAAATTATCTTTGTATTATGGTTTTAAGTTCAGATTTTGTAATACCCGTGCTGGTTGGGAAAAGGGCCATGTTGAAAGGAGTGTAGAATACATAAGGAGAAAAGCTTTCAGTCATAGAGATGAGTTTGCATCTTTAGAAGAAGCTCAAGAGTATCTGGATAATGTTTTAGAGACATTAAACCGGAAAAACCAAGCACATAAAGAAGGGAAAAGTGCCCTGGAGATATTAGATGAAGAAAGACCATATTTACTTCCGTTAATGCCCAAATATGATGCAGCCCGGGAACAGGAATCAAGAGTAGATAAATATTCAACCATCTGCGTAGATACCTGTCACTACTCTGTTCCGGATATATATGTTGGCAAATTTATATTTACCAAAATATATACATCACAGATACTTTGTTACTATAACGGCAAAAAAATAGCCCAACATAAAAGGAATTATGAGTATAATCAGTGGAGCATAAAAATAGAACATTATTTAAAAACGCTCAAAAAAAAGCCTGGTGCCCTTGCTGGAAGTACAGCCCTTCAGCAAGCTCAACCAGAGCTACAAAAAATATACCATAATTATTATACAGGAAGAGAAAAAGAATTCATACAGTTACTTGAACTTATTGGGGAAAAGGGGTTAGCTCAAATAGACAATGCAATAATGACCCTGCAAAAAGTAAGCCCTATAGATATAACCACAGAAAAGATAAAAGTTATCTGTAACCGTAATAATATCCCTGATTCAGATAAAACCAAGAATTGCATTAGCGATATTGAAATTAAGTCCAGGGGTATACTTAAATCCTATTCGATGCTATTGGTAACCACCGGTGAGGAATTTAGCAAGGGGGTATCAATAGTATGACCAAAGATAAAAAGGAAATGAACAGGCTAATAGTAGAGTATTGTAAAGTTCTTAGATTACCAGCCACCAGACGATCTTTTCAGGAAGATATAGCCGAAGCTAACCTGTTAGATATTTCTTATGAAGAGTTTTTATTTAACCTTCTACAAAAAGAGAATGATTTAAGATATGAAAACGGTATAAAAAACCGGATCAGGTTGGCTAATTTCCCCTGTAAAAAATACCTGGAAGATCTGGTGGTAGAAGCTTTACCAGAAGACGCCAGAAAGAAACTGAAATTATTAAAATCGTTGGAGTTTATTAAAACCGGTCAGAACGTAATCATGGCAGGAAATCCCGGCACTGGCAAGTCGCATATTGCCATAGGGCTTGGCATAAAAGCTTGTATAGAAGGTTACAAGGTTCTCTTTACAACTATTCCATTGTTAATAAATCAATTGAAAGAAAGCCGTTCAGCAAAGACTTTAAGAACTTTCGAAAATAAATTTGAAAAATATGACCTGGTAATTGCTGATGAATTAGGATATATCTCATTTGACAAGGAGGGATCAGAACTCTTATTTACACATTTATCACTGCGGGCAGGTAGAAAATCAACTATTATTACCACAAATTTATCTTTTGAAAGATGGGAGGAAATATTTATAGATCCAGTAATGACAGCAGCTATGATAGACCGTCTTACCCATAAGTCATATATGATTAATATGAATGGAAATTCTTACCGCTTAAAAGAGACTCAAGAATGGCTTAAAACCCAACAATAATTTTTTTATCTTAAGTGGGGTACTTTTCGTTTATTATCTGGGGGATTTTTCGGTTGACAAATACATGCTGTCGAGGCGAATAAAACATGACGGCAACCCCGTCCTGCGCTGGTGCGTCTCCAATATGGTAGTTCGCCAGGATGAAGCGGGTAACGTGAAGCCGGACAAGCGGCGAAGCGTGGAAAAGATTGATGCCGCAGTAGCTGCAATTATGGCATTGAGCGGCGCGCTGGCAAAACCGGGACAGGGGTTTCGTTCGGTATATGAGGACCGCGGGATCCTGTGGATTTAGACGAAATACCAGGCCGTTTGAGGGTAGTCAAGACTCCCAGGAGAGAGGAATTTAAAGTAATATCTGTGCACGTTTTACAACTCATTGGCTCTCTCAAAGCGCTCCTTTTGTATACCAGATTTCAATTTTATTGCCTGTGTTTATGAAAAATTTTACAGAGATAGTCGTAGTCCCGGTTCCGTTCTTGGAATAAAATATGGTGTTTGGCAAACTTATCCCGATCCCAATCACCATCATCGTAATGCTTATATAGGTCATCGTAAGGCGTAGCCGAGATAATGAATGAATCGAGCGCAATATCCTGTCGGCCGCTTCTTTGCCCTATCTCTTTTTCTAGCTCGGATAAGCGTTCCCACAGACTGGCTTTCTCATCGTGCTTGTAGGCCTTAGCGTGCAACATGCCGTGCGGCTCAATAAAGACGATGCGCTGGCTTTGGCGGTCCACAATCCACAGGATGAAGTCGGGATAGAAGCCGCTCTCCTCGAAGAAACCCACACCTCTGCCCTGGCTTAAGTTGCGCAGAAGGAAGATTTCTTTTCCCGCCAGCGACTTGTCCTTTTCGGCCTCCCAGTAGGCCCTCAGGTCACGGATGAAGCTTTCTTCGCTATCTTCGAGCGGCGGCGGGTCGGCGGTGAGCACATTGCCTTTTTTGAGAAGCAGGGGCAGATAGATGCTCCGGTCGAAGCGAAGGCGCGGCAGGCCGCTGTTTTCCTCTTTGATGAGCTTATCCATATCTTCGCGCAGTTTTTCGATGGCGGTAACCAGGTCGCTGCGTGAGCGCGGCACGCGCACGGTGTAGGCGGCCTTCTTTTCCCGCGCGCTCAGACGGTTGAAGACCAGGTTGGGGTCATCAAGGTCGAGTGGGCGATAGACCAGGTTTTGGCTGTCCCAGCGCTCGTGAGCACGGCGGTAGAACGTATCCAGGTACTTGCGCAGGATGGCCGTGACCGCCTCCTGCAAGCGGGCGCGGTCAGTGAAAGTGCGCGGACGGAACACGGCCTCACTCGCCGTGATGGTATAGGGGACCTTTTCTAGGATGGCGCGAGGGGTTTCAGGCCGAATGACCAGGTTGCCCCAGCCCTTGCGCGCCTTGTAGTCCAGCAGGTCGAGGTAGGCCTGCTCCCAATCCACCAGCGCCAGGCTTTCCGGCGGGATGGCCCCTTCATATCCGCTCTGGACGCGAGCGTCCTGTAAGCCAACCATGCTGCTTTCCAGCGCCTGCACCTTGACCGACATATCCACCCGCAGGCGGATGTTCTCATCGGGGGCAAGCAGGAGCATGGTCTCGGCGGTAAAGTCGCGGCCTTCCTCGGGGCGCGGAACCACCAGCCCGTGCTGGAACGCTTGTTCGTTGGCCCACACAAAGAGCGGCAGTTCCACCACCGGTTCGGTCTCCACCCCTTCGCGTTCAAGGTAATCACGGAATTGCGCCATGTAGTTGGCGCGCACGGCAAAGATGTTGAGCGTCTCCAGCAGTTTGATGTGCGCTGGATGGTTGCCCGGAACGGCGGCGCTGCGTTTGAGAGAATGGGCTTTGCCGCGCAGGCGCACGCCGCGCCCGAAAAGCTGGATGATTTGCGAACCTTCCCGCCGCCCGATGTTCAAAAGTCCCATGTTGGAGACACGCCAGGAGTTCCAGCCCTCCATGAATTTCTTGGCGCCGATGAGAATGTTGAGCGGTGTATCGGGGCGGTTGATGTTGGTGAAGAGCGAGGCGCTGATGGCGTCTTCTTCCAAAGTGATGCCAGCTTGGTCGGCTTCCACCAGTTTCTTGAATTCGGGGGTGTCGCCGATGTAGATCAGGCCGAAGTAGTCCTCCGCGCCGGAGGCTTTCAGTCCCAGCTCGCCGGCGGCGCTTTTAATGCTGCACAGGTGCAGGCCGCCGCCAGATAGGGCGTGAAAGACCCGCCGGAGGATGTCGTCGTACAGGGCTTCGGCGGTGAGGCCAGTTTCACGCACATACGGGAAGCGCCCGGCGAACAGGTCCATCCCGTCCGGGGTGACCAGGCCGCTCTTGCCCGCCAACAGTTTTTCGATACCTTTGACCGCCCAGCCGCGGTTTGCCAGCACGTGGTGGAGAAATCGCGCCACGGTAAGCACATCACTGCGCTTCTGCTTGTTCTCCCTATAGACGGCGTTGACGGTGCTGCCGACGAACACCCACAGTGGCTTTTCCAGGTTGTAGGGGCGCAGTGCCTCGGTTTGTTCGGCAAAAAGGCGCTGCTGTTCATAGAACGAAAGCAGGTTACCTAGCAGAAGCAGTTCGGTTTTTTCTTCGTCCGTTTCGTCGCGCAGGTTGAGGATGCGAAAGTCTTTGCCATAGCCGTCTCCGTAGAAATAGCGGTAGGAATAGTCGAAGACGATGGCCTTACCGTATTCAGCAGTAAGCGGGTCGTTGCGCGCTGCGCTCAAGGCCTGCCCGAATGTGGCACTGTATTCAAAGGTAAAGCCTGTGGTGCCCAGCGCGTCCCGATATTTCCGCCAGGCTTTGCCGCCGCTTCCTTTATGGCCCTCGTCCACGAAGATAAAGTTGCGCCCCTCGAAGGCCTCCACCGGCACGCTCACCCCGCCTCCGCGTTTTTCTTCCACCAGCTTGGTGATCTCGAGGACCTGGACGACATTCCTGCTACCGCTCCAAAGGCCGCTCCTGTTAAGGTCGAAGCGCTGGGCGGGGATCCCGGAAGCGGCAAGTTCGGCCAGGTGCTGCTCGCTCAACCCCTCGTTGGGTGTGACCAGCAGGATATTATCGAGCGGCTCCTTGTTGTAGTGCAGGAATTGATGGTAATTGAGGTGCAGAATCAGCGTCTTGCCGCTGCCGGTAGCCATCCAGTAGGCCAGTTTGGTTAAGTCCGCTTCGGTGAACGGTTCATCCTGTGGCTCGCCGCGCAGTTTTGATGCGTTGCGCTGGCGCACAAAGGCGTTCAGTTCGGCCAGGAGTTGCGCTTTGTGGTTAAACAAGCGGTCGAGGACGATTTCCGTGTAGAGTGCTGCCAAGTACTGAAAGTAACGCAGGGTGATGGGTTCACTGCGGTGGGCGTTAATGGCCGCCAGGTGCGCGCGGATGTTGTCGTCGTAGCGAGACAAGTCGTCAGCAGGGATTTTAACCTTGCTGCCGCGCGAGATCAGGCGGTAGTAAATGTGGCTGCGTCCCTGCGCGTCAAAGCCTTCCTCGACCTGCCTCATGTCCTCCAGCAGTTCACGGTTTTTCTCATAGCCCAGCAGGTTGTTGAGCCAAGCCAGCAGGATAAGACGGTTTTCAAGTTTTTGGTATTGGGTTGACCCGTCGCTCATACGTCAACCACCAACTTTTCAAAACCGGATTTTATCACAAGAGCAATTCGTCTTTTACGTTCATTGACGAAATCCCTGTAATCAAGTTCGTACCAGTTTGGAGGCAATCCATGCCATTGATACATCTGTTGAAGTTCATCGGAAGTAAAGCGTTTTTCTAGTTCGGGCACGTACTCCTTGGGCGCTCTGTCGGAAATCTTAATATTATCGCTCCATTCTACCAAAGCATAGTTTGCTACCTGGTTAATCAGGCGCTTTTCTCGAACCCCTATTCGTAGCAAGTATTTGCGGGGGAACAGATGATGCCGTTCCAAGGCAGACTTTTTGGCCTTCGTGGTAGGATCCAGCAACTCGGACACTTTCATCTTCGAATACAAGACCCGCGCTTCCAACAGGCAAAGCGCGGCGTAGTGGGCAAATTGCCCAGTATTCCGGGCGGCAGCGGTTTCCAATTCGTTGGGCAAGGTTACTTCCCAATAGTCTTTGGTCAAGACGGCGCTTATCTGCTCGTTCAGAATCCGTATAAAGTGGTCGACTGAGTTTGCTCCGCGCAGCAATGCCATATCCTGTTCAAACTGCGTTTCGGGCGAACTAGTATAACGACCGGTGAGGGTTACCATAAAGAACCAGCGCGCCATCACTTCACGCAGGCGGTGCAAATCTACTTTGAAGTCTCGCTTCCCTATGAGCCACAACGCGTAGCTGTAAAGAACAGCTATTCGCGAGGAGATGAGTTGATCGGAGGGGTATCCTGCCCTTTTCAGCACCTTGAAAAACTCATGCCAGTTCTGAAGGTCCAGGGTGTATGCCTGAGCTTCTTGCAATAAGGCAAACTGCTTCTCCCGCTGTTCATCGGAGAATTGCTGTGTTTCCAGGTCTTTCCCTCGAAGCAGTGAATAAACATGCTCTAAGCGTGCGCGGCGAAACCCCAACGCTACGCTTACGCGCAGTAACTGGTCAGGATTAGGGCGCAAATAATGATTAAAAGGCGAAGGACTGCCATCGGGGGAGGGCGTTTTGCTGCGCCGGCAAAACTCTTCCAGCTCTTTGCGACCTTCGTCCCAGAACACGGACATCAAGGTGAGAATAAAGTTGGCCTGATTGAGCGGAGTTCCCTTGCTATTGATGCGCACAAAGATATCTGAGACATTGTCTTCATCAACGGAAGAGGAAATCTCTAGAGCAGTAAGCGGATAGTCTTCGAGTTTGATAAGTTTGTTAACATTGCTTCGAATCTTCTTAACCTCTTCAGTGCTAAGTGTTCGTTTCGTTGAAAGCCGTTTGAGAAATTCGTCGACGAAAGTAAAAACATCTATATCGGGTTGCCATAGGGTGCTAATATCAGGGATCCACTCCGCATCTTTCTCAATCGCAGTATTAGAGACTTCGAACTTCTCATCCAGCGGATGAAAAGCTATTTTCATACGCTGCTGCTTGAAATCTTTGTTGATGACAGACACGGCCTTCATTACCGCGTAAAGCGAGGTCAACCGCTGCTGACCATCTACGATGAGCAGACGCGCCACCTTCTGTTTTTGACCGGCGCCAATCGTTCGGTGAGTATCGGAATAACCATTTTCCCAGAAGAGAAGATAGCCAATGGGGAAACCGCGATACATCGAGTCAAACAAATCGCGTACCCTGGTCATCTCCCAAACGAAGGGACGCTGAATGTCAGGTAGCCCGATTTCTCCCATAGATATATCCTCAACCAGTTTCTTCACAGAATAATCAACCTTCTTGAAGAGTACTTCTGCCATATTTACCCCTCCACGCTAGTAAACATTTTTGCCTTGAATACACCATCCAACGCCTGCGCGCCGGGGATGAGAGAGTCGCCGTTGGTGTAGATGAGGTCAGCACCTTCGGCCAGTTTGTGCTTAGCCACAAAATCGCGGTCGCGCCGGTAGTCGTTTTCCGTCCAGCCCTCCGTCTTGCGCCAGATGACCGCCGTGCGCTTGCCCTCGCGCGTCGTACCGCGATAGACCAGGTAGCGCCGGCCGTCATTGTCCAGGACTTGGCGCTTTGCCACATCCAGCCCGATGAGGTAGGCGAAGGTTTCGGGCAGGTCCACCTTCTGGACGCGGATTTCACCGTCGCGGTGGATGTGCAGACAGTAATCAAACGGCTTGCTTAGCTTCTCCACATTCAGCAGGGTTTCGCTTTTGCGCGTCTCCCATTGGAGCAGGTACCGGAGCAGGTAGTCCTCGAACTGCATGGCGATTTGCGCGCCGTCCTCGTCGAAGGAGAGGTTGTTGAGCGCGTCTTCGTAAGACTCCAGGCGTATTACCTTGACGATGCGCGGCCCCCGTTCGAATTCCTCCTGCGAGGCCGTGCGCTTGGGTTTGCCGTCCTTCCACTCCGGCGAGAAGGTCACCTTTTTGATGCGCGGCAGGAGCACGGTGTCGAAGTAGCGTGCCATCTCCACAAGGATGAACTTACGCCGCCCGCCGTCCTCGCGGTTCAGGTTGATGACGGCGTGTCCCGTGGTACCGGAACCGGCGAAGTGATCTAATACGATCTCGCCGGCGCCAGGCCGGACGTTGGTCTGACACAATCGTTCAATTAGCCGTGCCGGCTTCGGATAGGAGAACAGGCGCTCGCTACCAAACAGGGCATCAAACTCGGCGTTGGCCGCCGCGTTGTCGCCGGCAAAGTCACGCTTGAACAAAGTGACCGGAACGAGGCCATCTTGCACGTCACGGAGGTAGCGCTTGACGAGCGGGTACGAATTGCCCTCCCCCCAGATCACGGTTCCTCTCCTTACAAACTCCAGCCACGTCGCCTCGCTGAATCGCCAATATTGGCCGGGGGGACGCCGTAGGACGACACCATTTGGTTTCGTAATCGTGTAGTCCGCGTCGTACGGATTGTTAGCGTAAACCGGATCAGCCTTCCACGCTCCCCGCGGGTCATTGTCCGGATTGCTGTAGGCATCCGTATTCTCCCGCGGTATCAAGACCCTGTCCCATGCATTCTTGTCGCGGGCAAAGCATGGAATGTAGTCGTGGGAGACCGAAAAATGACGCGCTGAGTTTTTCCGCGTATGCACCTTCTCCCAAATGACGGTCGCGATGTGATTCTCGCGGCCAAAGACGGAAGCCAGGAGTGCGAACAGGTCGGCGTACATGGTATCGTCGATGCTCACATAAAATCCGCCGGTCTCGCAGAGCAAGGGCCATGTAACTTGGAGCCGCCCGTCGATCATGGCCAACCAGGTCGAGAACGCATAGCCATCCTTATATAAAAACTTGCCGTCGGCCCGATCTTTCTCCGTGTTGTACGGCGGGTCAATATACACACACTTCACCCGTTCCCGATACTTCTCCTGCAGCAGGTTGAGCGCCTGCCAGTTTTCGCTGTGGATTAGCAGACCATCGGTTATCTCATCCAAGTTTTCGTAGCTTGCCAGCAGCTGGTCGGTGAAGTCCGGCGGAAAGT
Source organism: Syntrophomonadaceae bacterium (assembly GCA_014360155.1). Taxonomy (GTDB): domain Bacteria; phylum Bacillota; class Syntrophomonadia; order Syntrophomonadales; family Syntrophomonadaceae; genus JACIYB01. The sequence continues at coordinate 11,855 of JACIYB010000061.1, forward strand.
GGCGAGTGTCCAGCGGTAGTGAGGGGTGCGACTTCAAAAACTCTATACGCTTCTCCTTTTTGTGTTTGCCAG
>JACIYB010000062.1 GCA_014360155.1 Syntrophomonadaceae bacterium
AGGAAGGCAGTCTTATCTGCAGCAGTATATAAATTTTCTATAAGCTTTCATGGCCTGTTTTTAATGAAAAAACGGGCCTTTTATTTCATATGGGCCTATCAAAACTCGTCTAAAACCTTGCAATATCAAGTAAAAGTAAGATGATAATGAGAATAACCCGCTTTCCAGATTTAGCTTTAATTTGTTTTATAAAAAAGGCAACAGGGGTATTTCGCTGTATTCCCTGGCCCGCATAAACAGCTCTACATTGCTGCTGGCACGGTACTCTGCTATGAGCTTCTTAAATATCATATCGAAGCTGCTCATACCGACAGCAGAAACGCTGTCCACCAGCCCTTCCTTTTCAGCAAACAGATGCACGGCAGCTATGCCTGTCATCACAATGGAATAAATAAGCTGTTCCGTGTCGCCCAAAAGGTCAGCACAGATATAAAAACGGCAAATAAGAGAACGTATAGGATAAATCGTGCAGATATTGTCCTTGAGAAATATGCACGGGTCAGGCTTTAACCGCAAAAGGCCCAATCCAGTTTTACTGGGGTGAAAATACCCGGATATAAATTCTTTATAACTGCAGTTTACGTACTGCGCCATTTTCTTGAAAGAAATGAGGTCAGGAATAACGTATGCGGTATTGCAGCAATTGTGCAGACATCCTTTGCAAGGAGCATAATTGCCTTCAGCATACTTCTTGAACAAACCTGAACCATCACACAGCAGCTGCCAGCTTTCCAGGAGGTCAGCTACGGTCGCATTTTTGTCATTTATCCTTACCCCTGCAGCCAACCTGTCGTTTTCTGTATCAGTATATATCTCAATTTTATCCATACAGGAACAACCACCCAAACTACAGCGCTTTCTTTATGGCATTGCGGGCCAGCTCATCACAGCGTTCGTTCCACCGGTTTCCTGCATGCCCTTTAACTTTCTCCAATTTCACATTATTTTTAAGGGTGAGAAATATCAGCTCTTCCCACAAATCCCTATTGGCCACATTCTCTTTCCTGCTGTTTTTCCAGCCGTTCTTTTGCCACCGGCTTATCCAGCCTTTTTCAAAAGCATTCACGATATACGCGCTGTCTGTATACACAGTGACATCCCTGCCGCTTACCTTCAACGCTTTTAAGGCCTCTATCACTGCGGTCAGCTCCATGCGCTGGTTGGTGGTCTCTTTTTCGCTGCCGTATATCTCTTTTTTATTATCTTTATACAAAAGAACAGCACCCCACCCGCCAGGTCCAGGGTTTCCCGAGCATGCCCCATCAGTATATATGATTATTTCTTCCATTCACCTTAGCCCCTTTGCCTGTAGGAAGTAGGGAAAACAATTCTCGCCGCCCAGACAGCAACAACCGACCTGCATAAACCAAGATCTGGCCGCCTTTCAAAGAAGTCCGGCCAGCTCTCTAATGCTTCTGATATGGTAATCAGCCTCCGGCACAGCCCAATCAGCTCCTGGGGCCAGCCATGCAGCTTTCATGCCGGCTTTTTTAGCTCCGATTACATCAGTAATAGCATCATCTCCTATATGAACTGCATTGTTATTCCCCATGTTGAGATTTTTAAGGGTATACTGAAATATTTTCTCGCTAGGCTTAGCAAATCCTACTTCATCAGAAAAAACCAAAAAATCAAACCAATCGATTATTCCGTCTCTTGCCATTATTTTCCTCAATATAATACCCGGCGTTACACCAGTATTGCATATTACCGCCAGCTTGAACCTCTGGGAAAATAGGGACAAAATTTCGGAAACACCGTGATTTACTTCCGGCGGCATTTCCAACAAAGTCCCAGTATAAGCGCTGTAAACCTTTTCCTCTGCATCAGTTCCAAGGGTCACACCGATCTGCTTCAAGATTTCCTTGATGTGCCCCCGGGGGCCTATTTCTTTGCCATAAACCCGTTGATAAAAATACGCCTTTTCCCAGGTCGCCTTAAAAACAGCGCTGATTTCCGCCACACTGAAATCAAATCCCAGCTCCCCAAGTGCTTCTTTTACGTCCCAGGCTCTTTTAGAAGCTACCTCTTTGTGAGCTGACAGTTTATAAAGGGTATTCCAAAAATCAAAAGTAATAGCCTGAAGCAAAACGTTTCACCCGCTTGTTCACCAAGCACCCTGCATCTCAGATTTCGATTCTCTGTAAAGGCTTCTCTCTAACTCCTTATGCTTCCTTAATTTTTTTGGTCGTCTCTTCAGCCTGTTTCACGTAAGAACCTACATCTTTGTCCAGTAGCGCTTGGTTGTCTTTCTGTCTCTCCTTATTCAATTGACGAGCACGGTCTTTCTTCAAAACGTTGTCTGTTTTGTAAAAACCGGACCCTTTAAAAATTATACCCACATTCTTACTTACAACTCTTTCCACATGTCCCCCGCATGTGGGACAAGTATCCAGGGGCTCCTCGGTTATTTTCTGTATTTTTTCAAACATTCCACAGTTGCTGCACTTGTAATCATAAATAGGCACTCACCATCACCCCACCAGATAAAATAATTTCAACTAAATAATCCTCAACAATAATTTATTTATAACTTAATTCGGTCTTTGTCAACCTAAAATTCCCTATATGGGAATCAAATTATTAACACTGATGTATACAAATATCGACATAACACCGTTCCAAACCCCATGTGCTACCGTAGATACCAGAATGCTCCCCGTTTTTTCGTATATGTAGCACAAAACAGCGCCTCCAGCAGCCAACGGCAGCGCCCTCCAGAGATCCAAATGGGCTAAGCCGAAAATAAAACCAGCCAAAATCATCCCCCACGTCGGTCCCAGATACCAGCGCAAAACCGGATAAAGCATTCCCCGATACAAGATCTCTTCTGATAGAGGAGCGAGAACCGCCCCTACCGTAAACAGAAGAATGAATCCCGAAAGACTGTCCACTGAACGCAATATCTCCTCAAACACCTGGGGTTGAAGGTCAGGCTGCAGGTAATTTATCGGGTACCCCAAAACAACTATCGCCAACATCAAAAACGCGCCGCCTAAAATACCGTACTTCAAGTAATCTTCCTTTGCAGCTCTCCTGATACCCAGATCAGCAATACTGGCTTTTTTTACCGTTACCGCCACAAAAAACACCAGAACAACAGTAGCTATAAACTGAACTATAAAGCTGAGCATGAAATAGGCGACTTCATTTCCGATAACCCAATAGAAGAGACCGAATATGTCCCCCAACAGACTAAAAAGAATAGTAACCACGATTATGCCCAGATAAGTAAATGCAAATTCGATAAGTCCCCAACGCGGCCTTTTTGTATCAAACGCAGCCAAAAATCTGCCTCCTTGTACAATATACTGAGATATCCTGCACACCTGCGACCAGAATCCCGGCTCCAGCCCTTAAACAAAATTTTACCCTAAAAGACTAGCTTTTTCCCGCCAAATAAAAATTTGCCTTTCACTCCTAAATAAAATCAAATGCTGCCCTAACTCAAATACAGCCGATTTTAACATAACACAATACTGCACAATACCAGCAGCGAATGAGTAAAGAAAAACATCGCACTGATTCTCTCCAGCCGCCAGTTAAAAACGTCTTTCAATTTAATAATTCCTTTAAAAAACCTATGAAAAGCCGTGCTGATCTTAACTATATGAAGCATCTCTATAACTGCAAAAAATACAGTAAAACCTATTATTACCGGGTTAGTCATAACCAGGAACACCAGAAGAAAGTAAAGAATCTCAGCTGCCAAAGACGCAAAAATAAGAAAACCTATCTGTGTCTTGGCAGCCGTCTTCTTTTCCACTATCCACTCCGCTAAGATTTTGACAATTTCCTTTTCAAATTCCTGAGGTTCCCCCTTCATTATCTTGAAAAAATAAACAGAGTAAGCAACAAAAATAATGCCGGCAATGATACCTAAAACAGCATTCACCATATCACAGCCTTTCTCATATAAATATATAATAACTGTTAAACCTGTGTTTTGCGATACTGAATTTGATCTCAAATACTGTTTTTAATATCATGCGTTTCCTTCTCTAGACGAATTTTTTTATCTTCCCTTTAGCAAAAATTCTCTACATTTCTTTAGTTCTAGATCTGCAGTGAAAATCCTACTAAGCTCATTCCCACAGAGTACAGCCCCCCGGCGCCGGCCTTAAGCCTTCAGCCCCAGGAAACTATCTTAATTAAGATTATTTGAAAATTTTGGCATATTTAAACAAGCCCCCTTAGCCTCTTTTCCAGATCCACTATTGACAATATCTGTAACAGTACATTATCTTTAAGGTATACCCTGCAGATCCAGGAGCAATAACAGTAAAATTCTGCCAGAAAGCGGTTTTCGTGCAGGTATGAGGAGGAGGGAACATATATGTTATTTGATCCAATTGCTGTTGGCAATCTCACTCTGAAAAACCGGATAATAATGCCTGCTCTCGACCTCGGTTACTGTCCGGACGGAGCAGTAACTGACAGGTTAATCGATTTTTATACCGAAAGAGCACGGGGAGGTGCCGGCCTGATAATGGTTGGCGGTGCAGCAATCGAACCTACCGGCATATACCGGGGTTTCCTGTCCATACATGATGACGAGCTCATACCCGGGCACAGGCTGCTCACCTCCAGTATAAAGGCCGAAGGTTCCCATATCGGTATTCAGCTCTTTCACGCGGGCCGTTATTCGTTTGCGTTTACTAAAGGGAAAAAGGTCGTAGCCCCATCAGCGGTGCCTTCAAAGTTGACCGGCCATACACCCCAAGAGCTCACGGTCGATGAAATTCAAGAACTTATTAGTTGCTTTGCTGACGCCGCAGGCAGGGCCCAAAAAGCAGGCTATGACATGGTAGAAGTAATCAGCAGCGCAGGTTATCTTCTAAACCAGTTCCTGTCTCCGCTTACCAACCAGCGAAACGACGGGTACGGAGGAACTCCGGAAAAAAGAATGCGCTTCGGCCTGGAAGTAATCAAAGCGATCCGCGAAAAAGTAGGCCCTGATTTTACCTTATCTGTCCGCCTGGGGGCCAGTGATTATATCCCCGGGGGAAATACATGGAGAGAAATGGCCGTTTTTGCTAAGGAACTGGAGAAGCTATCGGTCAATCTGCTCAATGTAAACGGAGGATGGCATGAATCAAAGGTGCCCCAGATACAGGCTGAAGTCCCGCGAGGAGCCTACGCCTTTCTAGCAGCCAAGATTAAAAGCGCCGTAAACATTCCGGTCGCCGCCAGCAACAGAATAAACGATCCCCGAATTGCTGAAAAAATACTGGGCGACGGTCAGGCAGATCTCGTCTCAGTGGGCAGGGGATTCATGGCTGATCCCCAATGGGCAGTTAAAGCCCAGGCCGGAAAACCGCAAACAATTCGCAAATGTATCGGCTGCATGACCTGCTTGGACAAAGTATTCGGCGACGAGTCCCAGGGCAATGATGTAATATGCGCCGTTAATCCCCAATGCGGCAGAGAAGATGAACGCTCCATCATTCCCGCTTCCAGACCCCGAAAGGTTCTTATAATAGGCGCCGGCCCGGCCGGTCTGGAAGCAGCGAGAGTAGCAGCCTTGAAGGGACATAATGTGCTTATATGGGAAAAAGAAGATAAAATAGGGGGGCAATGGAATATTGCCTCTGTTCCGCCCGGAAAAGGTGAATTTTCCTCACTAATCGAATATTACAAGAATATCCTGACAGAACTTAAAGTACAAATTCACCTCAACACCAAGGCCGATATCGATTCAGTAAAAGCTGCCGATCCGGACGCGGTTCTGGTTGCTACCGGCGCACAGCCCCTGTCCCCTTCGATCCCAGCGGCAGGTGATGCAAAAATAGCAAATGCCTGGGATGTGCTGAAGGGCGAACAGGTATACGGTCCCGATATAGTCGTCATCGGCGGAGGGGCAGTCGGTTGTGAAACTGCCCTTTATTTGGCCGAGAAGGGTACTATTGACGCCAACACTCTTAAGTTCATGATGCTGCACCAGATGGAAGATCCTGATACACTTTACGACCTGTTAACCCGCGGTTCTTTCCGGGTAACTGTAGTGGAAATGAAAAAGGGCGTTGCCATGGATATGCCCAAAACCATGCGTTGGACCGTTCTAAAGCACATGCAGACCATGGGAATAAAAATCTTCGACCAGACTACGGTAAAAGAAATTACTCCTGCAGGGGTTAAGGCAGAAAATAATGGAAAAGAAACGTTTATAAATGCTGACACCGTAGTAACCGCAGTCGGCAGCAGGCCGGAAAGATCCCTCTATGAAGATCTCAAGCAAGAGCTGAGTGAAGTACACCTGCTAGGAGATGCTGTCCAGCCGTCTACGCTTAAAAATGCTGTACACAGCGCTTTTGAGCTGGCTAACAGGCTGTAAAACCTCTCTCACAGGAAAACGAGGACTTCGAAGTTTGAATGAAGGGTGAAGGCTTAAGCCTTCACCCTCAAAAGTCTCCACCTGCTGAAGTTTGCAAGAGGGATGAAGGCATTCTTGTATTATCCTAAAGCAGCATTAAGTTGCGGTACTACATCGTACAGGTCAGCTAGCAGCACATAATCCGCCAATTGATTAATACAAGCGTTTTCATCGGAATTAACGGATACTATGACGCGAGCATCCCTGATGCCCACCATAAACTGCACCTGTCCGGAAATCCCAAGCAGTATTGCCAGTTCCGGCTTACATTTCTTGCCGGAAAGACCAATAACCCTTTCCTCAGACAGCCATTTCCTATCTGTAGCCAAGGGCTTGGAACAGGCAACTTCACCTCCCAAAACGCAGGCCAGTTTTTCTATCATAGCGAGGTCGTCCTTGCTATTCAAGCCCTGCCCCACAGCTACCAGTACTTCTGCTGTTTCGATATTTACGCTCTCGTCCTTTTTAATCCTGGATTCAATAACCCTAATACCCGAAGGACGAGCTTCTACCTTCAAATCCTCAATACTGCCGGTTTCAGTTCCTACGGCAGCGGTAAAAGCCCCGGGCACAAGAGCAATCACGCCTTTTTCCGAGGCTATATACTGAGTAGCTACAGTAGCCCCGCCCAGGGTCCGGTATCTGCTTCATCGCTGCTACAATATTCACTTCCACAAGCCCCCTCTAACATAACAGCCGTCATTTATCCGCTAAAATCGTTCCGGCTATGATTAGTTTCTGCATATCAGATACACCCTCTATCTGCGGACCTACAATAGCGTCCCTATAGATAGCCTCGACCCTGTAATCCTTCATCAGGCCGTAAGAACCATGCACATCCACCGCCAGGCGGGCTACATCCACCATATTCTCGCATACAAATGTCTTGGTAAGAGCCGCTTCTTTCGCAAACTGCCGCGGATCCTTTGCGTCATTGGCCAGGCAGCCCAACCTGTAAGTCAGCCAGCGCGCAGCCTCATATTTCATGGCCATATCAGCTATCTTCAGCTGGACAGCCTGAAACTTGGCTATCGGTTTGCCCCTGTGCATTTTCTCCTGAGCGTATTTAACAGCTTCTTCGTAAGCTGCGAGCGTGCCTCCCAAAGCAGTCGCGCTCACCCCTATTTTACCGTAAGCGATACCCTGCTGAAGGATTGGATAACCCTGTCCTATCCTGCCCAACACGTTTTCGGCCGGCACCTCAACGTCTTTCAAGTACACATCCGTAAGCTGATTGCCGTGCAACCCGGTTTTCTCCCAGGGTGCGGAAATGGAATACCCTTCGCTGAATTTGTCAATAATAAAAGCGGTCACCTCTCCACTCTCGCTCTCCCGGGCAAAGAGCACCATCGGTCCTGGGAAGTTGGCATTGGAAATAAAGCGCTTGGTACCATTTATAATATAAAAACCGCCTTCTTTTACAGCAGTAGCAGTGATCTGCCTGGGGTCCGACCCGGTCCCCGGTTCGGTAAAGGCAAAAGATGCTAATCTTTCCCCTTTACATGAAGGCAGCATATATTTTTTCTTCTGTTCCTCTGTGCCAAAAAGGGAGATCGCCCCCAGTCCCAGTACATTAACTGATATGATAACAGCTACACCTGAAGATACCCTGGCTATCTGCTCCATCGCCAATACGTACCCGTCAAAACCGCCCTCAGCCCCTCCATATTCTTCAGCAAATGGGATCCCAAACAACTCCAGCTCTGCCAGCCCTTTTATTATTTCTTCAGGAATAACATTTTCTTCTTCTATCTGCCTGGCAACAGGTTGAATGTGCTTTTCCGCAAATTCCCGGGCCATATTTTGAATCAACATCTGTTCTTTACTCAAGGTAAAATCCATTTTCAAGCCACCCCTTTCAGGTTCAAAATGTCTCAAAATTCAGAGAGGAACTGCCCACACAGAGATTTCCTCTCAAACTACTTAATACTGATTCCACTGCCAAAACCCTAAGTTAGCCTGTTTAAATGTATAAAAATGTATAAATATGTAGGAGCCTGTTGACGGAACATGGAAGCAATACCCCGCGAAGGTGAAGCGACGAATATTTATACATTTAAACCAGCAGATTATAACTTTCAGCAGTGAAATCAATACTTATTTAATACCCAACTCTTCCATCACCGGGTCGAACTTGGAAGGAAACAGGGCACTTTTCAATAATGCAGGATAAATGGTGGGGTACCTCAGCCCCCCCGCCTTCTGAGTGCCTTCCAGTCCACTGCAGATTTCCTCAAACTTAGCCTGGGGAACAGCAAAGACAATCTCATCCTCTCCGCAAAAAGCCAGCGCCCTTTCTCCTGATCCGGGAATACTAACCTGGTAGTCATTTGACTGCATAGCAAGAACGATTGCCCGTATACAGCCCATCCTTTCCGTAAGGACAGCAGTAATCGGCTTTCCAGTCTTGTAATTAACTGCCATAACCAGACGGTGCAGCTGGGCAGAGTTACCGTATATGAGTACTACGTCGGGAATGAACTGGGCCCTGTCCAGGGGGGCGAGCAGCACATGACAGTCCTTCGGCCGATCCATCCTAGGCAGGTGCTGTTCATTCAGCGCGGCTCCAATTTCCGGGGTTTCTGCGTAAAAAGGATAGCACATCCCCCCTTCCTTCCAGGTCTCGGCGACGGGCTTCAATCCCAGCGACATCAAAATTGGAGGACACTGGTGATCTTCAGGTCCAAAGGCTATCGTCATTCCAAATCGCCGGGCTATGCCGAGACCCTGGCACAACGCCAGCCTGTTTCCAAAATTATTCACCGGGAAAACAGCCTTTTGGGGCAGTTCCGCATTGTCCAGCAGCTTCACCGCTACTGGATACGTAGCAGGACGCACCACCTTGTCGATGCATTTAGACAATTTTTTCACCAATTCCAAAAAAACCTCCCCCTTTTTTCCTCTTCGCACCCTTCAACTAAACTCTATTTATAGCCAAACATCCATTTAGCTATAAACCCCCCTTAAAACTTTTCCTCCAAGCGAAACAGCAGATCTTCAAACTCTTTCACTTCCTGCAGCTGAAAACCATCCTTCAGACTGTGCCCAAACTCCTCAGCGAGCGGCAGCAGTTCATCAGCCAATTTGCGGCCTTTAGAAGTCAGGCAGATTTGCAGGCTACGCCGGTCATTCGGGTCCTCTTTCCTTACCACCAGCTCCTCTTTTAAAAGGCGATCAATAATCCCAGTCACAGCAGGACTGTCCAGCTTTACTCGCGAAGCGATATCCTTTACGCTGCTGCCTTCATTTTCCAACAGGTCAAAAAGCACAAATGATTGAACAGCTGTAACGCCGTGCTCAGTGCACAGGCTGTTGTAAGCCCGGCTTATTTTTCTCGCTAGAGCTGCTAGGCGAAAACACCAAAAATCCGTAAGTTTTTTCATCTCTCTCTCCTCTGGACAATTGTTGAATAAAATATTAATTAATAATAAATTAACATTGTTAATCCTTACAGTCAATCCCAGAAAAAGGGGCGGTTCTGGTTTCTAGTTTCAGTACCAGAACCAGAACCGCCCCTTTTTACAGCACTTGCTACATTCCCGTCACTATATCAGCCAATTCCAGCGGGTTCACCTGCTCGCCGTCTCTGAACACCCTCATATTTCCATTTTCCAGTTCAAAGACGCTTTTGGTCTTCCCCTCATAAACATGCCTCATCTCTCTGCCCCCTAATATTTTCTGTAAGCTTATACCTTTCCTGCCGGCTGTTTACTTTTCAGCATTTTTACAGCATTTTCCAGGCCTTCGACAGTCAGTTCTTCCATGGGGAATATTTCAGAAATCTTCTTTATAGTAAAAGCCCCCTCCGTCCATCCCCAGAAACGCTTAGAAATGGGATTAAGCCAGACCGAATACTCAAAACGCCGGCGAATACGCTCCAGCCACTCAATCCCCGGCCTTTCATTATAAAGTCCCCAATCAATCACCCCGCCCGGGCGCATAAGTTCATAAGGAGCCATACTGGCATCCCCGACTATAATAACCCGGTAATCAGCAGAAAAAGTATTGAGGACGTATTCGGTCTCCGTGTAATCACTCAGACTGCACCTGGAGTCATGATAAAGCCAATCATATATGCAATTGTGAAAATAAAATACCTTCAGATCTTTGAAATGGTTAGACTGGTTAACAGCCGTAAACAACTGGTTGCACAAACGGCTGTAAGAGACCATGGACCCCCCGGCATCCATCAGCAGCAGCACTTTCAGGCTGTTTTCCCGGGGTCTTTCCCATGCGAGCTCTAACCAGCCGCCATTGTCGCAGGTCTTGTTTATCGTGGAATCCAAATCCAGTTCGGTTCTAGCCCCGTCCAACCGGGTGGTAAACTGTCTCAGCTTCCGCAAAGCCATCTGGAACTGCCTTATTCCAAGGGTTTCATCAGTGCGAAACTCCTGGAACCTCCTCATACCCGCAACTTTAACCGCTGACAAATTCCGGGACTCGCCGCCGATGCGTATCCCCCCAGGATGAAAACCTGAATGCCCAAAAGGAGAAGTCCCCCCTGTTCCAATCCACTTATTGCCGCCGTGATGTTCCTCATTCTGCTCCGCCAACCTCTCGCTCAGCAGCCGTTTCAACTCTTCCAAATCCAGCTGCCGGTGATTGCGGCGCATTTCCTCGGTAACCTCTATCGCAGGAATCTCCCGCTCCAGCCAATCCCAGATTTTTTCAGGCAAACCTTCAGGGGTATCAATATCCCCAAAATAACTGGCAAACGCTGTATCAAAACGGTCATAATGAGCTTCTGTTTTTACGAGCACAGCCCGGCACAGGTAATAAAAACCGGTAAGGCTTGACCCCGCCATTCCCTTTTCCAGCGCCTCCAGAAACGTATGCCACTCGTTCATGGAAACAGGAACTCCAAAGCTTTTCAGTGTATAAAAAAAATCAGTAAACATAGTTCTCCCCATTAAAATGCTGTTTTCTTATAATTTGCGCTTCTGTCCCCAATGCTTTCACTGCTTAGCGATAACGGTTAAATACCCGGTCGGGAAAATTCTGTCTTTTAGATCGGCTGCTGTCATATACCTGGTTCAAGATAGCGTCAAAATCCTCGTTCTTCTTTAGCAGTACCCCCAGGAAGGGAATCTCCTTCTTTATCCTGTCAGGGCTTATTCCGCTAACCACCAACGCCTGTAGCCAATCAAGCAGTTCGCTGGTGCTGGGGCGCTTTTGAATATTAGGAACACTTCTTAAGCTGTAAAAGGCTTCCAGCGCCTGTTGCAGCAATTTCTTTTCCAAATTCGGAAAGTGAACCCCGACTATCTCAGCCATGCCGTTAGGATCAGGAAACTCTATATAGTGAAATATGCATCTTCGCAAGAAAGCGTCTGGCAGCTCTTTTTCGGCATTACTGGTTATGATTACAATAGGCCGATGCTTGGCCTT
>JACIYB010000063.1 GCA_014360155.1 Syntrophomonadaceae bacterium
GCTGCCCCAGCTCGACGCCTCTGCCCTCGCGGGCATCGTCAACGGCAACGGGGGCTGGGTGGCCGATCTGGTATCGGGCATCACCCCCGCCACGGTGAACACCATGATCTCCGACCTCAGGCCCTGGATCACATCCTCGAAAAATTGAACTTCCCCCATTTTCCTGCCTTCAACAGCAAACAGGTGGAACATTATCCCCACCTGCCGCTTTTTCTTTTATGTGCCTTTCTTTAATAAACATTTGTGCTTTATCTGCTCTCCCCCTATAAGAAAAGAGGAACAAAAACCAGGGATACAATGGTCATTAGCTTTATCAATATGTTAAGTGAGGGGCCGGATGTATCCTTACAGGGATCTCCAACAGTGTCTCCCACAACACCAGCAGCATGGGCTTCACTGCCTTTACCTCCATAAACACCGCTTTCAATAAACTTTTTGGCATTATCCCATGCACCGCCAGCGTTAGCCAGCATTATTGCCAGGCAGACACCTGAAGCAGTTGCTCCGCCCAACATCCCTGCCAAGGCTTCGGGGCCGATAAGCAGTCCTACTATAACTGGAGTCACAACTGCCAGCACACCTGGAGCTATCATTTCCTTAATGGCGGATGCAGTGCTGATATCAACACAGCGAGCATAATCAGCCTTGGCCTTACCTTCCATAAGACCAGTAATTTCTTTAAATTGGCGCCTTACCTCTTCGACCATTTCTGAAGCTGCTCTTCCTACCGCTCCCAAGGTGAGAGCACAGAAGAAGAAAGGCAGCATTGCGCCTATAAGCAGACCCACAATAACCATCGGGTTGAGCAGGTCGACTTTCTCTATGTTAGCTACCTGGGAAAATGCAGTTAAAAGCGCCAGGGCAGTAAGAGCAGCAGAACCAATGGCAAAACCCTTCCCGATAGCAGCAGTAGTATTCCCCACTGAGTCCAATTTATCAGTTGTTTCTCTCACTTCGTGCGGTAATTCTGCCATTTCAGCAATACCACCGGCATTATCGGCAATTGGCCCGTACGCGTCAACAGCAACTACCATCCCCGTAGTTGCCAACATACCAACAGCAGCCAACGCTATGCCGTATAAACCTCCTGTAAAATAAGCTATTACAATTGCTACGCTTATTACAATTATAGGCAGAAAAGTAGAAAGCATTCCTACCCCAAGGCCGGCAATAATTGTAGTAGCAGGGCCTGTAGTACATGCCTTAGCTATATCTTGCACCGGTTTATATTCCTCAGAAGTATAGTATTGGGTAATAAATCCAATAAGAGTTCCTGCTATCAAGCCGGCGACCAGTGCCCAAAAAACATTGAACATACCAGGCGGCAGGACATATTTTACGGCAAAATAGGCAGCTACAACCAGAAGAAATGCGGAGCTGATAGTCCCAGCATTGAGCGCCTTCAGAGGATTGGATTTCTCATCGGTTTTGACGAAAAATGTCCCGATGATAGAAGCCAGGATTCCACCGGCGGCAATAACCATGGGCAGCAAAACACCCGGCATACCGATGAGAACTATACCTAAAGTCATGGCAGCTATTATTGATCCCACATATGATTCAAACAGGTCAGCGCCCATACCGGCGACATCCCCAACATTATCCCCGACATTATCAGCTATAGTAGCTGGGTTGCGGGGATCATCTTCAGGTATGCCCGCTTCCACTTTACCTACCAGGTCTGCTCCTACATCAGCAGCTTTAGTGTATATACCTCCTCCTACACGTCCAAAAAGAGCAATAGAGCTTCCTCCCAAAGCAAAACCATTAACAATAGTCGGATCCTTGAAAATCATATAAAGAATACCTAAACCCAGCAAGCCAAGACCCGAAACAGACATTCCCATAACTGCACCGCCAGAAAAGGCCACGCCTAGTGCTGCATTTTGGGAAGTACGCGCAGCATTCGCCGTCCTGACATTTGCCTTAGTTGCAATCGTCATACCTATGTATCCAGCCAAAGCAGAACAGGTGCCGCCCACCAAAAAACAAATGGCTGTCTGCCATTTAATAAAAATAAATAAAACAGCAAAGACTAATAAAACAAAAATCGCCAGAGCTCGGTATTGACGTCCAAGAAATGCCATAGCCCCTTCGTGGATATGGCCTGCTATTTCCACCATTTTTTCATTTCCGGGTTCTGCCCGTTTTACTTTCGCAGCCAGGAAGACGGCAAACAGCAGTGCCAGGGCTCCTCCTGCAGGTGCAAACATAATTAGGTTGTCCATAGAAAATACATCATCTCCTCGTATTTTTAAATTGTATATACTTTAAAGAAGTGAACGACTTACCTATACTGCAAATCTTTCAACCGAGCAGCGCCAGTATTAACGTCAGCAGCATAAACAATACAGCGAGATACGCTGTCACTTTACTAAGTAATTCATCCAAACCTTTCTTTTTCCCGCCGAAAATCGCTTCACTTCCACCCGCGATACTCCCAGATAGCCCGGCACTCTTCCCGGATTGTAAGAGCACTGTAGAAATCAACCCGCAGGCACATATTATTTGCAGTACAAGCACCAGAATTTTTAGCAATTTTTCACCTCCGTTCGATAAACCTTTAAAAGCTAAATTATATTCTAACACAAAAATTCAAAAAATACAGTATTTAGCTGTTACGGCTTCAGGTTATAGAAAGCCCCCCAGCCGCGGTACACAGCTAAATCATCCAGCTCCCCTGCTATGCGCAGCAGCTGGTTGTACTTGGCGACCCGGTCGGTCCTAGCTGGTGCTCCTGTTTTGATCTGACCTGCACCAGCAGCTACCGCCACATCTGCTATTATTGAATCTTCGGTTTCTCCTGAGCGGTGAGAAATTACACACGTATATCCCGCTTTTTGCGCCATTTCAATGGTTTCCAGCGTCTCGGTCAGGGTGCCTATCTGATTGAGCTTTATTAAAATGCTGTTGCAAATCCCAGATTCTATCCCGCGGGAGAGCCTTTCAGTATTGGTCACAAACAGATCATCGCCCACGAGCTGAATTTTATTCTGCATTTTCTTTGTGAGAACTTTCCACCCGTCCCAGTCGTCCTCTGCCAAACCGTCTTCCAGCGAGATTATAGGGTATTTACTGACCAGTTCAGCGTAAAAGTCAATCAATTCAGCAGCAGACAGCACCTGGTTGGAACTTGCCAGGTGATACTTCCCATCCCGATAAAGCTCAGTAGCAGCCACATCGAGGGCCAGTTTTATATCCTTTCCTGCTTTATAGCCTGCCGCCTCTACAGCCTCAAGAATAACTTCAACAGCCGCTTCATTAGAAGGAAGATCAGGAGCAAAACCCCCCTCATCTCCTACTGCGGTAGCCAGCCCTTTAGCTTTTAGCACCTTCTTAAGGGCGTGATAAACCTCAACCCCCATGCGCAGTCCTTCAGCAAAATCAGGCGCCCCGCCGGGAATAATCATAAATTCCTGGATGTCCACATTATTGTCCGCATGTTTTCCCCCATTTAAAATATTCATCATAGGCACCGGTATCTCCCGGGCATTAACCCCGCCTAAATACTGGTACAAAGGAATAGCAAGGTGCTGAGCTGCAGCCTTGGCAACTGCCAGCGATACGCCCAATATGGCGTTAGCCCCCAACTTGCCCTTATTTGGCGTACCATCCAGCTCAAGCAGCAGTTTATCAATGTCTGTCTGCCTTACTGCATCCATGCCTATTACTTCCGGCGCGATAACATCGTTAACATTGCCGACCGCTTTCAATACCCCTTTCCCGTTATAGCGCTTTTTATCACCATCTCTAAGTTCAACCGCTTCATAGGCACCTGTAGATGCTCCCGACGGCACTATGGCTCTTCCTATGCTCCCGTCTTCTAAAACCACTTCTGTTTCTACAGTAGGATTTCCCCGTGAATCTAAAACTTCACGCGCATAAACATCAACTATAATACTCATATTCTAGCCTCCTTTTACTCGAATATTTAATACTGATTTCAATGTTGAAAGTTATAATCTGCTGGTTTAAATGTATAAATATTCGTCGCTTCACCTTCGCGGGGTGTTGCTTCCATGCTCCGTCAACCGGCTCCTACATATTTATTCATTTAAACAAGCTAACTTAGGATTTTACAGTGGAATCAGATGTACTCTTTATGCCAGTCCCCCCTATACCTCACCCTTTCAGCTCATTAGTAAATGTTAAGACCGGACCCAAGCGTTCTTAAGCCTTCAGCCCCCCTCCATCTCCTGCAGCCATTCCCTCCTGGGGATGAAGGCTTAAGGTTAGCGCAGGGGGATAAAGGCGGTTAGGCAATAATAGATAATAATGAGCAAGAATCAACAAACTGAAATTCTCTCCTTAGCAATTAAAGTTCTATTATCGGCTTTCCTGTCATTTCTTCAGGTATATCGAGCCCCAGCAAAACCAGCATGGTCGGCGCTATATCGCGCAGCGAACAACCGGAGCGCAATTTACAACCCCGGTATCTATCTGCCACCAGGATAAAAGGCACCATATTGGTAGTATGAGAAGTAAAAGGATTGCCCGTCTCGGGGCACAGCATCATTTCGCAGTTACCGTGATCTGCAGTAATAAGGACTATTCCCTTCTTCTCCAGCACCTTGTCCACAACCTGGATTAAGCAGTTATCGACGGCTTTTACTGCCTGTACAGCAGCCTCGAGGACCCCGGTATGACCAACCATATCAGGGTTGGCGTAGTTTATAACTATCACATCATAGAAATCTCTTTCCAGCTCCTGTATAACCCGGGCAGTAACTTCAGGAGCACTCATCTCCGGCTTGAGATTATATGTCTCTACTTTAGGCGACGGTATAAGGATCCTGTCTTCTCCTGGATATGGTTCTTCGATTCCCCCGTTGAAGAAAAAAGTTACATGTGCGTATTTCTCGGTCTCAGCTATCCTTAACTGCCGCATTCCTTCACGTGCCAGTATCTCTCCCAAGGTATTCCTAAGATCCTGGGGAGGAAAAGCAACCGGCGCTTTAATTGTTATATCATACTGCGTCATACAGACAAAAAATATTTGCGGCCATACTTTTCGGGTAAAATTACGAAAACTTGCCTCCACGAAGGCCTTTGTTATCTGCCGGGCTCGGTCGGCACGAAAATTAAAAAAAATCAGGCTGTCTCCATCTCTGACTTGGCCAACCGGCCTGGAATTCTCGTCAATAATCACTGCAGGTTCAACAAATTCGTCAGTAACCCTTAACTCATAGCTGCTTTCTATTGCTGCAAACGCATTAGGGGCCTTTATTCCTTCTCCTAGCACCATAGCGTTGTAAGCTTTCTCTACTCTTTCCCACCTATTGTCACGGTCCATTCCATAGAACCTTCCTCCAATGGTGGCGATATTGCCCACTCCGATTTCTTCTAATTTTTTCTGCAATTGGCCGATATAGCCCGCACCGGTTTTAGGCCCCACATCTCTTCCATCGAGAAAGACATGTATATAGACATTATCCACACCGTGCATCTTGGCCAACTGCAGCAGAGCATAAAGATGATCAATATGGCTGTGCACCCCTCCATCAGATAAAAGCCCCATCAGATGCAAAGCACCATTACTCTTCCGCACATATTCAACAGCCCTAGCAAACTCGGGGTTGGTAAAAAAAGACCCGTCTTCGATTGCATTATTTATACGGGTTATTTCCTGAAACACTATTCTGCCAGAACCTATATTGAGGTGCCCAACTTCGGAATTGCCCATTTGCCCTTCCGGCAGCCCCACATCTTTTCCAGAACATTTAAGAAGGGTAAACGGATATTCATTTTTCAATCTATAAAAATTTTGGGGGTTAGCAAGAGTAACACTGTTGTCGCTACAGGGTTCCCTATACCCCCATCCATCCAGTATCATCAACATCAGGGGCTGTTTATTCATTCTGTCCCAACCTCACTATCCGGGCAAAAGAATCCACCTGCAGGCTGGCTCCCCCTACCAGGGCTCCGTCTACATCATCCTCTGCCAAAAATTCGGCTATATTTTCTTCTTTTACGCTTCCGCCATACAATATGCGCACAGAATCAGCGACTTCTTCATCATACATTCTGTTTAGACAGCCGCGAATAAATTTAATCATCTCCTGAGCGTCACAGGCACTGGCATTCAACCCCGTACCTATCGCCCACACTGGTTCGTAAGCAATAACCAGTAATTTGCCTGCAAAAAAAATATCTTCCAGATCTTTACTCAACTGTTTTTTTACAACTTCCATGGCCTGGTTATTTTCTCTCTCCTGTAAAGTTTCACCTACACATAAAATCGGTATCAGCCCGGCTTCAATGGCTGCTTTAATCTTTCGATTTATAATAACATCGCTCTCGCCCATGATCTGCCGCCGTTCCGAGTGGCCGATAATAACATAACTGCATCCGGCATCTGCCAACATCGAAGGTGATATTTCACCTGTATAGGGCCCATTCTCTTTCCAAAACAGGTTCTGGGCCCCCAGTTTGATATCAGATCCCTCTAAGATCGCCTTCAGCGCATACAAACAGGTGAAAGGGGGACAAATTACCACCTCTATATCATCAATATCTTTAACTCGGGGCAAAAAATCCCGGCAAAATCCCTCTGCTTCAGCAATATATTTATTCATCTTCCAATTGGCAGCAACGAGTTTTTTCCGCAGAAAACCACCCCCTAACAGCAGATTGACTGTTGCCCAAACCCATTATCTTTGCAGCACACCTTTGCCTTCGCATGCTGCTACACCCGGCAAGATGCGTCCTTCGAGGAACTCCATTGTTGCCCCTCCGCCAGTTGATACATGGGTTATTTTATTTTCAAGTCCCAGCTTATAAATAGCTGCAGTCAAATCCCCTCCTCCTACAACGCTGACAGCATTTGATTCAGCAACGGCATGAGCTACGTGATTCGTCCCGCTGCTGAATTTTTTATATTCATAAATGCCCAGAGGCCCATTCCATACAATAGTGCGGGCCTGAGATATATTTTGGCAGAAAAGCTTGACTGTCTCAGGCCCTATATCCGCAATAATATAGTCCGGCGGTATGTTATTGACATTCTTTATATCACAGAGACCGTTTTCCGAAATTTCGTCAGTAACTACTACATCCACAGGCAACAGGATCTGTACATTTCTATTTTCGGCCAATTTCAGCAAACCTCTGGCTTCTTCTAACAGATCATTTTCGCAAATAGACTTACCTATCTCAAAACCTTCGGCTTTCAAAAAGGTATTGGCCATACCGCCGCCGATCAGTATTACATCAACTCTGGTAAGTAAATTATCAATAAGTTTAATTTTATCGGAAACTTTAGCCCCACCCAGGATGGCTATACGAGGTTTCTCTGGATGCTCCAGAGCCTTTCTTAACATTTCCACTTCCTTTTCCATCAAAAATCCGGCATAAGCAGGCAGATAATCAGCTACACCTGCTGTAGACGCATGCGCACGGTGAGCAGTACCAAACGCATCATTTACATATATTTCTGCCAGAGAAGCCAGCTGCCTGGAAAACTCGCTGTCGTTCTTCTCCTCACCGGGATAGAAGCGGACATTTTCCAAAAGCAGAATCTCCCCTGGCTGCAGCCTTCTAACCGCTTCTTCCACCTTGGGGCCAATACAGTCCTGGGCCATGATTACTTTGCTATCCAGCATCTGGCCAAGATGAAAAGCTACTTTTTTAAGGCTGTATTTTTCATTTATTTTTCCCTTGGGACGGCCCAAATGGCTCATTACGATTAGACGAGCTCCATTATTTAAGATGTACTCGATAGTAGGTAAAGCTGCCCTCATTTTGCTGTCATCGATAATATTACCTTCCTCGTCTGTCGGCACATTAAAGTCTACCCGCAACAGGACTCTTTTACCCTTCAGATCAGCATCCTTGATACTTCTCAATCAATACACCTCCGCTTGTTAATCTCTAACCCGGATATAGACAGTTGCAACCAAATTTATAAGTAACACCGGTTTTTACTGCCCCCATGCCCACAGGACACAGCCGCTGATGAAATAGGCCGAGGGGCTAACCTTAAGCCTTCATCCCCAAGAAGCCCTTTTCATACTAGAACCAAAACTAAATCTTAGACCCTATATAAGAAACTACATCCACTACCCTTACCGAATAGCCCCATTCGTTGTCATACCAAGCTATTACCTTAGCCATTTTATCACCCATAGTCATGGTAAGGAGTCCATCAACCACTGCAGAGTGTTCTTCCCCCTGATAATCGGAAGATACCAGCGGTTCCTCCGTATATTTCAAAATCCCCTGGAGATAGCTTTCGCTGGCTGTCTTAAAAGCATTGTTTATGTCTTCAACAGTAGCTGATTTTTCCAGTTCAACTACCAAATCGACTAAAGACACATCAGGCGTCGGTACTCGTATAGCCATTCCATCCATCTTGCCGTTCAGCTCTGGTATTACCAGGCCCAAGGCACTAGCGGCACCGGTAGTAGTAGGAATTAATGAAACAGCAGCAGCTCTAGCCCTCCTCAGGTCGTTATGGGCCAGGTCTAGAACCCGCTGGTCATTGGTATAGGAATGGATGGTGGTCATGAGTCCTTTAACAATGCCAAACTCATTCAATAAAACTTTTGCTACAGGAGCAAGGCAGTTGGTAGTACAGGAAGCATTAGAGAGAACATCATATTCAGGCAAATATTTATCATGATTTACACCCATTACAATAGTCATGTCTACCCCCTTGCCTGGAGCAGTAATAACTGTCTTAGAAGCTCCTGCTTTCAAATGCTTAGCTGCTCCTTCCCGGCTTCTAAATACACCTGTAGCCTCAACAACTACCTGGACTCCCATTTCTTTCCAGGGTAGTTTTTCCGGATCCTTCTCGGAAAAATATCTTATTCTTTTTCCGTTAACAACCAGATAATCGCCATCTACAGCAACTTCTCCTTTAAACTCTCCATGTATGGAATCATGTTTAAAAAGATGAGCACCTACCGCTATATCGCCCAGGTCATTTACAGCAACAAGTTCAACATCGTCTCTCTTTAAAGCTACCCTCCCAACCAAACGTCCTATACGCCCAAATCCGTTAACCGCAATTTTAACTGGCATCATCCCCACCCTTTCTTTTTAATATTATTCTTTTGGCAGCGCCTTCGT
Organism: Syntrophomonadaceae bacterium; assembly: GCA_014360155.1. GTDB lineage: Bacteria > Bacillota > Syntrophomonadia > Syntrophomonadales > Syntrophomonadaceae > JACIYB01. The sequence goes on from JACIYB010000063.1 coordinate 9,073, forward strand.
CAGTTATGAGGACGTTTTGTTGCCGATTGCTTAAAACCGCCTTTATGGCATCTGCTTTATTGCTTCCTCCGGCTACTGCCACAACCTTATCAATGTTTCTGAGGTCAGCGAGCTCCAGCCCTATTCCAGGAGCCTCATATACTATATTGCCCCTTTCATCGAAATAATATCTAAAAACCTCTCCCACTGCTCGCTTTTTCTCGAGATATTTAATTTCCTTATCTGTAAGGCCCCTCCTATTGGCCATTTCCAAAGCTGAACCTATTCCATGTATTAAAATATTGCTGGATTTTATGATGTCCACTACTTCACTTATATGGCTGTCCTTTCTTAAGATTTCAACAGTGTCCTTATCGAGGTTGTCGGGTATATGCAACAGCCTATACTTCGCCCCTATAGCCCTCGCTATTTTCGCCGCTATAGTGCCAGCCTGTTGTTCTACTTCTCCCCCTAAGCCGCCCCGGGCCGGTACCACCAGAACATCAGCTATATGTGATCCATTGTTAATAGCGTCTGCTATTTCTGCAAGAGTACTGCCGCCGGTAACAGCTATTACAAAACCTGTTTCTATATTTTTCCTCAGAAAACGCGCTGCTGCTCTTCCCAGGTCTTTCTTGGTCATATAATCTTTATAAGAATCGCCGGGTACAAGCACTACCTCTTCGAGATCAAACATCCGTTTTATTTCTTCCGCCAGCAGCTGAATATTAAAGAGAAAAGGAAGAAATTCGTCTATAGCATTAATCATTTCTTCTCCATACGGTGTGAGGCAAACTCCTGCCGGAGTAATAATAACAGCACCCCTCGATTTCAGAACATCCACTTCCCCACGTATTGACCTCTCCGCATAACCCAGATCTTTACAAATTTGGCGCCTCCCTATCGGCTGCTTATGAAGCACCTGCCGCAAGATCCGGTATCTTACTTCCATTATCTCCAAAGCCTCTGGGGCAAACCGTTCCATAATCGTGAAGAGCCTGTTCATTAACCATCTTCCTATCGGGACAAATATTTAAATTAGGGACAAAAATGTCCCATTATAACTACTAATACACCCTAACTTCTTGGGGATGAAGACTTTAAGGTTAGCGCTGGGGGATAAAGGCGGTTAGAATGCGTTTAAAGGTTTGATTTCACTGCTGAAAGTTATATTCTGCTGGTTTAAATGTATAAATATTCGTCGCCAGACTTCCGCATGGGCAACACCATCCGCTTGTCTCGCGTCGAAAGGGGTACCGGGCTAATTCCCATCCGTGCTCAATATCCCTCTCGCCCCCTCCTTGGGGCTCGCCCCCTTTCGCCGCCTCACCTTCGCGGGGTGTTGCTTCCATGCTCCGTCAACCGGCTCCTTCATATTTATTCATTTAAACAAGCTAACTTAGGATTTTACAGTGGAATCAGATGTACTCTTTATATCAAGAACCCCTACACCTCACCCTTTTTAGCTCGTCAGCAAAGGTTAAGACCGGACCCGAGCGTTCTTAAGCCTTCAGCCCTCCCCTTCATCTCCTGCAGCCATGCCCTCCGGGCACGGGCTGTTAGAAGAAAGAGAACCTTTTTTTATATTGTAACACAATCATATAAGAATAGTACGTACATATTGTAAAATATTACTGTTACAGTAAAAACCTGAGCAAAAAGCCGGCTGTAAACCAACAGCCGCTAGCTAAAAACGCATCATTTTTTCTATCGGCAGAATGAAAACGGTTGCCATTCCCTCAGCATATATTTTTTCTTTCTGCCTGCGAGCTGCATCTCCCTTGCTGTCTACCTGTTTTATTTTTTTCAATTTTTCTTTTTGAACATAATCCTTTATTACCTGCAGCACCAACTGCACTTCATCATCTTCGACCCCGCTTAACAGCGTAGTATTCCCCTGACGGAAGAAGCCTCCCGAACTGGTTAATCTAGTAACCCTAATCCCCTCATCTACTAGCTCTTTTACCAAACTCGGAGCAATATAGTTATCAACCACTGAAACTACCAATTTCATGCCCAGCCCTCTTTTCTTCTATCTTTTCCACATAGGCATCTATAATATCACTCCGGCTTATTATTCCCAGAAGTTTATTGGAATTCTGGGAATCAACCACCGGGACCCGCCCCACATCCCCTTTTGCCATTTTATCCATGATATCACGGATTGTACAATCCGGAGTAACAGTAATTAATCTATCTTTATTTTTCACCAGCTCAGCTAAGGCTAAATTTTCCTTTCCCTTCCTTATCTCCTTTAAAACATCGCTGTATGTTACGATTCCAATAAGCGCACCCTCACTCAGCACCGGATACCCTGTGTGTGCGTGTTCAAGCATGACGTCCCTCGCTCTCTTAAGTGTATCCTCGGCATCCAAAGTTATAACAGATCTCGTCATTACTTCCATAGCTTTTATCTCACCCAGAATGTCGGTTTTATCCTTTCCTCTTATTTTCAATCCCCTTCTTACAAGCTTCGCGGTATAAATAGTCTCCGAATAAAGCCCTTTGGCAACCAGAGAGCTTATAACACATACGGTCATCAGGGGCAAAACAACTTTATAATCTCCAGTCATTTCAAAAAGAATTATTACTCCCGTTATCGGCGCCTGCGCCATACCGGCAAAGACCCCTCCCATACCCACTAGAGCATAGGCGCCTGCAGGAGCAGTAAACCCCGGGAAACAGCTGTGAACCAAGCAC
>JACIYB010000064.1 GCA_014360155.1 Syntrophomonadaceae bacterium
AGCGGGTTGCAGGATATATATTTTGGTCTACTCCTGTGAAGCTGCATGAGACTTTTCGCCTTATCTTAGGAGAAGATTATGAAAAATTGAAGGCCGGCAGTACTGTTACTGTAAACGATGAATCTGGGGTTTTCAGTTTGGAACCGGCTATCCTCGAAGACCTGGATATGCACAATATGGATGAATATCTCACTGCTCTGGGAAAAAGGCCGGTTTTAGTAATCCACGGACTGGCAGATGAGGTCGTATCGCCCTCCAATGCAGAGTATATCTGTAAAGGAGCTGAAAACGCTGAGCTCGAATTGGTAATGGGTGCTGATCACAGTTTCCTGAACAAGAATTTAGAGCGGGAAAACTTGACTGTTGCGTGGCTGAGGAAGAACTTTCTGTAATTGGGGAAGGAAGGCATTACAGCGGGAAAAACTGAACAGGACTGCGAAACATGCAGCAATTATTTTGGATTTTGGCTGTTGATTATCCATACGAATCCTGTTCTGTCTTTTGGGGAGATGCGGCATTTGTTTGGTAGGGGTAGGCGTGGCCGTTAATAAAGATGTGGTTAGAGAGCTTGAACTTATCTAAAAAAGCAAGGGCTTTATCAATATAGCCTCCCAAGTCTTCCAGACTGTGTGCATCCGAACCGACCGTAAAAATTTTAATGCCGGCTTCAACGGCCATAGAAACAATTTCCTTAGATGGATGAAACTCCTTGCTTCCCCTGCGCAGGCTGGACGTATTAATTTCCAGCCCGATATTTAATTGGGCCATTTTCTTTAATATAGGTTCTATCGCACCCTGATGCACGGTCAAAATTTCATGGCCGTAGTATTTTATGCCGTATCTCCTGTACAGATCCACGTGAGCTATGCAGTGGAAAAGACCGGTTTCGACGGCTAACTTAAGTGAATTGAAATAGTCTTTTTGCATTTCGCTTATGCTGTGAGAACAAAAGTAGCGGGGACTTTCCTGTATAGAAGAAATGGCTATGTGGTCGAGGCAGTGTATGGCTCCCAGCACAAAATCAAACTCGTAGGTTCTGAGGACTTTTTCGATTTTTCTTTCCTGGCCGGGCTCGTACCCGATTTCAATACCTGCTCTGACCTTTAATCCATCAGTTCCGAATTCCTTCCTAGCGTCTTCGATTTCTTTAAAATAGCTGTCAAGCCAGGTCAAATCGTCTGCAGGGTGTTTTTTCCCGTCTAAAAAAACAAAATTATCGATGTGGCGGCGTACAGGGTCACATTCAAAATGTGTGGTAAAGCAGATCTCTCTCAATCCCAATTCCACAGCTCGGAAACAGTAATCCCGCATTTTGATCGGAAGCGCGTCAATAGAATAGTCTGGGTGCACGTGGTAGTCTGTTTTATTGCTGGGACGGCTGAATTCTGAATGCATGGAATTCTCATGTTCGGCGGAGCTAGGCATGAAATTTTTCCCTTCCCACCCTTAATTTTTATAATAATTTCTTGCTTATGCTGCATTTTATTCTGCCTTAAAACCCTACTGCAGTCCAGCAGCTTTGGGGCGGCTGGATGCTGAAAACTCGCGTGCGGTTTGCAGAAAAGCAATGGTACGCCCGAGAGGAATCGAACCTCCGCACCCGGCTCCGGAGGCCGGTGCTCTATCCACTGAGCTACGGGCGCACGCTACACAGCTATTATAGCAAAACATGATTCCGCGGTCAAAGATTACTTCGCTGGCGGTCGCACAATTGACTGAGGGCAAATCCTGGCTTTAAAGTAAACGGATTTAACCGGTATATTTTGCCCAAAGCGGGAAAAAGGGATTTTGCTTTTTGTGGTCAGGCAAACCTCACTGATTTTCGAGGAAGGATTTCAGATAGAAAAAGCTCTGTTTTTTCCGCTCATGATAGGTTGGGGTATTCCAGTTTTCCCAGTCGTATGTTAGTGAGGCTGTATCGACAATTGTGCCGTATTTATCATAAAATACAAATTCCATGGTTATTCCGGGGGATGTGGCACTGGTGAAATAGCCCAGATTTTCACGGTAAGGGTAAGCCCAGACCTGGTGAGTGCTGGGGTCGGTGAAACCCAGCATCATCCAGGGAATGCGGAGCTCCAGAATATTATCCTTTAAGTAATAATCGGCTAAACTGTTGTATTCTGAACTTTCAGGGTCGCTTATACCGAAAATCAGGTTTCCTACTTCTATTTCTTCAAAAGGCACTTGTCTTTTGGAAGCTGGTAAGAACAGTTCGCGACTGAGGCACAGCTTCCAGGGGAGGAAAATTCCGTTGCCTTCTTCTTCCCATTCATTTTTCCAGGGAACCATGCCCAGCAGCTTGCCATAGCAGTAAGTATGCTGGTCGTAAGCGCTTGCGACTGTAAGCCTTGCGTTGTTAGGAGCATCGATTGACAAAAGAAATTCAATTTCCTGTTGAAATTGTATTCCGGTATCCTGAACAAATCTGTTCCCGCCGGGCTGGTTGTCAAAACCTATGTACAGTCTGTCTTTTTCCCAGTCCCATTTAACCGGTTTTTCTATAGCGATATATAAATACGCTTCATCGTGGGTTGCCTTTACCAAGGTGTTAGTGTTTTCAGTTATTTTTGCGGGTGCCTTTACTTTGTCCCAGTCGCTAAGGTCTCCGTCCAGGAAGACCGTTGTCCAGTATCCGGGTTCAACTGCTATGAGTCCGAAATTTTCTTCATTCGTAAGCCGGTTGAGCCACATTGGCCTGCGTTCTGCTGGGATTTCCAGATCCCAGGTGTTCCAAGTGAACTTAAACCATTCATCATGCCACTCAAAAATGACTGCTCCTGAGGCCCCTGCCCGTTCGATGGCCTGGAACATATCGACGGCCATTTCTCCTTGTTCAAGCTCAGTGTGCATTCCTTGATTGCGGTTTAAGGGGGCGCTGTGAGCCATTCCGCGTGAAGATGGAACGCCAAACTCAGCTATCACTAGCGGGATTTGAGAGTGATAGCTCTTGAGCTCGCGCACATAGGCTTCGTATGGATCTTTTTTGCCCTGGGAATTGACGTATTCCAAGTAGTCCTCTTGGAAGCGCAGGCTGTCAGGGTAATAAGGGTAAACATGATAAGAAGCAAAATAACCTGCTTCCCATTTTTCTGTAGGTGCAATATGCAACGGGTCTATACTCGCCATATCTTCTCTTGCAAAAGGTTCATCTGGGTGAGGAATAGGGTCGGTCGTAACCCAATTTACAAAGGATACGGGGTGCTGCCAGCCCATTTTGGTTTCTTCTTCTGCCAGAACTTCCAGGCAGCGTGCCAGCCAGGCCTCAAAGGGACTGGCGTTGTCGGACGTCCTAAAATAATTGCCGCGAAAATAACCTTTGCCTGGGTTGTCCGCATCTGTCTGCGCTACTGTGTAGGGGTCCCATTCGCTGCCCAGCATCCAGGCCAGGAGATATGGGGCGGTGTTTGCAGTATAGTCTCCACTTGCTTTCCCCTTCCTGGGAGGGATTTTTGCCTGGCCGAATACTGCACCTACGGCGTAGGATATCTCTTTGTGGAATTCATTTGTAATGGAAGGGAGATAAGCGTTTTTCTGGTTTATCAAATCTTCTTCTGGCGGCCATATTCCTTGGACGAACCACAGTTTTCTTGCTGACTGTTGGTTGTGATCGGCCAGTGCTTTGTAGAAAGAAGGGGGCAGTATGGTATATATTCGCAGCAGGTCTATTCCCAGCTCTTCCATTTGCGAGAACCAGCGCCGGTAATCATCGTAAGAGGGAGAGAGCTCACCCGGGTGGTGGCCGGGAGTAGTAGCGCCCAGGTTGACTCCGTACCAGAATTTTCTGTGCCATGAGCCATCTGAATAAAACATGATGTCTTCATTATCAGCGCGGCTTATCATCTGGAAATTTCTTTCGCTCATGAATATATCCTTGTCAGAACATCCGCAGGCTGGGAGAGATAAAATTGTAATGAATATAATAAAAATTATCAAGTGTTTAAAATACATAGGCTTTTTCCATAATTTATAAACTGATTTCACTGCTGAAAGTTATAATCTGCTGGTGTAAATGTATAGATATTCGTAGCCAGACTTCCGCATGGGCAACACTATCCGCTTGTCTCGCGACGGAAGGAGTACCAGGCTAACTTAGGATTTTTGCAGTGGAATCATAAAATATATTTATCATCTGTTTCTCCTTTGTTTATTCTAAAAAAGTCACCTGTTTTCTGCAATAGATTTTCTGAAGGATATGTTTTATTAAACAGCAGCTGCGCCTGCCGGTAATGCAGAAAAGTATCCGAATCAAAAAAACCGCCATCGTTCATCTTCCGGTTAATCCTGGAAGCTATAGTTTTATAGCCGGAGTTTTTGTTAAACTATTAATATCAGCTTTATTTTATAAAAAAAACTGGGTACTATACGACATAAACCGTTTTTACTGAAAAGGAGAGAAGAGATTTGCCGGGAAGAAAAAAGTGCAGGCGCGTAGGTTATGTTCCTAAGACCAGATATTTCAAGCCCAGAGGAGTCTCCTTGAACTATCTGGAAGAAATTAATATCAACATAGAGGAATTGGAAGCTGTCCGTTTAAAAGATTACCAGGGTTTAGATCAGGAGGAAAGCGCCCGTCTCATGGGCGTTTCCAGGCAGACTTTCCAGCGCATTTTGACCAGTGCGCATAACAAGATTGCAGACGCTTTGCTCAATGGGAAAGCACTTTATATTGGGGGAGGTAATTACTGCCTGGGGAACGGTTACTGCAGGCGTGAGAGGAGATTTTTGGCTCCTCGTGAAATTTGCTCGATTGAAAAAAGAGAAAAAGAACAGGATTGATTTCCCATTTTAGCTTCAAAAGGTGGATGTTCGAAGTTTCTCCAGTAATTTGCTTGGCAGTTTTTGCCTTTTGCTTGCAGGTGCAAGCATAACAATGCCTGAAATTTCTGGGCATTGTAATTGGAGCTTATTTTGGTTAAAGGGCTAGAATTGTCCAGCGAGGACGGCTGCGATTGTATCTGCCAAACAGTAGACTGCTTTTTCCGCTTCATCTTGGGAAATGCCTTCAGTTCCCACTTCGAATAGGAGGGCAGTTGGATAAAGGTCTTGATTGTAGTCACCTTTTCCCATGAATATACCTCTCGTTAATCCGGGATACAGCGTATCAGCTGCTGCCTTTACCCTCCGAGCGTAGTCCAGATTTGTCTGCATATTGGGGTTTGAGCGTCCGATAACTATCATTATCCGGCCGGTAGATACGCCGTTTATACTTGTTAAATATGCTTCTGGAGGGGCAGAATCCCGGTGTATGTCGAAGGCTGCGTCGGGACTTTCTTTCAGAAGCTGCACAAGGGTTCGCCTTGACCGGTGATAAGCATTGATATCGTGAGGGTCATGGCGGTTTAAGCTGTGAGTTGCGCTTATGCCGGTTTTGTTTAGCGATTGCTTTAGCACGGACCCTACCTGCAAAACATCGCCGCTGCCAGGTTCACTCGCCTTACCGGAAGTCGGTGTATACGATTCATCAGTGTGGGTGTGGTAGATGACCACGTGATGTGGGCGCGCCTGCGCTGGTATTGAAGGCGATATAAAGCCTAGACCTTTATCTGGGGGGGGTGCCGAAGCTTCGGAATTTTTTATCCGGGCAACCGCATTTTTCTTGTCGATTTTAAAGATGATATAATGAATATTGTTTTCATCAATAAATTCGTCATTTACGTATACCGGCAGCCCGGTTTCGAGGATTACATTTCCTTCAGTGTCCTTCACAGTTACATAAGACGCTTCAGCCGCGGTATTGTCGTTAACGGGAGATAGTGGCTTGGCCGGGGGAGAGGAGACAGTATTAACAAAAAAAACTCCTATCACAACAGCAGTCAAAACACCGAAAAAGCCCAACATATATTTTTTATTTTTATTGTTTATTGACAAAAAATCCGCCTCCTCGTCATGATTTCCCTAATATTATACGGAAGAGGCGGGTTTCTTATACATGTTGTCAAGTCTTAACACGAAAGTTGCTATACTATATATTGGTATCCCAGTTGTCAAGGTAGTCTCTTTGTTCCTCAGTTAATTCATCTATTCGAATTCCTTCTGCTTGAAGTTTGAGATACGCTATCTTTTTGTCTATTTCTTCAGGCACATTATAAACATGATTTCCGAGCTCTTTTTTGTTATTTACGACATAGAGCAGGGACAGGGCCTGCAGGGAAAAACTCAAGTCCATTACTTCGGCAGGATGGCCGTCACCTGCAGCCAGATTTACGAGCCTGCCATCTGCCAACAGGTATAACCTGCGCCCATCTTCTAAAACAAATTGTTCGATGTTGTTTTTGATTTTTTCTCTGCTTACTGCCAGGCTGTTAAGGTCTTTTTTGCTGATTTCAACGTCGAAATGGCCGGCGTTAGCAAGTATGGCCCTATCTTTCATGACCTCCATATGTTCTTTCCTTATGACGTTTATATTACCGGTAACTGTTATAAAAATGTCGCCGTATTTGGCAGCTTCCGACATAGGCATCACTCTAAAGCCGTCCATAATGGCTTCGTTGGCTTTAATAGGATCAATTTCCGTAACGATGACTTTTGCTCCCATCCCTTTGGCGCGCATGGAAACTCCCTTGCCGCACCATCCGTATCCTACGACTACTACATTTTTGCCAGCAGCTACTAGGTTAGTAGTACGGTTTATTCCATCCCATACCGACTGTCCGGTCCCATACCTGTTGTCAAAAAGATACTTCATATAGGCGTCGTTTACAGCTATTACAGGGAAGAGGAGAGAATTATCCCTGTCCATTGATTTTAGACGAATAATCCCTGTGGTCGTTTCTTCACACCCGCCCACGACCTGTTTGGCCTGTTCCCGTCTGCTCTTGTGGAGGCAAGTAATTAGATCCGCCCCGTCGTCAATGATGGCGTCAGGCATGTGGTCAAGTGTTTTCTCCAGAAATTTCTGGTATTCTTCCATTGTTTCCCCGTGGAAGGCGAAGATATCTATTCCTGAGTCTACCAGCGCTGCGGCTACATCATCCTGGGTGGACAGCGGGTTGCAGGCACAGGCTGCTACGTCGGCGCCGGCTGCTTTCAAGGTCTGGAGTAAGTAGCCGGTTTTGGCTTCCAGATGAAGACAGCAGGCTATCTTTATGCCGGCAAGAGGCCTAATCTGTTCGAATTCCTTTTTTATTATACTCAGCACCGGCATATGCTGGCTGACCCACTCCAGCTTTCTGCAGCCGGAGGGAGCAAGGGCAAGGTCCTTGATGATTGATTTTTCTGCAGCTGTGTTTTTAACAGCATATTTCATAAATAAACCTCCTTCGATTTTGTGCATATGCCTTTACTCCCGGGAGCAGCTTTTTCATAAGGTTATTTTTGTTTATTGTAGCCGATTCTTTATTTATTTCCCAGGGTCAGGTGAAAAAAGTGATAAGCGGAATGCAAAAAACTAGGGGCGGGAGAATAACCTTCAGCTTAGTACGAAAATACCTTCCCGGTGCTTGCAGTAGCTGTACCCTGCGGACGTGGGGAGCAGTATGTTCTTTCTTCGATGAATACCAGCGAACTGGCGTAAAAATCTGACTGGAAAACTATTACATAGTTGTTGCTGATTCTACTGCAAAAACTCTAAGTTAGCTTGTTTAAATGTATAAATATATAGGAGCCTGTTGACGGAGCATGGAAGCAACACCCCGCGAAGGCGAAGCGACGAATATTTATACATTTAAACCAGCAGATTATAACTTTCAGCAGTAAAATCGTTGCTACATAATTCGAATAAAAGTTAGAATATTTAAAAGGGGGAGGTATTATGAGAAAGCTTACAGAGAATGTAGTACAGTTAGGCAACCGCCATTTTAATTATTTTTTAGTCGGGCAAAAAGATGCAGCTATTGTAGAGTGCGGGGTTACTGGCGGAGTTGCTTCTTTAAAGTCACAGTGGGACCAGCTGCCGGGAAAGCATGATGTTCAATATCTGGTAGCAATGCACGCCCATTTTGACCATATTTGTGGTATTCCGGCGCTGCAGGAATTGTTTCCAGGAGCCCTGGTTTTGTCCAGCAAAAAAGCGCAAAAAATTATGGCTAAATCAAAAATAATAGAGGATTTTTTTTACCAGGACGATAAAATGTCGGAGGTACTGATTGGTGAAGGGATTCTCCCAGAAAAACCTGAATTGCCTTCTATAAGAAGCAGTATCGCAGTAGACGAGACTATAGGAGAAAAAGATGCCATTAAACTGGCAGGGGGTGTTGAACTTGAGGTTCTGGCCGCTCCCGGGCACAGTCCCTGCAGTGTGGCCTGTTATTTGCCGGGGGAACAGGTGATGTTTCTCTCTGATGCGGCTGGTTTTCAGATATCAGATACAGAGATTTTTCCTATATTTTTTCAGGGGTATGAGATGTATGTTGAGACTATTAAAAGACTGATGGGTTTTCCTACTCGTGTTTTGGGAATACCTCATGAAAGGATATGGGTACAAGACGAAGTGCCCTTTTTTTATCAGCGTGCTTTGGACTCGGCCCAGCAGGCTTTCGACAGTATTGAGAAGATGCTTGATAAGGGTATGGATGAGGAAATAATGGAAAGACAATTACTTTCCTATTATTACAAGGGGGACTTGCGGATTTACACCCCGGAAAACATAGAAACCTGTGTAAAACTTCTCATACAGCGGGTGAAGGAGTGCCTTTAAAAAATACTCTTAGGTATTTAGTTAGTGCAACTGCCTAGCTTACTACTGTTGTGCGTTTTGAAACTGCCGAGAAGGTCAAAAAAAAGGAGGTTTTCCTGCATATGAAAGTGAATTTATCCGGGATTGAGATTGAAGTTATCCAGGGAGATATAGCTTCCCAGGCTGACATTACCGCGGTGGTAAATGCCGCTAATGTCCAGCTTCTTCCTGGAGGTGGAGTTGCAGGAGCTATCCATCGGGCTGCAGGACCTGGTTTGGAAGAAGAATGCCGGGCACTGGCTCCAATCAAACCGGGACAAGCCGTTATTACATGGGGGCATAATCTTCCTAATAAATATGTGATCCATTGTCTCGGGCCTGTCTACGGTGTTGATGAACCGGCTGCCGGGCTCCTTGCCGAGTGCTACCGCAATGCACTTGAGCTTGCTGAAAAACACGATATAGATTCGATTGCCTTTCCTGCTATTTCCACCGGAATTTTTGGCTATCCTTTGGAGGAAGCGGCGAAAATAGCAGTCCAGACAATACTGGAAGTTATTCCTGGCTTAGAGAAGGTCAAGAAAATCCGGTTTGTTCTTTTTGATGAAAAAGCTTTTGAAGTGCACTGCAGAGTTGCACGCAGTCTTGTCTAATTGTCCCCTCCGAGTTCATGGAGAACCATTGCCAGCAGAGCGGCTCTTTCAAGCAGGCTGTGGCGCAGTATATATTCGCTTTTACCGTGTTGCTTGTTGCCCAAAGGACCTAGTCCGTCTACTGCAGGGACGTTTTTATCGGCGAAACAGATGTCAGCAGAACTCCATCTGTGTTCTTCAATCAAGCGAATATCCAATTTTCTGGCAATATCAATGACGGTTTTGGCTAGAAGCATAGTTTTTTCTGTGCGTTCCATGGGAGGACGCCTAATCCCTCCCTCGATCTGAAAATGAATGAGTTCCCGGTTTCTGCTGGGAATGGCCTGGTTTATTTTTTTATCTACGGCCTTCATCTGGTTAACATTATTAAACCTCACGCTTAATGCAGCTTCACAGTGAGCATAGAGCTGCATGATGTTAGTCTGTATTGAAACTTCTCTGGGAGCAATTACCAAACCGCTGGCAGTATCTGTCAGCTCGGACCAGGAATGAAGCGCTGTGGAAAAAACGCTCGTCGCCAGGGCAACGTCTTCTGCTTTCTGGGGACTTCTTAAAGTCAGCTGGCAGTTATATACGGCAGCCCCTGACCTGGAAGTCACTATTCCACTGTTGAGGGATCCACCTTGTATTCCGATGACGTACTTTGCACGGCGGCTCGTTTCCAATACCACAGGGCCGGCAAACCTGCCCTGAAGAGTGTCGTCGCTGGTTAAGAGAATGCCGATTTTTAATTTTCTTAAAACCCGGGCAAAACGGAGGGCTTGCAGGGCTGCAATCATCGCTATCAGCCCGCCTTTGTTTTCCCAGATGCCTGTTCCCATCAATTTCTGCTCATTTTTCTGGAAATACTCATGTTTGGATAGCGGGGTAGAATTATCCATATTTGCTAGCAGGAGCACATTGTATTCTCCTTTATCAGTATTGCTGAATCTGAAGATATTGCCTACCTCAACCTGGGGAAAGACTTCAACGGTAAAGCCGAGCGGAATTAGATGTTTTTTCATGAGATTGGCGAATTCATTAACTCTTTGTTTGCTCCTGAGGTAAGTATTTAAATTGACTGCTTGTTCCAGGAGTTTTTCAATGTTTTCCTGGTGTCCCCGGAGGAAAGCCCGTACTCGGGTATTTAAAGGCATTTTTTTCTTTTTTGAAAAGGTATTAGCCAATAAGTCGCTGTCGGCAAAATAACGTAGTACAGCAACATCCAGCATTTTATTTACGAGTGCGTTGTAATCATACCCGCCCACGGCGGCGGCTTTAACATAAGAACTGGCAGCGCCCAGACTTGCCATCGAATTAACCTCCAGAACATATATGTTATTATTCTGATCCAGGCGTATATCGACCCGCGCAAAATCTCTCAATTGTAGAGCATTAAAAGCATCTATGCTCAAGCGTACCATCTCATCAGCTGTATCTTTTGGTATATCAGCAGGACAGATCTTATTTCTTAAATTAAATATCTTATCTTCTACGGTTTGTATGGCATCAGGATTGTTTTCCAGGTCTATTTCCAATACCGGGAAAGCTTCAGGTGGATTATTCCCTAAAAGGCCTATGCCAAATTCTCTTCCCCTGATAAATTGCTCCACCAGTGCCTGCTGCTGAAATTCGTTCACGATGAATTTGACTGCTTCTCTTAAATCGCCTTCACTGTTTGCTATTCTTAAACCATAAGACACGGCTTCCATTTTAGGCTTTACTATTACCGGAAATTCTACCATAGACATATCTTCTTCCGGGTGGGAAAAGACCCAGAAATTAGGTGTAGGAATACCGTGTTTTTGCATGATAATCTTAGTTATCACTTTGTCAAGGGCTAGGGCATGACCGGCAGGACTCGAACCTACGTAGGGGATTCCCAGCATTTCCAGCATAGCAGGGATATGGGTATAGCGGCTTTCGCCCTGGATGCCGTAGGCCATGTTGAAGACCATTCCCATGCGGTCACCTTCAAGCACTCGCGGCATAAATTGCTGTAGCTGTTCGATTACATGCATATTGCCGTCAATAATCGCTACATTATGTCCTCCGGCTTCTAGTGCTGCAGCAACGGCTCTTACCGTTTTAGGGTCATATACTTCTTTGTTCTGCATGCCAAATTTATTAATAACTCCTGTTAAATCGTGATTATAAATTATTGCAACCTTCAAGGTCTCTAACTCCTTTGGTATAAAATGATTCAGTCGTGTGCAGATTGATATTTTTGCACCGCATGAGGGATTTCA
>JACIYB010000065.1 GCA_014360155.1 Syntrophomonadaceae bacterium
ATTACTGCTGATATTGCAGACATTGACGATTTAAGGCTGGCAAAAGAGATACTCGATCGCCTGGATATAAATGAAAATGTAACCAGGTGTAAAAACAAGGATTAGCAGATCATGCTGTATAAGGAATTACAGAACATATAAAAACTCCCTCTTTATTAGTCCGGGATATATCCCGGACTTTTTGTATCAATCAATTAGATGAAGGAGTTTGTTGGCTTTTTTCTTGAAAGCGTTTTGAGTAGCGTAAAAACCAGGCCATGACGGGTGCCTGCACTAATGGATTAATAGCCAGCATAGCTACGGTAAGAGGCGTAAAAAACTGTGCCGCCAGTCCGACAGCCAGGGAAATGTTTTTGCCCACGACTGAATAAACCAGGGCTATTATATTTTTAGAATCTATATCTAGTTTTCGACTTATTCCAAGACTTACAATTATAAGTAAAATATAAAATATCACCAGAGCTGTAAGTATAATCAGCACTAGATGCCATTGGGCTAAAATTTTCTCAGCTCCCAAGGCCAGTGATATAAACAGGATTGAAAACATCCCCAGCATGGATACCGGGGCCAGTAGCGGCTTAATGTACATAAAACCAGAACGGCCCCACTGTGATATAATTAATCTCCTGGTTATATCTCCTAGAATCATGGGTATAACAATAATAAGCAGAGTACCTTTAAACAGCTCAAACATGTCAACGGTTACAATAGTACCAACTATAATAACCATGGTTAACGGAATAGTAATAATACTCATCAATAAACTCAAGGCAACAATTACCAGTGCTAACGGCGTATTTCCCTTGGCCATCCCGGTCCAGCCCACTACCATCCCGGCACAGGGAGTAGCCGACAGCAGAATGAGTGCGACTTGATAATCAGCCAGACCTCTTAATACTAGTTGAGCTATAACAAAAGCTAACAATGGAGAAACAATAAAATTAAAAAAAATTGACCAGGCTATTAAACGCCGGTTTTTAGTTGCTTGCTTAACTTCCTCAATTTCTATTCCTATCATCATCGGATATAGCATTAAAAACAAGGTGAAAGGTATATAAGGTCGTAATATAATGGCATGGCCGGGGAAATATAATCCATATAGAATTCCCAGTACAATAAAGAATGTTAAAAGATAAAATAAATTTTTTTCAAAAAGCTGCTGTACTTGTGTTGTTTTAATAACGTAACCTCCTCTGCTAATATAATTTATTACTTATGCTATCCAGGCGAAGTAACCTCCCACCAGGATAATTATGAAGCCCGCCGCTTTTTCCAGCATCTGGTTCATAGCCGCAAAAACCTGCGTAGAGGCGAGAATGCCAGTGAATGTACCGGCTGCTACTACTGGGATTTTCCTTCCCAATGCATAAACAAACAGCAAGGTTGCCCCATAAAGCCATTTGCCGCTGGCAAATGCCAGGAATAAAATTGCTAGCAGTATTGGAGTGCCGCACTGTGACCCTACTAGCCCCATGGTCATACCCAACAGATAACTGCCGCCCAAACCGCTTAGCTTAAAGGTCTTGTTCATGGTCTCTCCCTCACCTTTATATTGCTACTATGGTTATCTATATTCCCCGCTGATAATTTCGTTAATAATTTCAAAAATAGAGGCAATATGCACATTTCCAGCCAACCGTGGTTTTCCGTTTATTACTGTAATAGGAAAAGAGTAACCTGTAGTTGTAAGTCTTGCAACTACAGGATATTTAGCAAGCCCTTCTCTGGTAGTATCGATATACCTGGTTTCAACTACTTCCTCGCTATACTCTTCCTGTATAGCTTTAACCAATGCCTCATATTCTCCTTTTACATCAGCTAGTGAGCATTCGTTTCCGCAAGAGCAAGCACACCCTCCCATATTAATACCATCAAAAACCTCTATCAGTATCCTGCCCATTTATCCCCATCTCCCTTTTTGATCAGCATAATAAAGCTATATTTATCAAAATTCGATTATATAAGCTCCTCCAATTTTCTTGCCTTGTATATCGCCATGATACCTTATAGCGTCTTCCGGGCACCGAAACTCACATCCATGACATCTTTCTATGCAACCTTCAGGATTAACAACTATCGGTCCTGTCTCTTCGTCCCATTTATAAACTTCATGTTAGCAGAAGTCATAACAGATCTGGCACTGAGTACAGTTTTCATAATTAATAATCGGATACCAGTCTTTGCTCACTGCCGTTCACACCCCTGTATCTTTCATAACTCTTCCTGTATATACTTTTTAAGATCCTGCATTTTGGGGACTCCCCCGCTGGCTTTAACTTTACCATTTATTACCAGAGCCGGAGTCAGCATAACTTTGTAATCCATCATCTTTTTTATGTCTTTTACTTTAGACACCTCGGCAGCAATGTCCAATTCTGCCAGGGCATTATAAACATCCTTTTCCAGTCGTTCACACTTGGCACACCCAGTACCTAACACTTCAATTTTCATATTTTTACCTCCTCTTAACTTTAAATAAAATATTGCCCATACAGCCAGCCGGTTAAAGTCGCCATAACTACTACCAGCATAAAGTAAGCCGCCGTGCGTTTAAAGCCCATTACCCTGTTGATCACTAAAAGGTTGGGAATGCTTACCGCAGGTCCAGCCAGTAACAGAGCTAAAGCCGGACCCTGGTTCATTCCCAGGTCTACCAGGCCTTTAACAACCGGCACTTCGGTGAGGGTTGAAAAATAAAACAAGGCGCCTACAAGTGAAGCAGCAAAATTCGCGCTAAAATTATTAGCTCCCACATACCGCGCTATCCATTCCGGAGGCAGTACAGCCGTCACCATACCGACTGCAAATACTCCAGCCAGCAATGTTGGCACTATCATCTTTACCAAACTCCAGGTTTCCCGCATCCAGGATTCGAATTCTCCTTTATAAAAATAGTGATGCACCATAATGGCCAGAGAATTTATCAAACCAATATCAACGGCTATCTTTATCCAAGGTGCCAGTTTGCTGGTACTGATAATTAATATACCTACCATTATCGCAAAAAATACAACCAGAAATACTGGCGATTTTTCGGTAGTTTCATTTGCAAATGCGCCAGTATCAGCGATGCGCGATACTTCATTTTTGCGAAAAAGAAACGACATTATTATACCAATAACAATTGAAAATACTACTGCCCCCGCTCCCCTGGCAATCCCCATATGCCAGCCAATAGCTGCTCCGGTAAGGACGATCGCCAGGATATTAATAGCTGGTCCTGAATACAAAAAAGTAACAGCAGGTCCTAACCCTGCCCCTAAATTATAAATGCCTGCAAACAGCGGCAATACAGTACACGAGCAAACTGCTAACAACATACCTGATACCGATGCCACACTGTAGGCAATCCATTTATTAGCCTTTACACCAAAATACTTGATTACAGCCCCCTGTGTTACCAGAACTGCCATAGCTCCGGCTATAAAAAAAGCCGGCACCAGGCAGGTAATCACATGGGCGGATAGGTAATTGAAAACCTCTTGCATTCCGCCTTTAAGCATTGCTGATATTATTGGCATTATTTATCCTCCGTGTTAAATAATTATTAATTTATATAAGCATATATTTATAATATTTAAACCACGCCCTTTTGTCAATATAGTAGTCAATATAATGTTTGCAAGACATCACTGTTTACCATCGGTCGCCAGATGAAGCTATTGCGGAAATCAAAGAAGCAAAGACCTGCCAGTACTATGGAGGGCCTAAAATCTATGGCAACTATGCAGTTTGGCATTGGGGAAAATAAGATGCGTGCCTGTCAGCAGAGGTGCTTATTTGTTGTGGGGTGAAGAAATCCTAATCCACAGCAGGCTGTGCGTTCTCCAGCCCTGCACCACAGGACCTCCCTGTTTTTTCAACCTAGACCTGCCTGCTTCTTCAATAACATAAGGATTCCCTTGTAGCAGGCAGAAACAAGAATAAAACCCGGCTTTGACAAAAACCTGCTCCATGAAATGACATGGACATTCATCCTAATAACTAATGTCCGGGTGTACCGGTTTCAATGCCCGCTCAGATCCTAACCCGGGCTTCTGCTCGGCAGCTATTTTACAAGCACAGATCAAATGACTTAAAAAACCCCGGTTATACAGGAGAGACCGGAGGTGTACGGGGTATATACAGGAACTGGACGGGAATAACTTCTTTTTCCTGGCCGTCGCTGTACCAGTACAAAACGCAGGTCGCACCGCCGCTCAGCTCATTGTACTCAACCCGTATTTTGTATAAGCGCCCTGCTTCAACATCAACAGGCACATCATAGAGGGTATTGGAATTCGGTATCCATTTGTCAAGAACCAGGTGGTCGTCAAACCAGATCCGCACTCCATCGTCAGTCAAGACCTGCAGGGTGACGGTTTCTGAAAACTTTCCCTCCAGATAGCCGATCCAACGGGCAGAAAAGTCATCATTAGGGATGCGGGGATCAGGTGAAGAGTCACCCCATTCAAAATTTATCTGCTGCCCTTCTACAATAACAATCGGTTCATCCCCGGAGTTAACCCCGTCTTTGCCGATAAAGTACTCACCGCGCAAGCCTCTGCCTTCTTTCATTACCCGATTTACGTACACAGGCTCTATGTACCTGTCATAGTCGGCTTTTGCCACCCAAAACGCTTCAGGAGGAACCAGTCTCATGCTTTCTCCCTCCTTCTGCCAGAAAAGAAATATGGTAGAATTTATGGGGTCTTCCTGGTATTGCATGCAGAACTTGTACTTAAACCCTGCTCGAAGCCACATCGGTTCGCTGCGGGTAAACTCGAGATTTACCAGCCCCCAGCGGTCAATTATCTTCCTATTGTTAATCATCAGTCTTACTCCATCGTCTGAATAAGTATAAAAGGTGTAGAGCCCGCTGCGGGGCACCTCGATGAACCCAGTCCATTGCACCGCAAAAGTGTCCGGTTCGATTACTTCGTCAGGAGAACCCAGCTGCCAGTTGAATTCAACATTCTCATCTATACGGATAAGGCGCTTATAACACTCTTTCAGCTTTAAAGTGTCGAAGTATTCCCCAACAAGCCCGTGTACACGCTGAACAGGCGGCGGACAGCATTCAACCTCGTACGGTTCTTCACCAACGTATTCTTCAGTGTCCTCTATCTCTGCTGCCACAGCATTATCTACTCCCAACACGGGCACCAACATCACCACTGCAGACAGTAACAGTAATATCAACCAGAAAGTACTTTTAAAGTTCCTCCCAGTTCCTATTACCACGAATATGACCTCCTTTTTAAACCTCTTTCCTTTCACAAGCCTTTTTACAGGTTATTTTTAGTTGTTATAGAAACAGTTCTTGTATTTCCGTCCCATTTTACAGAAGCCCCGAATGCCTCCGATATAAAACGCACCGGGACCATAGTGCGTCCCTTTGTAATAAAAGGTTCGACAATCATTATCATATTATTATTTATAAGCGCGCCTTTGCTTCCAACTACCAAGAAAATATAGGTATTGTCTGTAACTACCTCGATGCTCTTGGATTTTTCTCTCCATGTTATTTGATCGTCTGTAATTCCCAGGGCGTTCAGGATAGAACGAAACGGCAGCATAGTCGAGCCGTTGACTATAGTTGCGGGAACATCCGATTCCACCTTTTTGCCGTCCACAAAAACCAGAACATCTTCCCCAGAAGCGCAGACAGATGCCGGTATCAAGAAAATAAACATCAGCACGAGCACAACAGAAAGCAAATACCTCATTATACCAACTTCACCCCTTAAACAGTCTATTAACAAAAGCTGATGTTCCTGGTTCGTAAATCAAATTCCAGGCAGGCCGGACTGCCAGCGGGAAAATATATATCGATAATAGTTTATCAAATTTTAAAAATATATACAATTATTTACATTATTTTTTATGATACCATAAAATATATGAGTTAAGTTTGTTAATAAGATAATTCTTTCTCCGCCAAAAATATGATATCATTATTTGTTAAGGCAGGTATGAGTATTCTTGAATTACTAAGATGGGAGAATCAGAGTTGAAGGAAAGGATTATAGATTTTTTTCTTAAAGACAGGTTTGCAGTCCACGCAGGTATTAAATTGCTCGAAGTTGAACCCGGTTATGCTCTAGCAGAAATGGAAATAACAGACTACCATTATAACGCTAACGATATAGTACAGGGAGGGGCCATTTTTACCCTTGCAGACCTGGCCTTTGCTGCTGCTTCCAATGCAGGGGGACAGGTAACTCTGGCGCTAAACGCAAATATTACCTATATAAAACCGGGACTGGGTAAAAAATTAAGAGCAGAAGCCCGGGAAGTAGCTGCCAATAAAAAGACAGCAGTTTATAATATTAATGTGTTTGATGAAGATGGGGAAATAATTGCCCAGATGAGCGGGACCGGCTACCGGAAGAAAGAAAAAATTGAGTTCTAAAAATGTTCATAAACCCTCTATGTCCCAATGCTTTCAATAGTATTTTTCATCTTGTTTTGCAAAGAACAGAACAATTGGTCAATGCGGTCAAATTTATAACATATGGACATAACCAGTAAAAGAGAAATAACTGACAAGCCAATTCCCAGCTGTCCTACCCAAGTCATACCGTAGTGAAAAGAAACCCGGTGTTCTCCTGCAGGAAGATCGATTAAGGTGAGGTTCTCCAGGTTGTAAACCTGCAGGGGATGCCCGTCTACTGTTGCCCGCCAGCGGGGCGTATAGGTAACAGAAATCTGTACGGCGGTTTCTTTTTCAGCATAATATTCGAAGCTGAACCCATCGTGCCTCCAGACTGCTTCTTCTACCGGGAAAGCAACAGGCCGAATGCTCTTATACGGCTCTACCTGGTCCATAAGCTGCTCCAACAGGACCTTAATTTCGCCTCCGTACTCTGAAGCCAGCTGCTGCCCCAGTGCAAGCCCCACAAAATAAACAGGGTTGCCGTTGATACTCTTATATCCCAGCGCCGGTATACGTCTTTCGCCGACCTGCATTTCCATCCACACTTCATCAAGGTTTCCAACAGCTGGTACCTGCCCCTGGGGGTCAGGATCAAGGGATATTTCTTTTAAGAAAGGACTGCTGCCGACTGGGACCAGTTTGGACCCGGGCAGAATTTTCTCCCAGTAGTGATAGACATCATCGACAGGCCAGATTTCGCTCCGTCCCATTTCTATGATAACCATTTTCCCCGCACCGGCTAGGTCTGCTATTACATTCTGAAATTTGTTGAAATCTTTAACTTCTGGGTCAATTATATAAACGAGTTTAAATCTGTTCAAATAATCCAATGGATAATCTTCTAGAGAAGCAGAATATCCCCTGATAAACCAGGGAAAATGCATTTCCAGATTAATTGCCGCCTTACCGATTACCAGGGCATTTCTCTTCTGCTGCAGGAAATAGGAAGAAGGGGCAGGACTATAGAGAATATTCTTTTCACTATCACTGCCTATAATTTTGAAACCGTGCTCCAGCAGGCCCCCTTCCACTCCTGCGTACTGCTTGGAGATAAAGGCTGACCTTACATTCCAGTATAAAAGATTTCGTACCACATAGTCGTAACAGCCATTCGGAATAGCAATATTATGCTGCCAGATGGTCCTGTTATGAGGTGTACCTTCGATGTTCCAGCCGTCAGCCATATTCAGCCCGTACCTCATGGGGAAATAAGTTATTTCAGAATTGGTAGGAAAAACCCAAGTAAACCTTCCTTGGGCAAATGAGGACCTGTTCTGGGCGATAATTTCCAATTTTTTTTGCAGATTCAAATAATAATCTGTTTTAACCGGTATGGCTTGGGGATTAATATCCAGCACCACTAAAAAGGAAATCGCTGATAAACCAACAGCCAAGACCAATTTTAAATAATTATCAGAAGATTTAATCCTGTTTGTTATTTCCTTAAGGACAAACATGCTCAATATAGTCGCAGCCAGGGCACTGTAGCTTAAGAACCTGCCTGCAACCAAGCTCTGGTGCATAGGTATATATTTAAAAAGCGGGAAGTAATAGCCAAACGACAGGCAGACACTGACAACTAATGAAACCAGCAGCGCAAGTATTAAAGAACCGGTTTTGTTTTTTCTCACCAGGAAAACGGATGTCAATGCCAACAGCAGCAGCGATAAGCTGATATAGAACTGCCCGGTATGTCTGAATGCCGGATTGAACCAGGACCAGCGGGCAGCATAAATTGCACAGGCTTCCGGCAGGAGGTAAGGTATGCTGGGGTTTTCCAGGTGAGTAACCCCCGGCAGGGACCAGAAAGCTCCGGCTCCAGCCCCCAAAGCAACAGCCATAATCCACAGCGTGAAACCGCTGAAAGCTATTTTACGCTGTGCAAGAAGTATCAGCACCGCAACCCCTATGCACATGCATACGAGGTAAGCATGCATGGGATGGGAAAGGATAAGCAGCATCGCTGTTATACACACCAGCAGCCAGCTGGCAGTATTTCTTTTTTCGAACAGCCATAAAGAGAAAAACAGCAACCAGGGAGAAAGCGCGAAAATCGGACCCTGGGCCAGTGCGCCCGCGACTAACAGTGTCCTCAGTAAATATGGCTGCAGGGCATATAAAACACCCCCTATAATACCTATCCTGGCCCCGATATACCTGTAACAGAGAAACCATACTCCTACTGCCCCAATAAACTGGGAAAAAAACAGTAAACACTTGTACGTGATCATTATATTATCGAAGATTATCTGCACAACAGCCATGGATAAAAAGGAAAAGGGAGGGTAGTATTGCACCACAGTGCTGCCATTGTACCAGTAGGGGAACCATGAGGGCCATTTCAATTCTTTAAGGCAGTCTGCCAGGTATTCTATCCTGGTCAAATGGCCCATTCCATCAACAGTAACGGGATAGGAGCTGTTAGGGGCGCTCATAATCGGCCAGGTCCCCCAGGTGATTACTAAAGCAAATATAAGCACTCCCCCAATAAGCTCTCTGCGAAAATCAGGTGCATCTGCAAAGTCATTCCAAAACCGCAATTTGTTTTTTCTCTCCCGTTCAAATCCAGTATTCATTGGGTAAGCCGCCTGTAAAGGATTTCTATATTTTCTGATTCATTAAACATGGGGACTACAACGGTAATGAAGACTCTCACCTCTAGTTCACTCATAGAAGAATTCTCCTTCCAGAACCAAGCCGCCTTTTCAGGCCTTTCACAGCAGAAATTTTGCATTTTGGGGAAAATTGTCTATCCCGCTAATTATTCGGGTTCCATATGTCATATTATACCAGAGGAAGGAAAACCTTAACAGGCCTGAGACGAGTACAGAACAGAAGCCCTGCTGTCAAAATACAGGATCAAAACAGCCCAGCCTGGTCTGCTGTACAAAAACAGCTTGAAATTACTGCCCGTTAATATTTTTTTGGGTTTTCGGGCAAATTAAATCTATGATTCTACTGCTGAAAGTTATAATCTGCTGGTTTAAATGTATAAATATTCGCCACCAGACTTCCGCATGGGCAACAGGCTCCTATATATTTATACATTTAAACAGGTTAACTTGAGGTTTTTGCAGTGAAATCAATCTATATAAAACATAAACGATAAACCATAAACGGGTGAAACGACGATGTTAACCAGCATATTTACCTATGGGCCGCTGGCTGCAGCTGTCCTCGCACTCGCAATAAACTGGAGAGGGATGAAAAAATACATCCCAGCCGGGCTGTTCGCCAGCCTATATGCCAACATCGTATGCCATGTTGCGATGAATTTCAATCTGTGGACATACCCAAATAAAATCGAAGAAGCGATTGTAAATTGTGTTATCGTACCCGTCTTAGCCATGTTTTGGATAAGATACAGGCCCAATCGCTTTTACGGACTGCTCAAGTGGAACCTGGTTTGGACCGGCATATTAACCGGGTTTGAATTATACGCCGAGCGGTTTACGGGTGTCATTAAGTACCACAATGGGTACGACTGGTATTATTCCTTCATACTGTGGTTCGTTTCCTTTTTTGTCTGGTACGGCTTTTATATATGGTTTAATGTTGAAGAAGGGATTTGATGGCTGATTACAGAGCACTGGGAGCAGCTGCCTGGAGCGCAGCTGTGCCTGGATTTGGTCAATTAGTTAACAGAAAATACATAAAAGGTTTGACCCTGATAGCTCTAGAACTGCTGATAAATGTGAAATCAGGATTAAATACCATTATTATATGCAGTTTTCACGGCCAGACCAGGGAGGCGGTAAATTCGACCGATTACCAGTGGCTGATGTTCTATCCCTGCCTATATTTATTTGCAGTCTGGGATGCTTACAGCGATGCCGGGAAAGATGAGAAACCCTTACTGTTCCTGCCTTTTGCTCTGTCTGCATATGCGGGGACAATTGGGGTTATCTTTTCCCGCACATTAACGGTAGAGAATATCTTTTTAGGCCCCTTCTGGTCAATGCTGTGCTTTTCGCTGGCCGGTTTTGGCCTGGGTTTTATCGCCAGGCTGGCGATACGCAAATGTCAAAAATAAAAGACAGCCGGGAGCAGGAGCAGTCAGCTAATCTGCATCCGCATCTCCTGCGATTTCACCCGCTACTTTTAACAAAAACCGGCGGAATTTAGGAGCAAGTTCGGGACGTTCAAGTGCAAGCTTTACTGTAGCTTCCAGAAATCCAAGTTTGTCTCCCACGTCATACCTCACTCCTTCGAAAAGGTAAGCGTAGATCGGCTGCAGCTCAACCAGCCCCCTTAGAGAATCTGTCAACTGGATTTCCCCGCCAGATCCCGGCGGAGTATGTTCAAGAATTTCAAAGATCTCCGGTGTGAGTATGTAGCGCCCGATGATTGCATAGCGGGAAGGGGCGTCTTCTGGAAGCGGTTTTTCTATTAACCCTCTAACCTGAAGCAGTCGTGACGAGTCTTTTATAAAACCCGACGGCTCGATTATTCCATATTTTTCAACATCTGCTGGAGCAACTTCTTGTACTGCCAAAACCGGCCCTCCATATTCCTCGAAAACACCCAGCAGTTGGCTCAGACAAGGAATTTCATTCTGGACCAGGTCATCTCCTAACAAGACAGCAAAAGGCTCATCTCCCACAAATTTTCGGGCACAATATACTGCATGGCCCAAGCCGCGCGGTTCCTTCTGGCGCACGTAGTGGATGTCGACGAGGTTGGAGATTTTTCTGATAACATCGAGGAGTTCGTGATTGCCCTTTTCCTGCAGAACCATCTCCAGTTCCCAAGAACGGTCGAAGTGATTCTCGATTGCCTGTTTTCCGCTCCCGGTGATGATAATAATGTCCTCAATTCCAGAATTGATAGCTTCTTCCACAATATATTGAATTGCCGGTTTATCAATGATGGGAAGCATTTCCTTAGGCTGGGCTTTGGTCGCCGGGAGAAAGCGTGTTCCCCATCCCCCAGCAGGAATGATTGCCTTTCTAACCTTCTTTTCCTTCAACCCCGATTTTCCTCCTTACTCCATATTTTGAAAACCAAAACAAATTTACCTGTTTCACCG
>JACIYB010000066.1 GCA_014360155.1 Syntrophomonadaceae bacterium
AAATGTTAGAAGTTTTTTTATATCTTGTTCACATCTTTTTGTTTATTTTTGGCTACAAGTGTGGGAATAAAAGAGACATCCTCAGGGTCTTCCTTTATTGATTCCAGCGATAACCTGTAGTTATCCAAGGTTTCTCTGAAATCCTGTTTGAAGTTCTTGACCTTTACTCGCAAGGCCTCCAATTCCCTGAGCTTTTCTTTGAGCTCGTTCTCCGCTTCTTGGATCATAATATGGGCCCTTTCCCGGGCTTCTTCTTCAATTTTTCTAGCATTCAGCTGTGCCTTTAACATGATTTCAGAAATCACTTTTTCTTTTTCCGTGTATTCCTTTACCTCGGCTTCAAGCCGTGCTTGCTGTTCCTCTGCTTTCCTGAGTTCGGTTTTTACTTCTTCAATCTGAGCTTCCAGTAAAGCTATTTCTTTTTGATGATCGTTTTCTATTTTTTCTATCCTGCTTTTAACTTCTTCAGGCTTATAACCTAGTAAAGACCGGCGGAATTTCCCCTCCATTGTTTTCCCCCCTTACGGCAAGCTGTTGGCACATAAAATTATCTTGCCATCATCTACAACACCTGACAATTATTTTTCTTTTTTTATATTTATTCCCTAATATACTCTTTTTTTCAAAAAAATCCTTTCTATCATTTTATATTATTCAGCAAAATATTAGAATAGAAAATGCTAAAATTTATAAATAAAACAGATTCCGCTGCAGACAAGCATCGCGGCGTGCCGATATGTGTTATATTGTTTATTAGAAAATTGAATACTGCTCAAGGGTATAAAACAGGCATTCTTCTATGACTAACAGCTGCTTCGCGTATTTTTCAATTGCTATACGAAGTGAGGGGGTTGAAGACAGATGAATCGTACGGCTAGAAAGCTGCTGTTTTTTCATGCGTATTATTGATATTATCCTATAGGCAGACAAAAAAGTAAAGGAGAACGAAAAATGGCAATAAGAATTCTGCATACAGGGGATTTGCATATCGGGATGACATATTCCCGTTATCCTGAAGCGGTTCAAAAGCTCCTGAGCGAAGCGAGGGTGGAAGTGCTTAAGACCCTGGTTGCGCGGGCCAATGAAGAGAACTGCAATTTATTCATAATTGCAGGGGACCTTTTCGACCGCTTGCGGGTCAATAAAAGCCTGGTGACGAAAGTGATGGCAATCCTTGCGGGTTTTGGCGGCGAAGCCTTATTGCTTCTTCCCGGTAATCATGACTACGATGATGGCACCAACGAACTCTGGAGATACATATCCGGCAATATGCCTGATAATATGGTTTTATTAAATGAAGACAAGGTTTATTCACTAACTTCGCACAATCTGGATGTAGACGTTTATCCTGCCTACTGCCACCGGAAGCATTCAGCAACTAACAAACTAGCCTGGATGAAGGAAAACCAGGAATGTGACCCGCAGAAAATCAATATAGGAGTCGCCCATGGGGCTGTTGAAGGTTTGTCTCCCGACATGCAGGGGGAATATTTTTATATGACTGTAAAGGAATTGGAGAATATACCGGTGGATGTATGGCTGCTCGGGCATGCTCATGTACGTTATCCTGACTTGGAAGAAGTAGCTGGTGCTGCCGTTTTCAACTGTGGGACTCCTGAACCGGATGGGTTGAATTTCAGCCGCAAGGGAAACGCCTGGCTTATCGATATAAGTGAAGACAAAAAAATATCTGCGCAGAGCCTGCACCCTGGAATTTACCAGTTTTATAATTTAAACTGCCGGGTAGAATCAGAAGCAGACTTTGAAAAAATCTTAAGAGACGTTATTGATGAAAATGCCGGACAAAAAGTAGTCCGGCTGTGTTTACATGGAAATATTGATGAGGAATTAATGAAGAGGCGCAATGAGTATTATCAACAGTTGGAGGAGAATCTGCTGTATTTTCAGGTGGACGATACAAAACTGGGGAAGAAAATTACTAAGGAGCTTATAGACCAGGAGTTTACGGTTAATTCCTTCCCTTATAGATTACTCCACAGGCTTGCTGATGACGATGAGGTGTTGCAGCTGGCTTATGAATTAATAGGGAGGGCAAAGTAGATGTATATAAAGCGCTTTGAAACCCGGCAGTTTGGAGGGCTGCATGACATAAGCCTGGATTTTGATAAGGGAATGAATGTGATCATAGGCCCCAATGAATCAGGAAAGAGCACCATTGTAAATGCTATCGGTGCAGTTATGTTTTTGCAAGCTTCTCTCAAAAGAAAAGAAAAAAAAGAGTTTTTTGAGAAATACCTGCCTGTTCCGGAAGGCGATTTTGCCGATGCCAGCCTGGGTTTTAGTTTGAACGGAGGCGACTATCTGATCCAGAAACGGTGGGGAAATAAGCCCGAAGTGCTGCTAAAAAAGCCGGACGGGACTATTATCAGCGAAGAAAACAGGGTCCGGGATATTATGCGCAGCATTTTTAACCTGGGAGAGAAAACTTACCAAACCCTGGTTTTTGCTCGGCAGGACGAGCTGAAAAATATGCTGGAACTGGTAAAGGACGAGGAGAATGTTCATTCGATGAGTTCCCTCCTGCGGAAAGCGGTTATGGAGCTAGACGGCGTTTCTATTGATCGCCTGCGCAGTTTAATCGCTTGGGAATATGAGGAAATGTTAAAGCGCTGGGACTGGAAGAATCAAAGGCCTGAAAGCGGGAGAGGCATTCACAATCCATTTGCTAAAGGGATCGGCAAAATTCTTGCTAGCTACTACAAAAAAGAAGAATTGCGGCGTAAGATAAAAAAAGTGGAGCAGATTGAAGAAGAACTGCGGGAAACGGCTGAGAGCCTGCAGTCCATGGAAAAGCGTAAGAAAGAGATGGAAAGGGAAATACAGAATCTCAGTGAATTGGAAGAGGATGCCATCAAAAGAGCTGGGATAGAGCCGGAGATAGAAAAACTGCAGCGAGAAAGCGAAGAATTAAGATGTGTTATTAAAGAATGGCCGCAAGTTATAGAGCAGATAGAAAACATTCATAAATCACTGCAAAAGATCGAAGAGAAGAAAAAGAAACTGGCAGAAGAACAGGAAGCCTGCAGGAACCGGGATAAGAAAGAGGAATTGGAAAAAGTCGTACAGTTGCTGGAAACAAAAAAAAATAAAATAAAGGAACTGGAACAAGAAAAAGAATCTCTGGCAGCAGTGACGGAGGATGATTTGCAGAAGCTGGAGGATTTGCAAAAACGAGCGCACGATGCCGAGACAGCGATCAGGGCAGGCACTATTTTTGCAGATATTGAGAAAAAACAGGATTTCGACATGTGGGTTGCCCGGGACCTGGAGGATCTCCGGCCGGTGCAAGAGAAGCACATTCAGGCTAACGGGTACTTGAAGTTTAAGCTGGGGGATCTGGCAGAGATCGAGATAAAATCAGGAGAATTTGACTTCCTGGTGTTGAAAAAAGAATATGATTTCTGTAGCCGGGAACTCGAAAAATTACTTGGACAGCTAAATGTTAAAGACCGAAATGAAGCTCGCTACGTACATAAAAAGATGATGGTCATAGACAGCAATATCGTCTCTGAAAAGAAAACCATTAGCTGCATGCTGAACGGGAAAGAATACGCAGAGCTGCGAAATGAGCTGGAGAAATTAGGAGATGT
This sequence comes from Syntrophomonadaceae bacterium, assembly GCA_014360155.1. Taxonomy (GTDB): domain Bacteria; phylum Bacillota; class Syntrophomonadia; order Syntrophomonadales; family Syntrophomonadaceae; genus JACIYB01. The sequence continues at coordinate 3,612 of JACIYB010000066.1, forward strand.
CCCTGAGGTGCGGGCTATGGATATTATTTCTGCGGAACAGGGGGAAATACAAAAAGAGGAAATAGACCTGCGTGCGAAACTGAAGCGGCTTGAGGAACAGGTGGAGAAATGGAAAGAAAAATACGGGAAACCCGATAAGGTTTTGGATCGGTTGATGGATATCGGCGGAGATATGAAGAACCTGCAGAAACGCGTAGAGGGCCTGAAACCATTGCCCCAGGGGTTTGAAAATGCAGAGGCTTTTCGCCGGTACCTGCAGAATTTGCGGCAGAAACATTACGAGATAAGCGAGAGATACACGAACACTAAGGTGAGTTATTTTGAGAAAGAAAGCTGTCTGCCAGAAGAGTCTCTAGAAGAACTTAAAGCACTTTATGCAGAAACCCGGCAAGAATTTGAACAGAACATACACCGTGCTCAGGTTTTAATAAAGGTTAAAGAAGCCTGCGAACAGACGCTGGCAGAGATGGATGCAAATTCTTTCCAGCCCCTGGTGGATTCATTTACCCGGTACCTGTCCCGAATTACTCTGGGCAACTATAAAATAGGGCGGGTAGACGAATATTTCAATATTGATATCATCAACAAAAGAGATGTCGGCATTCCGGTTAAGCTCCTGTCCTCAGGCACGTATGACAGTGTAGCCCTATCCCTGCGTTTTGCCCTGCTGGAGTATATTTATGGTAAAGGAGAGGGCTTTGTGATACTGGACGATTGCCTGGTAAACCTAGACCCGGAAAGAAGAGAGATGGCCGCAGATATTATTAGGGAATATGCCCTTAAAAACCAGGTTATATTTACTACCTGTGATCCCGAAATACCGCAGCTGCTGGGGGGGAAGACCATATCTTTAGGTTAGAGGGGCGGTTTGTGCGGCAGCAACTGTGTGTTGTGGATGGTATGCCGATATATTGCTGCATATCGCGTATGCGGCAGGGCCGGCGGTATTGCTTTAAAAGGGCTTGTTTTATGGTATAATCTTGCCATGAAGGATTGGGGACATGCTGAGAAACTGTCAGACTAAACGGCGGGTACGGCTTGGGGCTTATAACTTATAAATTGTTTTTCTTTATCATTACATACTGGAGGATTTTCATGCCGAACAGGACAAAGAAAAAGATAGAAGCTTATACAGACAAGTACAGTAAAATTTGCAGGGAAAAAAACTTTATTGACAGCAGCCTGTACGAAATATACGGGGTAAAGCGTGGACTTCGGGATAAGACTGGGAAAGGCGTTCTTGCTGGGATTACCAATATTTCTTTAATCCAGTCCAGTGAAGAAATTGAGGGAAAGAGTGTGCCTTGTGATGGGAAACTCTTTTATCGCGGATATAATATCTTCGATTTAGTAAAGGGCTTCGTTAATGACAAGCGCTTTGGATTTGAAGAAACAGCTTATCTGCTTTTGTTCGGCATGCTGCCTGCCAAAGAACAGCTGGCAGGATTTCAAGAAATCCTGTCAGCTTGCAGGTACCTGCCCAAGAATTTCGTCAGAGACGTGGTTATGAAAGCACCCAGTAAAGACATAATAAATTCTATGACCAAAAGTATTCTCACCCTAACTTCATACGATGAGCGGGTGGCTGACTTATCATTGAGCAATGTCCTAAGGCAGTGCCTTACCCTTATAAGCATTTTCCCTATGCTGGCTGTATACGGCTACCATGCTTACAATCACTACGGGTGCAACGACAGTTTTTATATCCACAGACCTGTTGACAAGCTTTCGACAGCAGAAAACATCTTGATAATGTTAAGGCCGGATAGAAAGTACACAGATCTTGAGGCAAGGGTACTGGACGTTGCTTTGGTGCTTCATATGGAGCACGGTGGGGGTAATAATTCTACGTTTACGACCAGGGTCGTTTCCTCTTCAGGTTCTGATACTTATTCAGTCATCGCTGCCGCATTATCATCTTTAAAAGGTCCGAAGCACGGAGGGGCCAATAATAAGGTGGTGGAGATGGTGAGAGATATAAAATCAAATGTCGCTGACATAAAGGACGAAGAGGAGGTGCGGCGGTATTTATGTAAGATATTGAACAAAGAGGCATTTGACCGTACCGGATTGATCTATGGAATGGGGCATGCTGTTTATTCTATTTCTGATCCTAGAGCCCTTATATTTAGGGGATTTGTAGAAAAGCTGGCTGATGCAAAAGACAGGAAATCTGATTTTGAACTGTACTCTATGATTGAGAGAATTGCTCCTGAAGTGATAGCCAAAGAACGGCCGATCTACAAAGGAGTCAGCGCCAATGTCGATTTTTATAGTGGATTTGTTTACAGCATGCTAGGTATTCCGTTAGAGCTTTATACACCTATGTTTGCAATAGCAAGAATCGTAGGCTGGAGCGCGCACCGTTTGGAAGAGCTGATCAATGCCGATAAAATAGTGAGACCGGCATATAAAAGCGTTGTTGCATTAAAAGAATACCGGGATATTAATGAGAGGTGACCTGTAAACCATTAATTCGACCCTCCATGAATAATCCTTCTCTAATCCTCTCCTCGCGAATAACTGCCGGCAAAACTTGCTTCCTCACGCTGTCTTGCAAAATTTGTCTTCGGATTTTGCCTTCTAGATAAGGAAGGTAGAGGGTTACCCAACCAGTTGTACCTTTTTACTAGTTAGTTGTGTCCAAAATCCGGTCACTTGTACTCAAACATTTTTAAAAATCCCAATTAAACCTTGATATTTCGGGGCTTTTCAATATTCCAGTCATAATATGGAAGAATATAGGGGAAAAGTGTAGAATTTATCATAATATATGTGTGCTGTTTGCTTTCGGGGGTTTTGCAATAGTTCCGGAAGCTTTAAAGCAAAATGAAGAGATAGCAAGTGGAGCTGGTATTATCGCAGTCCGGATTGCTTTGTCCGTCCGCTGCGGAAAAAAGGTATTGCTGAAATGGAAAAAATCGGCGGGGGAAAGGGAGGGCGTTCGATGTGCTAGTCCGAATTGCGAGTGATGCAGGGCCCGTTTCCCAGATTTGAGGAGGCTTGATTTTTTCTTGGAAGATGTAGCGAGTGGAGGAAAATAGATGTAGATGGTTAATTTCCCCATCAGTGAATTAGAGATGCGAATTTCTCCTAAAACTAGGCTTTCTTTGCCAAAATTTCGGGAAGGTGCGGTGCGCGGAGCTTTGGGCAGCGTGTTTCACCGCATGGTCTGTTCCCAACCGAGGAATAAAGAGTGTGCAGGCTGTGCGTTGGTCGGGCGATGTGCTTTTTCAGTAGTCTTTGCTCCGTCTTCTCAGACTGAAAACGGGTTTATGTCCGGGCAGGCTTCGGTTCCCAGACCGTATATGGTCCAGATCCAGGGCCAAGGCGAAAAGAGGGAATTCACTTCAGGGCAGATACTCACCTTGAAGCTTGTATTAATAGGCAGAGGGATTCAATATTACCCGTATTTCCTGTTGAGTTTTCTGGCGATGGGACAAGAGGGCATAGGAAATAGCCGTTATGATGGCGAAACGGGGAAATTTAAGCTGCTGAGCGTATCTGAAAAATTTCCTGATGGTAAACATAAGAGGCTGTATAACACGGAAAATCCTGAATACAGTACTGACCCAACCGGATACGAAATAAAGAAACTGCTGGATTATGAAGTCTCTAAGGTGGACAAGTGCACTGTACACATGGAAAGTCCCTTGAGGGTCCGTAAAAAAGGCAGGCTGCTTTCTGAGTTGCCTTTTGAAGTGTTGATGAAATCGGTTGTAACCCGGCTCAATGCTTTATCCCGGCATTTTGGCAATGGCTGTGTGGAGTACCCCTCGCCTTCATTTTGGGAAAAGACGAAAATGGTGAGGGTATGTGATGCACAAACTAGCTTTTGTGATTATTACTGGGGATCGGTCCGGCAGGAGCGAAAAATAAAATTGGGAGGAATTACCGGCAGCATAACATATGAAGGTGACCTGACACCGTTTATAAACTATTTAAAACTGGCTGAAAAAACGGGGGTGGGTAAAAATACTACCTTCGGGTTTGGACGCATTAGGCTAGAAACAGGCGTGGGGAGGATGTGAAGGGGAAAATTGCGCAACAGTTTGATTTTTGGAGGGTTGCTTCATGATATAGGCAAATTGTTTTGTTATGGAGCTTCCGAGCCAGGTTCAAAGCAGAAGAGGCACTGGGAACTGGGCGCTAGTTGGGCTGAGCAAATGGAGCTCCCTTATAAAGTGATAGAAATCATTCGTCAGCATCATCACCCGGAAAATGCGGATTTTTTATGTGAAGCTGTAAATACTGGCGGCTTTAAAAAGGAAATAGGATTGCAAAATGATATTTATGCTGTATGTGAAGCTGATAAATTGGCGTCGGGTATGGAAAGAAGAAGGTTTAATACAGGTGAAGAGGTTTTTCCTGGTGCCCATTTTGCTTTAAGCTTGGTATTCAACAATATAAATTTGGGAAAAACTTCTGTTCAAGATAATAAGATGGTATGGGGACCCCAAAATGTTAAAGAATATCCTTACCCTATAAGGCAGGGTACAAAAACCCGGGATGAATTTGCAGCTTTTTACCGAAAGGAAGCAGAAAGATTCAGAGATGAATTCGAACGCAGAAGCGATGCGCTTGATGAAAGGACTTTGCTGCTCCTGTTGCAAAAATACTGCCTTAATATTCCAGAAGATGTCAGCCCCGGCAATTCAGGGGTCTCTGATATTTCCCTCTATTATCATCTCCGTTCAACGGCTTCCCTGGCATATTGCAGCTACTGCTATATAAGCGAGGAAAAAGGCTTGAACTGGGACAGAGAGCCGGCTTTAGGCTTGATAAAAGATCGCAAGTCAGATGCCTACTTATTGGTAGGAGGTGATTTATCCGGCGTACAAGATTTTGTTTGCGCTAACGCATCCCCGGGGGCACTAGGGACTGCACGCGCAAGGTCTTTTTACCTGGAACTTTTGGGAGAAACTGTAGTAAGCATTTTATTGGAGAAAATGGATCTCCCTCGCTGCTGCCTGATATACAGCGGTGGAGGAGGGTTTTTCCTGCTTGCCCCTAATACCGGGCGGGTAAAAGAGGCGCTAAACGGTACTGCAGAAGAGGTAAACGGTTATCTTTACAATGAACACGACTTGAGGTTGTATCTATGTCTGGATTATCGGCCTTTAAAAGGCGAAGATTTTGTATTAAAAGAAGGCGGGACGGATTTAGCAGAGAGATGGAACGAGATAAAAGAACTGTTAGAGAAACAGAAGACGCAAAAATGGAGAGATGATTTAGGCATCATATTTAACGACCTTTTTACCCCGGTTTTAGAAGAGAAAATATGCGAGATATGCCGCAAGCCTTCGGCAAGTGAAACAGTGCGCATCAGCAGTGATGAAGACGCGATTAATATATGTTCCTTCTGTAAAAAGATGCTGGAATTAGAGAAGAAAATCCCTGGGGAAAACAGGATCTGCCGAATACAGGGAGAAGACGAAGCTGATATTAATATCCTCAACCGCAAATACGTTTTTAACCCCCAGAAAAAAGATGCTATTGTCGCCACATATTTATTGGATGATTTATGGGAATTTGCTGCAGGAGATAAACACGTTTGCAATTTTCCCCGGGGAAGTTATTATGCTTGCGGCGATTTTGGGGAACTGGGAGAGAAGGCTGCTGGGTTGAACTGTTGGGGCGTTTTGCGTATGGATGTAGATTGGATGGATAAAATATTAAGCTGCGGGTTGGGCAAGAGGTCTGCCCTAGCCAGGCTGAGCGAGTTATCCGAGCGGTTCAACCTCTATTTCAAGTATTATCTGCCCCGGCTGCTAAAGCAAAAAAACATGAAAAGAATTACCCATACACCTCCATCAGAACCGAATATCAACTTGATTTACGCTGGAGGAGATGATCTGCTGTTGATTGGGAGCTGGAATGATGTATTAGATACCGCCTGGATAATATATGAGGACTTTAAAAACTATACTGGCAGGCATTCTGAAATCAACTTATCAGGGGGGGTGTCGATCACTGAGCCTTCTGCGGCATTTTTCCGCATGGCCGAAGAAGCACTGAGAGAGGAAAGGCTGGCTAAAGAGCGGGGCAGAAATCGGTTGAGCTTTTTCGGGAACATACTGCATTGGGACGAAATAGCGGCTTTGGAACAGCGTGGAGAGAAGAGAAACTGCTTGGAAGATCTAACCGAGATTTTAATAGCCGGGGGAACAGATGCAAACTTAAGGCCCCGGGCTTTTAGCCGTTCCTTTATTATGAAGCTTATGCACCTAATACAGCCGATAGAAGAGCTGGACCAAGCGGAATCAGCCTGGGCGTATCCCGGCATCTACTATTTATTCGCCAGAAATATGGAAAACGGTGAGAGGCATGATTACAGCCGCTCTTTCTACCGGCCGCTGCTGGGGATGATTTTGCAGGAGGAGGTGAGGAAGCGTTTGCTTCCTCCGGCTCTGCAGATAACCGATTATTTAACGCGAGGAGTGAGAAAATAATGTCTATTTTGAGCGAAAAAACCGAGGCTGACATGACGCCGCTGCAGAGAGCCAGAATAATTGGGCTGCTGTCACAGATGAGAGTTAACAGCAGGGATCCTAAAAACCAGGTCATTAAAAATGTCATAAATAATTTGCAGTCTCTTTCCCTGCAGGCATATAGAGAACAGATAGTCAATGAATTAGAAGCTTTTAAAGGAATACGTAAAATACTGGAAGAAAACGAGGAAGATATCCTCAATGAATATTTGTTTAAACAAATAACCGCTAAGAAATATATGGGCGAGATTTCGACAAGAGAGCTGGTGGAATGGGCTGAAATAACAGGGGCTATGTTGGCTGCCAAAGGGCTCAAAACCAACCAGATACGCAAGTTTTTAGACGAAGTTCGCAGAATATATATTGAGGCGGCCAAAAATCCCCCAAAATTTAGGCATGATGACATTGTTCTTCTCAAAGTACAGTTAGCCTATGCTAGAGGGCGTAACACGCAGGTTGAACTTCTCATGCAGGTATTAGATCCATGCATAGACAGGGTGAGAGAAAAAGGTGCTGAAGGTTTTGAAGACTTCAAAAGATTGGCGAAAATGGTGGAAGCGATAATCGCTTACCATAAATTTTATGGCGGTGTTGATTTATAGGGGGGCGGCTGAAAAGGTGGAGAGAGATATAAAGGTATTCAATAGCGGCAAATTTTTAGGCAAATGTTTTATTAACGGACACATACATTTGGAGACCGGATTGCATATAGGTTCGGGCAAAGAAGTCATGGAAATAGGAGGGTTGGATTACCCGGTCGTCAGGGACCCTTTAACCAGGGTGCCTTACATTCCGGGTAGCAGCCTTAAAGGCAAAATGAGAGCATTGCTGGAAAGACTTGAATTCGCGAAAAAACCTGAGAGTGCATGGGAAGCTTTTTTTACCAGGGAGGTTTCCGGTGGAGGCCGAAAACTGTACCACCATGAATGTGCAGACATTAATTGCATCGTGTGCAGGCTTTTTGGAACCATTCAGGGTGCGGGAATGCATAACAACAGGCCGGCCCGTTTGACAGTATGTGATTCATTTTTAGACAGGAAAAGCTTGGAAAAGTTAGAGCAGGTCGATACAGGGTTATATCTGACTGAATTAAAATTTGAAAATACTCTGGACCGGCTTACTGCTGCAGCCAGTCCCCGGCAGGTTGAAAGGGTACCGAAGGGAAGTGAGTTTAAGTTTCAGCTGGTATATGATCAGGACGAAGAAAGCGAGCGGTATGAAAAAT
>JACIYB010000067.1 GCA_014360155.1 Syntrophomonadaceae bacterium
TCTGTCAACCTGATACCGCCTTTTTTGGGCAAAAAGATGCTCAACAGGTCATGGTAATCGAAAAAATGGTTCGCGAACTTAATTTCCCGCTGGAGATAATCAGGGTTCCTATAGTAAGAGAAGAAGACGGCCTTGCCATGAGTTCGCGAAATGTGTACTTGGATGAGGATTTGCGGCGGGAAGCGCTTGTATTGAGCCAAGCTTTAAAACTGGCGGAAGAGGAAATAGCTAACGGTGAAAGAGATGTTGAAAGTATCAGGGAGAAAATGAAAAAATTTATCGAAGAACGGCCGCGAGCTGAAATCGACTATATAGCCGTTTATAACGGCAATGACCTGTCAGATTTGGCCAAAATAGAGGGCAGGGTATTGATTGCATTGGCTGTAAAATTCGGTAAAATCAGGTTAATAGATAACCTGTTGGTGGAGGTGTAGGCTGAGTGCTTCGCTATATGCTTAAGTCAAAAATTCACCGGGCGGTTGTCACTGAAAGCAACCTCAACTATGTCGGCAGTATAACCATCGATGAGGACATCATGGATGCTGCTGATATTGTGGAAAATGAAAAGGTAACTGTTGTAAATAACAACAACGGTGCTCGATTTGAAACCTATGTTATCAAAGGCGAACGGGGTTCAAAGATCATTTGTTTGAACGGAGCGGCAGCCAGGCTGGTTCAAGAAGGTGATGTCATAATTATCCTTACCTATACGTTGCTCGAAGATGAAGAGTGTAAAGGCCATGAACCCAGGCTGGTTTTTGTTAACGAAAAAAATGAAATAGATAAGATCTGCCGGGGCAGCTATAAATAGCATAGGCAAGAGGTGAGAAATCAATAGGTGGGAGGAATATCTTACCTCTTGCTTTTTAACCTGTCAAGCTGACATTTTTTGCAGTTTTATCCATAATTAAGATGTGGAAGGAAATGATGTCTTATGACTTTAGAGCTGGTAGAATATATTGCCTGGCGAAAAAAAGAAATAAATGCTGTGATTATGGCCCATTATTATCAGATACCGGAGATTCAGGATATAGCCGATTTTGTTGGTGATTCTCTGCAGCTCGCTAGGCAGGCAGCTGCAACCGATGCTGATGTAATCGTACTGTGCGGTGTCAAGTTCATGGCCGAAAGCGCCAAAATACTGAGCCCGGAAAAGACCGTCCTCCTCCCTGACCTTCGGGCTGGATGTCCTATGGCAGATATGGTTACTGCGGAGGCATTGAGAGAAATGAAGGCCCAGTATCCTGATGCGGCAGTGGTTTGCTATGTGAACTCTTCAGCAGATGTCAAGGCTGAAAGTGATATTTGCTGTACCTCTTCCAACGCAGTAAATGTCGTTAAATCGATTCCTGAAGAGCGGCAGATAATTTTTGTGCCGGACAAGAACCTGGGGGCCTACGTGCAGGAACAGACCGGGAGGAAGATGATTTTGTGGGAGGGGTATTGTCCCGTACACGATGTTTTGACCAGGGAAGAGCTTGCGCGGCAGGTAGAAATGCACCCGGATGCCAAAATAGTGGTGCACCCGGAGTGTGTTCCTGAAATAACGCAGGCAGCAGACGCTGTGCGTTCTACCGGCGGGATGCTGCAATATGTCAAGTCCAGTCCTGATAAAGAATTTATTATCGGGACGGAAGAGGGCTTTGTCTACACTCTGCAGAAGAACTTTCCGGAGAAAACTTTTTATTTGGCGCGCCCGGAATTCCGGTGTTATGATATGAAATACCTTGATCTGGAAAAATTGGCCAATGCTTTGGACAGGATGGAACACCAGGTGGAGATTTCCGAGGAAATACGGAGAAGGGCTTACGGAGCTCTTCAGAATATGCTTTCCATAATGCCGTAATAGGAGCCGGTTTATGATAATAAGCAGATATTTGGAGACTCTTGACAGAGATACTCCTGTGATAAACACGGATTTTTTAATAATTGGAGGGGGAATTGCCGGGCTTTTTACGGCTTTAAAGGCTTCACAGCACGGAAAAGTTACCATACTGACCAAAAAGACTCTAAAAGATTCTAATACCGGCTTAGCCCAGGGGGGAATCGCTGCAGCTGTTCATGAAGAGGATTCTCCCTTTTTGCACCTAGAAGACACTTTGGAGGCGGGAGCCGGTCTTTGCAATATTGAAGCGGTTGACGTGCTGGTAAGGGAGGGTCCGGCTCGGGTAAGGGAGCTGATCCAGGCGGGGGCCAGGTTCGATATGAAGGACGGCAGCATATCCCTGGCCAGAGAAGCTGCTCACAGCAAAGCCCGTATCCTGCATGCCGCTGATGCTACCGGCGAGGCAATTAGAATAGCCCTTGCCGGTCAATGTGAAAACAGCGCTGACATAACTATTTACGAAAATCAGTTCCTGATAGATATCCTGGGCGATGCTAACCAGGATGAATGCTACGGGGCTCTTGTCTATGATGTGAAAAGCGCTTCCAAGCTGATTTATACAGCTAAGGCTGTTATCATAGCTACCGGCGGAGCCGGACAATTATACAAATACACTACCAACCCGGATGTGGCGACTGGCGACGGGATGGCAGCTGTTTTCCGGGCTGGGGGCCGCTTGAAAGACATGGAATTCATCCAGTTTCACCCCACAGTTCTGTTCAGCTATGAGACCCAGCGATTCCTGATATCGGAAGCGGTTAGAGGAGAAGGGGCTCTGCTTTATAACACCAGGGGTGAGAGGTTCATGGCGAAATACGATTCTTTACAGGAGCTTGCTCCCCGAGATGTTGTTTCCCGGGCTATTCTGAACGAAATGTTGGAGACGGATAGCGAATATGTTTACCTCAGCATGATGGATATTCCGGGTGTTGAAGACAGGTTCCCCAATATTTACCGTGCCTGCAGGCAGAAGGGAATAGATATAACCAGGGATTATATCCCTGTTTCGCCGGCTGCTCATTACATCATGGGGGGCATTGAAACATCGACCCGGGGAGAAACCGGCATTTACGGGCTTTATGCCTGTGGAGAAGCTGCGTGTACCGGTGTGCATGGAGCGAACAGGCTGGCGAGCAATTCTTTACTGGAGGGAATTGTATTTGGGCAGCGAATAGTGGACAATGCGGAAGAGATACTGTACCGCAGGCGCATCAAAGCTGAAGAAATATTCAAAAACTTCGACCGCAGCTGGGTATTCCGTCCCCAGGCAGGCAAAAAGACTTCATTTGAAACTAAAGTAAGCCTGCAGGCGATAATGTGGGACAATGTAGGCATAATAAGGAATGAAGCCGGGCTTAAAAAGGCTTACCAGCAACTGGAGAAAATTTATAATAATCTGACTTACGATGATGACCTTCTGTCTTATTATGAAATCATAAACATGTTAACCATTGCCCGTATCATTGTGCAGGCAGCGCTGTGGCGTAAAGAAAGCCGCGGCGGGCATTTCCGCTCCGATTACCCTGAGCGGGATGATATCCGGTGGCTGAAACACATGAGCTTCGTCAGCTGCTGATGCGGGATGTTTCCAAAAGGAGCGGGTTCAATTTTACACCAGGGGGAAAAGAGATGAACTACTTGGGGTTAGAAAACCTGATAAAGAGGGCTCTAGAGGAGGATATAGGTCACGGGGATATTACTACGGCTAATCTTATTCCCCGGGAACAGCAGGCAGCCGGAATTTTTTATGCCAAGTCTCCGGGGATAGTAGCGGGGATAGACGTGTGCCGTGCGGTTTTTAATTATCTAGATCCTGATATCGGGTTTGAGGTAAAGAGAGGAGACGGGGATCTCATAGAACCCGGGGATACCATAGCGGTTGTCAGCGGCCGGGCTGCCAGTATTCTGACTGGAGAAAGGGTTGCACTTAACTTTTTGCAGCGTCTTTCCGGCATAGCAAGCAAGACCCGGGCTATGGCGGAAAGCATAAAATACTACAAAGCGGAACTGGTTGATACCCGGAAAACCACCCCCGGTCTCCGGGTGCTGGAAAAATATGCAGTCAAAATAGGAGGTGCTCGCAACCACCGCTTTGGTCTCTACGACGGGGTAATGATAAAAGACAACCACATCAAAATTATCGGCAGCATACAGAAAGCTGTTTCGACAATCCGAAGCCGGATTCCCCACACCGTGAAAATAGAATTAGAAGTAGAAACCCTGGAGCAGCTGCAGGAAGCGCTGGACTCGCGAGTCGATATTATTTTGCTCGACAATATGGATATTGAAAAGATGAAGAGAGCGGTTGACATAGCGAATGGAAGGGCGCTGCTGGAGGCTTCCGGGGGGATAAATGAAGATAATATTGTCGAGGTGGCAAAAACAGGGGTAGATTTTATTTCTGTTGGAGCCCTGACCCACTCCGTTAAAAGCCTGGACATAAGCCTCGAAATCTGCAAATAGATTCTGAAACCCCCAGCGCCGACCTCAAGCCTTCATCCCCAGAAGATTATTTTTGCGCCGAGGGTAATTTTTTTGACCTTTTATTGTTAACTATAATATATAATATTGGTTAACAATGAGAGGAGGAAAACATAAGATGAAAATTTCAACCAACGAGCTGGTGTTAGCTTCAATGTTCACTGCTGTAATGTGTACCCTCACTATACTGGTACGCATATTTCAACCGGTAATACTCATTCCGTTCAGTTTGCAGCCCCTGGTAATGCTGCTGGCTGCTTGCCTGCTTTCTCCGCCGGCAGCATTTTTAAGTATGCTGGCCTATCTGTTTTTGGGATTATTGGGCCTGCCTGTATTTTCTGTTCCCCCTTATGGAGGGCCTGCCTATGTCTTTATACCCAGTTTCGGCTTTTTACTGGGATTTCCGCCGGCTGCCTGGCTGCAGTCCCGGCTGATAAGGAGGAACAATTTTGCTAACTTTGTACTTGCGGGTTTGGCAGGGATAGCGGTTTATTATGCGGTAGGACTGCCGTATATATATCTAATAATGAAATTTTATCTGGGGAACACGCTCAATATTCTCCAGGTTATAAAAATTGGCTTTATACCGTTTATAGGGTTTGATTTGCTGAAGTTGATTTTAGCTTCCCTGTTAGCGGTAGAATTAAGCAGGAGATTGGCTGTTCGGAGAGGAATTTAATAGACAAAAAAACAATATGATACAGTTGAAGGTATTGACAGGTCCGTAAAATATCGAAGAGGGGACGAGAATGGAGTTTCCGCTGCTTAATGAAATATTGGTCATATTTGGCCTGGCTATAACAGTCCTTTTTATATGTCACCGTTTAAAAATTCCTGCAATTGTGGGTTATCTGCTCACTGGAATCTTAGCAGGCCCGCACGGTCTGGCCCTGGTCAAGTCTGTTGAAGGAGTCCAGAGCATAGCTGAACTGGGGGTTATTTTTCTGCTTTTCAACATAGGTCTGGAATTTTCCTTTACAAAACTGTTGGACATTAAAAAGACTGCTTTAATAGGGGGCACTGTTCAGGTAGGTCTGAGCATTGTATGCACTTTTATTATCGCCCGGCTTCTGGGAATATCAGCGAACCAGGCCCTTTTCCTGGGTTTTTTGATATCCTTGAGCAGCACGGCGATAGTGCTGAAACAGATGGGAGAAAGAGCGGAACTCGATACCCCGCACGGGAAAATAAATCTGGGAATTTTAATTTACCAGGATATAATTATTGTGCCTATGATGTTATTTACTCCCTTGCTTGCTTTTGCCGGGGCATCTATTGGACCTGTAAGTATCCTCTTGGCAAAGGCCGCATCCCTTGTTATCCTGGTTGTAATACTGGCCATATATGCAGTTCCTAACCTTTTGTATCATATTGCCCGTACACAGAGCAGGGAACTGTTTCTGTTGAGCATCATAGTCATCTGTTTTTCAGTGGCCTGGCTCACGTCAAGTGCTGGCCTTTCATTGGCTCTGGGGGCTTTTTTGGCGGGTTTAATCATTGCCGAGTCAGAATACAGTCACCAGGCATTAGCCAGCATCGTTCCATTTATTTATACTTTTACCAGCCTGTTTTTTGTTTCTGTAGGGATGCTGCTCAATATTAATATCGTGCTGCAGAACCTTGGAATTATAGCAGTATTAACCCTGGCGCTCCTGCTGGGGAAAGGGCTGATAGCTTCAGCAGTCACCATTATGCTGGGATACCCTTTGAGAACAGCGGTTATTGTGGGGTTCAGCCTCTGCCAGATAGGAGAGTTTTCCTTTATATTATCCCAAACAGGAATCGAAAACGGGCTCATAAGCGGCGCTCTTTACCAGGGATTTTTGGCAGCTTCCGTTCTAACGATGATGCTTACTCCTTTTTTGATGGCAGCAGCTTCCAGGATAGCCGGTGCCATATGTAATTGGCCGTTGTCTGAGCGGCTGCTCAGCGGCAGGTATCCCTGGATGGTGGAGACAGATGAAGACAGTGACGGGAAAGAAGATCATTTAGTAATAATAGGTTACGGGGTTAACGGAAAAAATATTTCCCGGGCAGCGTTTTATGCCGGGATACCATACATAATTCTGGAAATAAACCCGGAAAGGGTGCGGGAGGAAAAACAGAAAGGGCAGCCGATATATTACGGGGATGCCGCCCATGAAATAGTCCTAAAAAAAGCAAAAATAGAAGCAGCCCGGGTAGCTGTGATTGCTATTTCCGATCCGGTTTCTACCCGGAGAATTACTTATATGATCAGGTCTTTAAATCCCGGGATACATATTATAGTGAGAACCAGGTTTGTAGCCGACATGCAGGATCTGCACAGACTGGGCGCCGATGATGTAATACCGGAGGAATACGAGACCTCTGTGGAAATATTTACCAGAGTTTTGACCAAGTATTTGGTTCCCCGGGATGAAATTGAAGAATACATAGAACGGATACGGGAAGAAGATTATGAAATGTTTCGCAGTATTTCCTGGCATGGATTGGATTTCCATAAATTAAAGACTCCATTGGCAGATATAGATGTGGTTACTCTTAAAGTAGGAAATTATTCGGAAGTTGTGGGGAAAACATTATCGGAAGTCGATTTTCGCAATAAGTATGGAGTAAGCATAATTGCGATCTACAGGGAAAAAGAGACAATTTCCAATCCCGGTGCGGAAGACATGATGCAAGCCGGGGATTGTTTGGTCGTGCTCGGTGAATCCTGGCAGATAAGGAATGCAGCCAGGATTATAGAATAAATGATAGGAATGTGATATAATGGCAAATTCAATCACTGATGTCAAAGGGATAAAAGTTGGGTCTATGGAAGACCTGAAGGCTCTTACAGGATGCACTGTTGTACTTGCTGGACGCGAAGGCGCTGTATGCGGTGTAGATGTGCGCGGGTCATCTCCCGGTACCAGGGAAACGGATCTGCTGTCGCCGGTAAACGCGATTGAAAAAATACACGCTGTGGTATTGAGCGGGGGCAGCGCTTTTGGGTTGGATGCTGCCTGCGGTGTTATGGACTTTCTGGAGGAAAAAGGCATTGGCTATCCGGTTGGGCCAACTGTAGTGCCTATTGTTCCGGCAGCAATCCTGTTTGACTTGGAGGTAGGGGACTACCGGGTACGTCCTGACCGCCGGATGGGTTACCTTGCCTGTAAAAATGCTGGGCGCGAAGTCCGGGAGGGAAATGTGGGAGCCGGGGCGGGAGCGACTGTGGGCAAGATAAGAGGCTATGAGTACTGCACCAAGAGTGGCCTGGGCAGCTGGTCTGCAACCTTGAACAGCGGGCTTACTGTAGGTGCTGTAGTTGCGGTGAATGCTCTGGGAGATGTCGTTGACCCGTACAGCGGCCAAGTTATTGCCGGGGTTAGAGATGACGAAGGGCGGGGTTTTCTAAGAACTGCGGAGGTGTGGAAAAATACTGACGGCGTACTGCAGTACAGAAAGGGAACTAATACCACTATCGGTGTAATAGCCTGTAATGCTAAATTGAGTAAAAGCCAGGCTGCAAAAGTGGCTCAAATGGCCCATGATGGGCTGGCAAGGGTGATTAATCCCGTACATACGACATATGACGGGGATACCATTTTTGTCCTGGCTACCGGGGAGATGATTGCCGATGTTAACGTGGTAGGCTGTCTGGCCCAGGAAGTTCTGGCTGAATCGGTAATACGGGCGGTGTATTCTGCGGAAACTGTTCAGGGGTATAAAAGCTGCAGGGATTGAGAGGTTTACAGTATTTAAGCAACCTGAAATCATTAACGTTTGCCGGAGGGAACGATTATGATATTAGTTTTCGATGTAGGTAATACCAACATGGTTATAGGGGTATATAAAGGGGAAGAACTTCTTACTCACTGGAGGATCAGGACTGACACGCTGCGTACCTGTGATGAATACGGCATGGTCTTGCGTTCATTATTTGAATACAGCGGGCTGGATATGAAGAAAATAAAAGATGTGGTTATTTCTTCAGTGGTTCCGACTGTAATGCTGGAACTGGAATGGATGAGCGAAAAATACTTTTCTTCCAGACCGCTGGTGGTTGGCCCGGGCATAAAAACCGGCCTCGCTATTAAATACGACAACCCTCGGGAAGTTGGGGCTGATCGGGTAGTTAATGCAGTTGCGGCTTACCACAAATACGGGGGTCCCCTGATAATAGTGGACTTCGGGACAGCGACCACCTTCTGCGTGGTTGACGAAAAAGGAAACTATCTTGGCGGTGCTATAGCTCCTGGCATAAAGGTGTCAACAGAAGCGATGGTGTCGAGAGCTGCGAAATTGCCCAGAGTTGAACTGGTAAAACCCAAAAATATAATAGGGAAAAATACGGTTGCCAGTATGCAGTCCGGCATAATTTATGGATTCGTAGGACAAGTCGAGGGAATAATTACGCGTATGAAAAAAGAAGTGCAAGGAGAGCCAAAAGTGATAGCTACCGGCGGCCTGGCCCAGACTATAGCCAAAGAAACCGGAGTCATAGACACTATTGATGAATTTCTTACCCTGGAAGGGCTGCGGGTAATATATGAAATTAACAGGGGTTAGAGGATGTTTTCTATAGGGGACGTTAAAATTAAAAATCGGGTAATGGCCGCGCCGCTGGCAGGAGTCAGTGACAAGGCTTATCGAATAACAGCTAAATCTTTCGGGTGCAGCCTGACCTTTACGGAAATGATAAGCGACATGGGGCTGGTATGCGGACAGGAGAAAACCAGGAAGATGGCAGATACCAGCGGTGAGGATCCGCCTGTGGCAGTGCAAATTTTTGGATCAAAGAGTGAAATAATGGGAAAGGCGGCTGCTATAGCAGAGCAAATGGGTGCCGGTATCATTGACATAAACATGGGCTGTCCCACTCCCAAGATAGTCAAAAACGGGGAAGGGGCGGCCCTGATGCTCGATATCTCCAGGAGCAGGGCGATAATCCGGGAAGTAGTTAAATCAGTGAAGGTCCCGGTTACGGTGAAGATGAGAAAAGGCTGGGACGAAAACAGCGTTAACTGCCTGGAACTTGCCGCTGTTGCGGAACAAGAGGGGGCCAGCGCGGTAATTCTTCATCCCCGCACCCGTATGCAATTTTTTTCTGGGCGGGCCGACTGGGACATGATAAAGGAGCTTAAAAAACAGGTCAGCATACCGGTTATCGGGAACGGTGACATATGGAGCGCTGCTGATGCCCTGCGCATGTTGGAATATACAGGCTGTGATGCTGTTATGATAGGCAGGGCAGCGATGGGGAACCCCTTTATATTTCAGCAATCAGTGGAACTCGTAGAAAACGGCAGGACAGTTGATCCTCCTGACCTGGAGGAGAGGGTCAACACGGCTGTCAGGCACCTGGACCTGGCCTGTCGTTTTAAGGGTGAGGCTGTTGCTGTGCGGGAGATGCGCAAGCACTTTTCCTGGTATATCAAGGGTTTGCGGGGAGCAGCCAGACTGCGGGAGAGAATAAACCAGGCTGCTGCCCGGGATGAACTGGTAAAAATCATTCAGGAAATAAAATAACTGATTCCGCTGCTGAAATTAACAAACCACAAGCCTTCATCCCCGGGAGGGAATAGCTGCAGGGGATGAGGGGGGCTGAAGGCTTAAGAACGCTTGGGTCCGGTCTTAACCTTTACTGATGAGCTAAAAGGGTGGGGTGTAGGGGTTCTTGGCATAAAGAGTAACCCTTTAAACGCATTCTAACCGCCTTTATCCCCCAGCGCTAACCTTAAGCCTTCATCCCCAGGAAACTGTTTTTGTATTAATAGGGGATTTTTATATCAGGCCGGCTTAGCCCGGCTTTATTTTTTTATGGCTATTGCCTTCATGTCCTGGGTGATGATAAAATTAACCAACAGTATTGTGTACAATCTTGTGCAAAGGAGTCTCACATGGATTTTTACCGGATACAGGACAAAATTGTAAGCTGGCAGAAAATTGAGAAAGTGCTGCAAAAAGCACTGCTTTGGAGATCCCGCGGTTTATCCCAGCAGGAAACAGCTGACCGCCTTGGGATAGACCGGACTTTTATATCCCGCTTGGAAAGCATAGGTGAACTGCGGAAAGGCCGGTCCATAGCCTGTGTGGGTTTTCCTATTCTGAATAAAGAAGAAATACAGCAGATACTTGAAAAAGAGGGAGTAGATTTCATATTGCTGATGACAGAAGAGGAGAGGCTCGATTTTGTCAATAAACGCACCGGGAAAGAGCTGCTCAATGAACTCATGGCTCTTATTGCTAAAGTGCGGGTTTATGAGGTTGTTATCTGCATAGGTTCAGATGAACGCATTAAACTTATAGAGGGGATACTTAATGGGGAGGTTATCTCTATGATAATAGGTTCTTCTCCCATAACAGAAGACAAGTGGGTCGATCCGCAGCACCTGATAAGGATACTGCGGTCCATAAAAGCAGCAAGGTGATGAAGGTTAGGGATGAGGGGTGAGGGGTGAGGAGTGAGGGGTGAAACGTGAGACGGGAGAGAAGGTGTTGTGTGGTTTCAGTGCCCAGTAATATAGCCGAAGGAGCAGCAAGAATTAGCGAGCACGATTTTTTACAGTTTCTTAAGCATTGCCCGTGGTTCTTTAAGTGAACTGGAAACACAGGTTCTAATTGCTGAAAACCTCAACTACATCAAGGATGACCAGATTCTGCAACAGATAGAAAAAATATTTGCTTTCGTTAGTGGATTAATAAACGGTCTTAAAAAAGGATACAATAACAACAACCTCTAACGTCTAACCTTTTACCCCTTACCCCAAAACCCACACCCCACCACCCACAAAACGTACCTTAAAAAATGGGGAGTT
>JACIYB010000068.1 GCA_014360155.1 Syntrophomonadaceae bacterium
CGGGGATACTCGGCAAAGTCTTCCCCTGGACAGAACTGTACTGGATTGACAAATATGCTCACCACGACAGTATCGCATTTTTTTACTGCTTCCCTGACCAATGCCAGATGTCCCTCATGAAGATAGCCCATGGTCGGTACAAGTCCTATTTTTTTGCCCTGTCTTTTCTGCTCAAGGCACCATTTTTGCATTTTGTCAATACTGCCAAATACTTCCATAAAATAACTCCCCATGATATTTTAGTTAAAAGCCAGATGTTATACTCAAAACATCAGGCAGGTATTTTTCTTCCTTATATCGTACCTCGCTAAATTAATACAGTTTTTCCAGCACCTCTTCTTTTATGGTAAAGCCGTGTTCTTTACCGGGAAAGCTGCCTTCTTCGACTTCTTTTTTGTAGTTTTTCAAGGCTTCTATAATTATTGGCTGAAGGTCAGCATATTTTTTAACAAATTTGGGTATATGCCCTGCAAACATTCCCAGCATATCGTTAATAACCAGGACCTGTCCATCGCAATAAGGTCCAGCTCCTATTCCGATCGTTGGAACTGACACCTCCTCTGTAATTCTCCTGGCCAGCTCTGTTGGGACACATTCTATTACAATCGCGAAAACTCCAGCTTTATCCAGCGCTTTAGCGTCCTCGACGAGCCTGCGGGCAGTTTCCAAGTCCTTCCCCTGGACCCTAAAACCGCCGAGCTTGTGAACAGACTGGGGCGTAAGTCCAATATGTCCCATAACCGGTATTTGGGCATCCAAAATTGCTTTTATCGTATCTACTCTTTCGACCCCGCCTTCAATTTTTACCGAATGGGCACCAGCCTCCTGCACAAACCTGCCGGCGTTTTTTACAGCCTCTTCGCAGGATATATGATAGGAAAGAAAAGGCATATCCCCCACAACCATGGCATTCTTGGTTCCCCTTGTCACTGCTTTGGTATGATGTAGCATGTCTTCCATAGTTACTGAGAGAGTATTTTCATAGCCCAATACTACATTGCCCAGCGAATCACCGACGAGTATTACATCTATACCGGCCTCGTCAACCATCGCAGCTGTAGAGTAATCGTAGGAAGTAAGCATGGTTATTTTTTCCCGTCTGAGCTTTCTTTCTTTTAATTCTATAGTAGACACTCTTGCCATGTTTACACACCCCTCATAATAACTCCTGAGGCCTCCTTTAACCACCCTTTTTTTTATCCGCCTGCTCTCCCAAAATCCGCTGAAACTGTTCTGCAGTTTCAGCGTTTATTGTCCCCTTTTCCCTTGCAACAGATGCTGTATAAAATCCAAGACAGCTATACAGCCTGGCGTGTTCAGGGGCCATTTTCTCCAGGCATTCCAGGTGTTTCAAAACTGTTTTGAGGTCGCCTCGAGCAATTGGCCCAGTAAGAGCATCCGGTATTCCCAAGTTCTCTATATTTTGCACCGTTCCATCAATTAAAGGCTTAAGAGCCTTAATCGCCTTGTCGCGAGGAATTCCGGCTGTTTCCAAAAGCCTGATGCCGAAACTTACAACCGTAACCATGTAATTGGATACAACACATGCTCCGGCATGATATAAAGGTTTAGCCTCTCTATCGATGAAGAAATGTTCTCCGTCCATAGCTTTTACAAGAGCTTCTGCGGTATCATAAGCACCCGTGTCGCCCTCAATGCTGAAAACCGAACTAGGCAGGTTTTTTACCGCTTGATCAATGCCGGCAAATGCCTGCAGCGGATGCACAGACAGGACATATGCTCCAAATTTCTTGGCCTCATCCAGAACTTCTGATGATTGAGAACCACTCATATGGATAACAGCCTGCCCCACGCGAAAAGCTTTACATTCAACCAGATGGCTGACAACCTCCTTAATGGCGGTGTCATTAGTAGTTATAAACAGAATATCAGCCGAGCGAGAAACTTCTTGAGGTGATGTATGAGCGGTACATTTTACCCGGTCCACAAATTCTTGAGTAGATTCGGGTCTCAAATCATACACACCCGTAATCTCATAGCCTTTGTTATGAAGTACCACCCCAACAGCTGTTCCTACAACTCCCGCCCCAATAATACCGACTCTTTTTTTCATAATTATCTATACCCTTCCTCTCGAGGTAGGTAAAATTCAGCTTAATTCTTTGGTACCTCTACCGTCTTGGTCCCAAGGGGTACAAGCGGAAAAATTTCAACCAGGAGTTCTGGCGGGAGACCCCTTTTCAAATCCTCGTAATTTTGCCGTTTCCTTCTCGGGCTAAAACTCTACCCAACACCTCCTCTATTGTTGTTCCATCGTCAGGAAACGCAATATTCGGAGCAATTTCCTGCAAAGGAACGAGTACAAACAACCTTTCCCGCATATACGGATGAGGTACTTTTAGTTCCGCAAAATCCAAGACCTCATCGCCGTACAAAAGGATATCCAGATCTATTATCCGAGGGCCCCATCTTCCCCTGCGCAAGCGGCCCATTTTTATTTCGATTTCCTGTAATTTATCTAATAAATCCCTAGCGGACATGTCAGTTTCAATTTCAATAACCTGATTTACGAATTCTTCCTGTTCAATTCTGCCCCATGGGGCAGTCAGATAGAAGGAAGAAGTCCTTTTTACGTTTATCCCCTCAGTATTTTCAATCATTTTAACAGCATTCTGCAAGTTTTTCGCTTTTTCTCCTGAGTTCGAACCGAGTCCTATATATACGCTTTTCATGGAATCGTTTCATCCTTTAAATTAGCATATGGCAGTTTAAATATCAAGAATTTTTAGAAAAATAGAATATTTCAATCTATCCGCTAATTTCCATAATTATCGGCGTTCCCGCCTTATCTTTACCGCAAAATAATCGAATTCGCCTTCCACAGGAGCATTTGGCTTGTATACAGCAACTTCAACTGCCTGAACAGGGAAGCTTTCTAAAATGTTCTCCGCAATATTTTCCGCCAGGGTCTCGATCAGGTTATAGGAGTTGTTTTCTACAGTCTCCCTCACCACATGTAACAGTTCCCCATAATCCACCGTCAGGTTCAGGTCGTCTCTCAAAGCCGCTGCCCTCAGATCCAAATAGAGGTCCACATCAATCTTAAATTCCTGGGGATTATGCTTTTCTAACGGTAAAACCCCGTGACGACCGGTAAATTTTAACCCCCTGGCCATTATTTTATCCATTTTCCCACATCACCGCATCAGTCATTAATGCCGCCCTCTTGGTTTCTTTTACATCATGTACCCTTACGATATCAGCACCGTTCATAATCCCCATTACAGCTACCGCCAGGCTGCCTTCCAGCCGGTCTTCAACTCCCAGGCCCAGAGTCTCTCCTATAAATGATTTTCTCGATGCACCCAGCAGTACAGGCTTGCCCAGGCTTTTAAACTCCCATAATCTCTTTATTATAACCCTGTTTTCTGCCGGACTTTTGCCGAAGCCTATACCTGGATCTATTATTATGCCCTCCGGACTTACCCCCGCATTCTCTGCCTCGGCAATCGACTCCCGCAATTCGCTTATAATATCGGATATCAAATCTTCATACGGCTTACCCTGGTTAAACTGCATTCTGTTGTGCATTAAGACAACCGGAGACCGCCTTTCAACCAGTACCTGCAATAAGCCAGGATCAAGCTGCAGCCTACCTATGTCGTTTATAATATGGGCGCCTGCTTCCAAACAGGCCCTGGCTACTCCAGCCCTGAATGTATCAACCGAAACGATCATCCCTTCCCTAACGAGCATTTCCACCACCGGCAGCACGCGTTTCATTTCTTCCTCTTCTTCTATTATCACCGAACCGGGCCGGGATGACGCTCCCCCGACATCGATTATATCTGCACCTTGTTCCACCATTTCAAGAGCGCGTTTCACCGCCCTTTCATGATCACAGTAACGGCCCCCATCAAAAAAGGAATCAGGGGTAACATTGAGTATCCCCATTATCAACGTCCTATTATTCAAGTGCAGCGTCTTGCCATTGGCCAGCTTTATCTTCCGTTTGCCGGGCTCCAGAGCCTGGAGAATATTTTCAATTTCATCCGCAACCTGTTTTAGCCCAAAAGGCTGCACCCTCAGTTTTGGAAGCAGCAGCCGGTAGTGTTTCAGGGTCCCCATAAGCAATACGTCAGTAACCCCTTCTGATGACAGGGCCTCTCTTTTCACTGCCGCCTCTCCACCCTTGGACAGCATTTCCTGTTTTATAATATTGGCCGCCTTGGCCGGTATTTCTTTAAGCTTGACACAGCGATATACTGCCTTGGGAATCAAATACGGATAAGCACCCTGATCGACGCCTATTTCCTGCAAGAAAATCCTGGCTTCCTCCTGGCTGCACAGCAGCACCGCATGATGACCCTGCATCAACTTCACCCCAGTAATCGCAAAAATCCCCGGTATTACTGCCTACGTCCCTTCACCAGAGCATTTCAAAAAATCAGAACTAAATCTCAGGTTAATATTCGAAGCTCGATATATTAATTTCTTTGTTTTTTATCCCCGAAAGCTCTTTGAAATATTCCTTTTCCGGATAAACCCTGGATAAATTGTCAGCCCGGTGCAGTTTTTCTCCCAGAAATGACATATCCCTGCTGATATTGCTGTGTTCATATACAGCACGACAGATTATGTCAACTTCCCGAGGGTTGTAAAAGGCCCGGGGCAAAATTTCACGTGCCAGCCGTGAACCGTACAACGCATGGTCAATACCTTCTGTGTACTCTTTCCATTTGCCTATATCATGCAGAAGCCCGGCAGCATATATGACCTCTTTAGCTGCCAGTTTACTGCTCAATCCGCTTTCTTTTACAAAATAATTAAGGTCATTATTTTCCAATATTAAAATATAGGTTATTCGTGCCACATCAAGATGATGGCGAAAATCATGCTGATAGCTCTTAGGCTCCACCTCGCTACGCACGTTAAGCTCCATATTTTCGGCATAAAGCGGATCATTAATCAATCGTTCTGCCCTTTTCAAAATATTCACCCCAATCAACAAGTGCATTGAGTATTTACATTATATTAAATAACACCGGCAAAAATCCTTCTAAAATTACAAAATTAAATATAATTTCACTGCTGAAAGTTATACGCTGCTGGTTTAAATGCTATAAATATTCGTTGCCAATATCATATAGGCCGGCAATTATATGCCGGCCTGGTTCTAAAAAATCCAGCTATTCAGGGTTTTTTCGTATTCGAGGATCTCTGTCTCTTTAAAGAACAGGTTTATTTCCCTCTCTGCCGCCTCCGGGCCGTCAGACCCGTGGATTACGTTTCTACTCATGCTTGCCCCTAAATCTCCCCTTATCGTGCCCGGTGCCGCCTTGACGGGATCCGTATCCCCCATTAAAGAACGCACAGAAGCAATAACATTGTTCCCTTCCCACACCATAGCAACTGCAGGCCCGGAAGTAATAAATGATACCAGTTCCTCAAAAAAAGGTTTTCCCTCGTGTTCTGCATAATGCCGGCGAGCCAATTCTTCATTAATGCGTATCATCTTCAAGCCTAACAACTTGAATCCCTTTATTTCAAGCCTTTTTATTATTTCCCCTATTAACCCCCTCTGTACTGCATCAGGCTTCACCATTACAAAAGTTCGTTCCAATACATGCTACCTCCATTATCATTTCATTTTTCGCCTTCATCAGACATAAGCTTTTGAAATTCCTCTGCTTCCAAGGTTTCTTTCTCCATTAAACATGCTGCAACCTTATGCAGTTTATCCATGTTGTTCTTCAATATTTTTTCTGCCTTTTTGTAGCAGTTTTCGATAAAGGTAGTAGCTTCTTTGTCTATAGCATATGCGATAGCGTCGGAATAATCACGGTCACGCGAAATATCCCGGCCCAAAAAAACTTCCTCACTTTTGCGTCCAAAGGTCAGCGGGCCCAGTTCTTCTGACATCCCGTATTCTGTAATCATTTTGCGAACTATGTGGCTTGCTCTTTCTAAATCGTTCTGCGCTCCGGTACTTATATCATTAAGGACCAAAGCCTCGGCTACCCGCCCCCCTAAAAGGGTAGTTATTTCATCCAGCAAATGGGCTTTAGTAATATAGTTCCGATCTTCCTCAGGAAGCAGCAGCGTATACCCTCCTGCCCTGCCGCGTGGAATTATGGATATTTTGTGCAGCTTGTCAGTATGAGGAAGAAAATAGCTGACAACAGCATGACCCGCTTCGTGATATGCTACCAAGCGTTTTTCCTTCTCAGATATAACCCGGCTTTTCTTTTCCGGCCCAGCTATCACCCTTTCAATCGATTCCTCCAGTTCTTCCATCCCCACCTTCTTCTTGTCCCTGCGGGCTGCCAGGAGTGCGGCTTCATTCACCATATTAGCCAGGTCTGCTCCCGTAAAACCAGGCGTGCGCCTGGCCAATATCCCCAAGTCAACATTTTCATCCATCGGCTTGTCTCTCATATGGACCTTGAGGATCGCTTCCCTGCCCTTGACATCAGGTTTATCGATGAATATATGCCGGTCAAATCTCCCCGGCCGCAGCAGGGCAGGATCCAGTATATCAGGACGGTTGGTTGCCGCCATGACAATAATTCCTTCGTGGGGACTGAAGCCGTCCATTTCCACCAGCAGCTGATTAAGGGTCTGCTCCCTTTCATCATGGCCTCCGCCCAGACCGGCCCCCCTCTGCCGGCCTACAGCGTCTATTTCATCTATATAGACAATGCAGGGGGCATTTTTCTTGGCCTGTTCAAAAAGATCCCGTACCCTGGCAGCGCCAACACCGACAAACATCTCTACGAAATCAGATCCGCTTATAGAGAAAAAGGGAACTCCTGCTTCTCCAGCCACAGCCCTGGCCATAAGGGTTTTCCCCGTACCCGGCGCGCCGTATAGCAGAACGCCTTTAGGTATTTTAGCCCCTATCTGAATAAATTTTTGCGGGTTTTTTAAAAATTCCACCACTTCCTGCAGTTCTTCTTTTGCTTCATCGGCTCCAGCAACATCTTTAAAGTTAACATTGACATCTTCCCCCGACATCAAGCGCGCTTTGCTCCTGCTGAACTGCATAACCCTGCTTCCCCCGCCCTGACTCTGGTTCATAATAAAGAGAAGAAAGCCTATAAGGATTATAATTGGAAAAAGCGTCGTCAAAAGAGAAGTCCACCACGGAGGCGGAGGTACCGGTTCGGTAGTAAATTCCACTTTTTTTTCCTGCAGAACCTTTATGATATCAGTCTCTTTTGCTGCTGTAGTCGTGAATTTAGTCCCGTCTTTCAGTTCCCCGCTTATATTGTAAACAAGCTCATCCACTTGTATCTCTGCACTTTTTACCTGTCCCTCCTGGACTTTTTCATAGAATTCAGGATAACTGAGTTCAGTCACCTGCTGTTCAGGCTCAGCAGTTAATTTTATAGCAAACAGGGCCAACAAGACTATAAGGACATATATGGCTATATTTTTAAGAGCCCTATCCAAAATTTTTCCTCCCCTTTGTGAAAAATTCCGTCATATTGTAGCATAACCCTCCCTCGTTTTCAATATCCACAGCTCCCATTAATTTATCTTAATCAGAGCTGCCGACGCATTGCCTCCTGATTACAAGCACCCTTTCAGTTTGCGGGCCAACTGCTGCCGCCTGGGAAACGCGGAAACCGAGGATTGCATATATTTCATCATTGGAAGCTAAAAGGGGTACTTTATCCCGTTCCTCCTGCGGCAGTTTTATGTCTATAAAGAAATCTTTCACTTTCTTCCTTCCCTTCATCCTAGCGGGTCGGAAAACATCCCCCTTACGCCTGGAACGGAGAAAAAGCTCTTTATCCAGCTTATCGTAATCCAGATATGTGTCACCAACCTCAGGCTTAAATTCTTTCCTGCCGGCAACCTCAAAAGCAAAGGCTTCTCCTGTTTCCTTGATTTCTACATACCCTGGCACAACAACTCTATAGTTAAAAAAAACAGCCTCCTGGCCTTGTGTAGTAAATCTAATTTTATTATATACTTTTTTTACCTTAACCCCTTTTTTTAACTGGATGCTTTTTGATGAACCTTGCTTCCAAGCTAAATCTACTACACTTTCAACATCTGATATACCCCATCCCGCTTCTCCTTTAAGATGCACAAGGGCCTTTAGAATTAGCCGGCGCTGGTAAGCTGAGCGGAGTTTAAGCAGTGCCGGCACATTCATGGTAACCAGATCCCTTTCCGCATTTTCAACCACTTTTTCCCATAAATAGCAGGTTTCTTCTTCCAGCACCCGGTTCTCTTCCCGGGCAATATCGGCCAGCTGATTCAGGCTCTCTACAATACGGGGATTAAATTCCTGCTGCAGGTAGGGAATCAGTTCGTGTCTGATCCGGTTGCGCAGGTAAGCAGGGTCATAATTGCTCACATCCACACAATAGGGGATGGAATTATCATTGAGGTAAGCATAAATTTCTTCTTTTGTCACGCATAAAAGAGGCCGGATCAGATTGCCCTTGAGCGGCATAATACCGCGCAGTCCTTTAATCCCGCTCCCCCTCAAGAAGTGCAGGAGGACAGTCTCGGCAACGTCGTCTTTATGGTGAGCAGTCGCAATCCGACTGGCTTTCAGCTCTAACAGCAGGTCATTGAAGTATTGATAGCGGCAATTCCTCCCCATCTCTTCCAAGCTCTTTTTTTCTTGGACAGCCAGGCTTCTTACATCAACCTTCTGCGAATAAAAAGGGATTCCCCGCTCACGGCAGTATTCCCTGACAAAATCTTCTTCAGAAGCGGCCTCCTTTCGCAGCCCGTGGTTGAGATGGGCGGCGACAACCTTGAAATCCACAGCGCCGCTTAACTGCTTCATCATGTGCATAAGAGCCATAGAATCCGGCCCCCCAGAGACTCCTAAAATTACCAGATCTCCAGGAATAACGAGTCCATGCCTCTCAATATACTTTCTCACTTTCTCCAGCATTTTCATCCCCAGCTAAATACTATCTACTTTAAATCGTACCCAAGTTTTTGCCAAAGTCAAACATTAATTTCACTTCCTATTCTCTCCTGAAAACCCGGTTCAACCTGTTCAAATGCATAAACACACGCGAGCCGGTTGACGGCACCCCAAAATGGAGTCATTGCGTACCGGAGAATTAGGCCGGTATCTCTTTCGTTGCGAGACAAGCGGATGGTGTTGCCCATGCGGAAGTCTGGCGACGAATATTTATACATTTAAACCAGCAGATTTATAACTCTTAATAATAAAATCAATATTTTGGAAGTTTTAACCGGAATTAGTTCAGATCCATGTACATGCAGATCACAGTCATATCATCAGCCGGTTTCCCTTTGCACATCCCCAAGGCCTTATTCAATATCATCTCAGCTACCAACTGGGGATCATTTTCGTCAACAGCGCCTAGAAACTCTTGGACCCAATATTCGTCGCCATCATCTGTAGAAACCTCCAGCACCCCGTCGCTGACCATCACCAGCATATCACGGGGGCAGAGCATCCTCTTCTCGCTCACCATGTCTATGCTGTCCAATATCCCTATAGGCAGAGAATTTGAGGTTATAACTCCTACTTTTTTGCCTCTCTTGATAAACGAAGGCGCTCCCCCTACCTTAATAAAATCAACCTCACCACTGTACAGGTCAATTATGACCATATCGAGGGTGGTAAATATCTCTGCTGTTGACCTCAACAGCAGAACTGAATTTATAGTATCCAGAGCGACTTGGCTTCCAAAGCCGCTGTGCAAAAGGTTTTCCAAAAGCCGCACTGCCACCTGGCTCTCATTCCAAGCCTTTTCTCCCACTCCCATGCCATCGCTGAGCGCGATCAGCTCCTTGCCTTCTTTTAGAGTAGATATGGTAAAGCTGTCGCCACAAATCGATTCTTTTCCCACCTGAGCCGCCCCGGTACATATTTTGTAATTAAAAGCCCGGGTTAAAGTAAACTCGCACTGCCCTTTTCCCAGAAAACCAGGGCATTTCTTTTCGCATACCTCCATCCTTTCTCCTACCAGCGAAGAAACAGCAGGGACAATATTTTCCTGACAACCTTTGCCATCTGTGCAGGAATCGGCTATTATGCTTAAATATAGCTGCCCGTTCGTTTCTATAGGGGTGCAGTCCTTAATCGCAATCCCCATGCGCCTGCTCTCTTCCAGCAGCCTCTCTCGCAGTTTAAAATCAACCGAGGTCTCGATCTCTATTTTGTCAGCCAAGTTTTTTATTACCTGCCCTACGCCCTTTAACTGCTTAGATACCAGATCACGCGATTCACCTATTCTTTCCAGCCAGTATTCGTTTATTCGCAGGTTGTCAAAGAGATAATTAACCGTACTTACCATCTCGCGCCCGTAAATACAGCGGCGCCGAAAATCGACTGGGCACTCTTCAAAAGTTACTGACCCGGACATCTCCGCTAATGTAAATATGTCCAACATTTCCTGAGAAGTGCTGTAGCAATTCTCCCCCCAGCAGCTGTTATAATGTGAACAGCTTTCGCAGAAGTTGCTCGATATTTCATCATAAAGATAATTCAGATAGGCGGTTTTATTTGTTTCCGGTTTCAAAGCAGGTTCGCTCCCAAAACTGGATCCCAGCTCCTCGAACACCTGGGCCAGGTACTGTATGCGATTACGAGCCGCTTCTTTGACGCGGGCATCAACGAGCTGAATTTCAGCCTCCTTTAAATTCCTAACAGGCCCTAGGGACCGGACAGGCAGCTTTTCTTGAAATGTCCCGGGAAGGAGAAAGAATATCAAACACGCTGCTCCTGTCTCCCATATTCCGAGTATAGCCGCCTGGGTTTCAGAAATAAACATGGAAAGCCCCAAGGTTCCCAGCATAAAGCCTATTATTACCCCCAACCGGCCAAAGTTAGAGAAAATCCCGGCTAAAAAGCCAGAAACAGCATACAGCCCGAGGCTCTGGGCAAATACGCTTGATGAAACAGAAGGGATGATGCCAGACATTACCCCTACAATGGTTCCTCCCCCGCTTCCCCACAGGAAAGCGGCAATAAGTATGCCCAGCCGGCACAAAATGCTGCTAATACTTATCCCGGCAAGATATACACCGTTAAGGCCCATTAATATCCCAATACCCAGAATAATGAAGGCGGCTTTATCTTCAAAGCCAAAATCAATGAGGGGTTTTCTTTGTTTTATGGCGCTATTGGCAGCCGTAAATACAAAGGTCAGCACAC
>JACIYB010000069.1 GCA_014360155.1 Syntrophomonadaceae bacterium
CTTCGTCGTCTACCATGACCATAACCGACTCCAGAAAGTTATCTACTTTAGGCCGCAAACTAGCCAGTATATTCAGGGCAAGTCTATAATCCTGTATACTGATGGCATGCTTTATCTCATCTTTAAGATAACTCAAACTCTTATATAAATCTTTCTCACTTTTGTCAACCAGGAGCTCAGCATCAATGCTTTCTTTTTTCCAGTTTTTGGACAAATTATTGCATCTGTTGTAGACAACAATAAAATCCTGAAATAGCTCAGAATGTTTAATCTCTTGTATGGTTTCTGCCTTCTTAAATATATCATCCAAATCGGAAGAAGGTACCGTTAACACCGCATCAATTATATCATATGAAATTCCTTTATCTAACAGAACACCGCGCATTCTCTGTAAAATGAAATCCATAACTTCATTTATAACATCATCTCTGCTGCTCTCCAGGTCTACTCCTGCAAAAAGATCATAGCCTTTGCTGAGGACATCTTTTAGGTTAAGCTCCAATTTGCTGTCCAGTATAATATTTATTATTCCCATCGCCTGCCTGCGCAGGGCATAGGGATCTTGGGACCCAGACGGTCTAATACCTATAGCAAAACAACCTACTAAATTGTCAAGTTTATCTGCCAAGCTGAGGGCCTTCCCCGTTTCAGTCGCCGGCAATTCATCACCTGCAAATCTGGGGAGATAATGTTCATAAATGGCTTCACTCACTTCTCTTTCCTCATTGCTCTGCATCGCATAATATCGGCCCATTATCCCCTGCAGTTCGGGAAATTCATATA
This sequence comes from Syntrophomonadaceae bacterium, assembly GCA_014360155.1. Lineage (GTDB taxonomy): Bacteria > Bacillota > Syntrophomonadia > Syntrophomonadales > Syntrophomonadaceae > JACIYB01. The sequence goes on from JACIYB010000069.1 coordinate 784, forward strand.
CCATGCTGCTCAAGAGATCAGCTTTGCACAAAAAAGCTGCTCTATCAAGTTTATCTCTATCACTCAGCCCACTCTTTTCCCCAATAAACCGAGCTAAACTCTGTAATCTGCACACTTTATCCCCAACAGTTCCCAACCGCTCATGGAACATAATTTCTTTAAGCCTGCCTACACTCTCCTCCAATGGCTTTTTAGTATCCTCTTTCCAGAAAAATAAAGCATCCTCTAGACGAGCTTTTAAAACCCGTTCGTTTCCCTTCTTTACCAAATCAAGGCTAAAGTCACTCCCGTTTCTAACCCCGACAAATCCAGCCATCAGGTTGCCTCCGGCATCGAAAACAGGGAAATATCTCTGGTGTTCAATCATGGTTGTAATTAACACTTCCGGAGGGACCTCGAGATAGGAGGGAGAAAATTCTCCATAGAAAGCCGTCGGATACTCCACCAAATAAGTAATTTCTTCCAGCAGTTTTTCGTTTTCCATAGGAGTACCGCTTACCGAAGCAGCTACGGCTTTAATCTGGTTCCATATAAGCTCTTTTCTTTCATTTTGGTTCAGAACAACATAATTATCACGCAATACCCTAAAATAGCTTTCAGGGTTTTTTACTTCAACTGCTCCTGTAGACAGAAAACGATGTCCATAAGTATAAACAGAACTCTCTATGTTTTCTAGGCGTAATTTAATTTCCTTATCCCCATAAAAAGCCAATAACCACCTAATTGGACGGGCAAAACGAATACGGTAGAATGCCCAGCGCATAGATTTGGGAAAGGTGAGTGATTGAATAATATCAATTAAACTGTCAGCCAAAATATCCTCAGTAAAACCGCCTTCTTCTTTTTTTACCGCGAATAAATATTCGACCCCGTCAACCTCTCTTATTTCCAAGTTTTTAAATTCAACTCCCTGGCTGCGCGCAAAACCAAGACCTGCTTCGCTGGGATTGTTGTTTTCGTCAAAGGCTATTATCTTTTTAGGCCCTCGTTTTTCAATAAACAAATCCTCCTGGCGCTCTTCTAAACCTTTAACAAAAAGAGTCAGTCGCCGTGGAGTACCGTAAGTACATACTTCCGAATATTTCAACCGCAAATCATTCAGCTTTGCTTCAGCTATGCTTCTGAGATCTTTTAATGCTCCAGGCATATAAGCAGCAGGCATTTCTTCTACGCCGATTTCTAACAGAAGTTCTTTCGCCATTTTACAGCACCTCCTAAGCATTCAATTTTTTTCTCAATTCTTCATCTTTTAAAAGCGGGTAACCCAACCTTTTTCGCTGCTCAAGATACTCTCCTGCTACCATACGGGCAAGGTTGCGCACCCTCGAAATATAACCGGTACGCTCAGTTACACTGATGGCGCCCCTTGCATCCAGGAGGTTGAAAATGTGAGAACACTTTAACACATAGTCGTAAGCCGGTTGCACCAATTGCCTGGCGGCAACCTCCTTCGCCTCTTTTTCACAGATGTTGAACATTGTAACCAGTGAAGCGACATCAGCTACCTCAAAATTATAATGAGAGTAATCAACTTCAGCTTGATGATGGACATCGGCATAGGTAATACCGTCCACCCACTCTATATCAAAAACACTTTCCTTATTCTGGATATACATAGCTATTCGTTCAATTCCGTAAGTTATTTCAGCACATACCGGAAAACAATCAAACCCCCCGCACTGCTGAAAATAGGTGAATTGTGTTATTTCCATTCCATCTAACCAGATCTCCCATCCCAAACCCCAGGCACCCAATGTGGGCGATTCCCAGTTATCCTCAACCAGCCGAATATCGTGCTTCTGAGGATCTATTCCCAGGTCTTTGAGACTATCCAGATACAGATCAATAACATTATCAGGTGAAGGTTTAAGAATTACCTGGTATTGATAATAGTGCTGCAACCGATTTGGATTTTCGCCGTATCTTCCATCAGTTGGCCGCCGGGAAGGTTCTACATAAGCGACCTTCCATGGTTCTGGCCCAAGTGCCCTTAGAAATGTAGCCGGGTTCATAGTCCCAGCACCTTTTTCTACATCGTAAGGCTGCTGAATTATACACCCCTGTTGACTCCAAAATTTTTCAAGACGAAGGATGAGCTCCTGGAAATTCATAGAAATACGACCTCCTTTATTTTATTGGGAAAAAATAATGCACGATGCGTATTAGCTGAATCCAAGACAAATAAAATCAAAATACATAAGTTTTAAACCAAAACACCCGTCCCCTGCAGGGACGGGTATTACCCGCGGTTCCACCCTGATTGGCCCAAAACAAAGCCCACCTCAGGAAACTCAGGCTTTACTGACCTATACGGCGTTCCTCCTGAAAACTCCAAAGCGCCTTCAAAAAGCATCCCTCACCGGTTTCCACCTTCTCCGGCTCTCTGTAAAGGTCAAACTTTTCTACTACTCTTCTTCATCGTTATTTTATGAAACTTTGTGAAATTCACAATTAGTTTATCAACAGCTGATAAGCTTGTCAATTTTGTAAACTAAAATTGTGGCTTTAAATAATTTGAACTGGAATCTGTCCTAGGTAATTCGCAGGCGGTTATGCTTTAACTTGCTTATCATATTTTTTACGCTAAACTTTCTTTCCAGGTGATATTCGAGGTATTTCTCCAAAAAAATCTCCAGCTGCTGAAGCGTAGCATCTGTTGCTTTAACCCTGCTGACAGTTTTTAGGTTTTTCGACCCTAAAAGCCTTATCAAGGCCAATAATTCCCCTGAAAGAGGAAAGTTTTTCGCGGTACATTTTACACACATATCACAAACGGTCCCGCCGGCTTCAATACTGAAATTCCTCAACAAACCGCCCTTTCTCCCACAAAAAACACACTCATCCAAAACAGGCTGGTAGCCCAAGTTCTTTAAGAGATTCATCTCCAAAAACCTTATTGCTAAAGGATTGTACCCTATATCATTTATATACTCGAGAACTGACAGAACATCCACATAAAGCCCCGGCAGAGACACCCTCTCCATCAGGTTTTTATCCAACAGCTCCATTATATAAACAGAATACAGGATCAGGTCTATGTGCTCGCGAATATTACTGTAAAAATCCAACAGTTTGCCTTGGGTAATTAAATCCAGTTCCCGACCGCTGCTGAAAAACAATAGAGAATGGCAGAAAGGCTGTACGCAAGCCCTCAAACTGCTGGCAGGTTTTTTTACGCCTTTAGCTACAGCCTTTATTTTTCCCTCTTTTTCTGAGAACAGAGTAACCAGCTTATCAGTTTCCCTCAGGTCCATGGTTTTAATTATTATCGCCCGGCTGCAATAATACATTATTTTCACCCCAAAAGACATTGAATACTTTAACAGGTCGGTTTACTTTTTCCACCGGAAGCCTTAATTTTTCACTGACTGCAGCCGCAAAAACCCCAGCCTCTTCTTGGTTAATAAAACTGTAATCAAAGGCCAAGCAGATCTTGTTTATACCGCCAGTCCCCAACGAATTGAGCTGTTCAAGGAATAAATCTATGTTCCTGCAGTATTCTTTACCGACATAAGCAAATATGAGGCCTCCATACTTACTCATACGCGGTCGGGTTTCAGGCCGGAAAGTCTCCGGATACATATCGGCATAATGGGAAGAAACCAGAATTTTTCGGGTAATAATATCGAGTGATCTTGCGTTTTTAACCAGGGCCCAGCGCGGCACGGCAGCAATAACAGAAGGAGAATTAACCTCCTCAGCTAAGGCCTGGATTTTATCAACTTCAATACCGTCCAACATGTAGCTGTGAACTGCGTATCCTTTTAACTGCGGGATTATAATGATATCCGGCATTAACCCCAGGGTTGGCAAGTGATGTCCTCCGTCAAATACTACCGCCCGATAAGATCTAGCCCTGAGTTTGGTCAGAAAATTCCTCCCCCGCTCGGTGGTATGCCAAGTATCCGCACCGGAACACTCTACTATGACTTCAGGTCTGTCCATCAATATTTCATTGAGAAAATCCTCATAATCCGCATCTCCGGGCATAAACACACGAACAACAGCTTTTTCCAAGGAGCAGTCCAGTTTCCTGAGTCCTGGATCGTATATTATATCAACCGGAGCCCGGGAAGAAACAAGTTCAGCATAAAAATCTAAGAAGTAATTATAGCCCAACCGCTTCAGTTTTTCTGAGGGGTGGTTTACCATAATGCTGACATAAAAAGCAAGTATAATTACAAACAAATAAGGCGTTTTTTTCCACATTTAAAGGACTATCTCCCTAACGGTCCTCCCCTGCGGATAAACTCCTCTACCAGATAACCAGCGCTGCTGCTTCCTATCCTCTCCACCCCAGCATTAACGAGTTGCAGCGCAAAATCAAGCTCTCTAATTCCCCCACTAGCCTTTATCTTTAGCTCACTGCTCTTGTGCCTTTTTATTGTCTCAATATCCTCCATACTTACACCCCGGCTAGAAAAGCCTGTTGATGTCTTAATAAAATCAGCACCTGCGTTGCTTATGATCTCGGTAAGATAAGCCAATTCATATTTCTCCAGCAAAGCAGTCTCTACGATTATTTTCAGCAAAAACTCATAGTCATTCTTAAGCCGCACAAGCTCCTGTATCTCCCTTTCTACTTTCCGAAAGCGCTTATCTTTAACCGCCCCTATGTTTATTACCACATCCAATTCGTCAGCACCTGCATTTAGCGCTTCTCTAGCAGCGTAAGTCTTCGTAGACAGAAGTTCCGCTCCCAGCGGAAAAGAAACCACCGTACAAAGTTTTACCTTGGTTCCTGTTAACAATTCCCTGGCAACAGCCAAACGGCAGGGAAGAATACAAACAGCCGCCATTTCATAATTGACTGCTTCCTCACAAAGCGTGCGTATCTCACTTTCCCGCACTTCTGGTTTCAGATTCGTGCTGTCCATGTAGCAGGCAAGCATATAACGTTCTCCTTTTCACGAGTGCCAGCGATTAGAGCAAAAAAACTATAATTTGTAGCCCAGTTGCTTTAGTTTAGCTTCATCGTCTTTCCAGTTCTTTTTCACCTTGACCCACAAATCCAGAAATACTGGCGCCTCCAGTATTTCTTCTATATCTCTACGCGACTGTTCGCCAATAACTTTAAGCATTTGTCCATTTTTCCCTATAACAATGCCCTTCTGGGAATCCCTTTCAGTGTATATAACAGCCCGCAAATATACTTTTCCACGATCATTGTGCCTAAATTCCTCCACCTCCACTGCCAATGAATGAGGAACTTCATCCCTGGTCAAGATAAGAGCCTTTTCCCTGATAATCTCTGCAACAATAAACGATACAGGTTGATCTGTCAAATCCTTTTCCGGATAATAAAGAGGACCCTCTGGCAAATATTGAAAGGTTTTTTCTATCAATAATGGTACGTTTGTCCCCAAGACAGCAGAAATAGGAATGATTTCAGCAAAATTCCCACAAGCAGTGAAATTCTGAATATGCTTTTGAACTTGTTCCTGGCTCACCAGGTCAATTTTATTTACCAGCAAAAAAACAGGGGCCTCAGCATTTTGCAACTGTTTAATAATAAAAATTTCTCCTCCTCCGAAGGAACAGGTAGCATCAACCATGTAATATATAATATCAGCCTCTCTTAAAGAGCGAGTCGATACCTTTACCATATATTCTCCCAGAAGGTGCCTGGGTTTATGAATACCAGGCGTATCAATGAAAATTATCTGCCCTTCAGGACAAGTATATATTCCTTGAATACGATTTCGTGTAGTCTGGAGTTTCTCTGATGTAATAGCTATTTTCGCCCCTACTATAGCATTCATCAAAGTAGATTTTCCTGCATTAGGTCTGCCCACTATGCTTACAAATCCTGATTTCACATATATTCCCCCACTGTTTTTCTCTTAGACGTTTTTAGCAATGTCAATTTCCATTTATCACCTCTAACGTTAGACGTGAGAAGTCTAACGTTAGACGTCTTACGTTTCACGTCTCACGTCTAACATCCTAAACCCTAATGGAAGCAGTTCATCCAGGCCATATTCTTTATAGTTGCTTTTTTCATCGGCAACTATTACTCTCAATTCCGGCGAGAATTCGGCAAGCACCTGCAAACATGCACCGCATGGATAGGTATAGCCAACTCCACTTCCCACTACAGCAATGATGTCAAACTTTAGTTCCCCCTCGCTAACAGCTTTGAACACGGCTATACGTTCAGCACAGGTACTCAGTCCATAAGAGGCATTCTCTACATTAGCGCCTGTGAAGATTTTGCCCCCTGCGCTCAAAAGGGCAGCTCCTACTTTAAACTGGGAATAAGGAGCATAAGCATTTTCCCGAGCTTTACAAGCAATTTCAATCAATTCCCTCTGTTCCATTATAATAGTATTTCCCTCCACATATATTAGTATAGCCCCTCGCTTCCGAATTAGGCTTGAGCTAAACATTCATACAGCCGGGCTTACTGAACAGGAAAAATAACTACAGGTTCCCCAATACTTACTCAATCGTAAAGAAAAGACAAATTGTTTCTGCTCTTGCTTTTTCCTCGTGCCTTGCGGCTTCTATGTTAATCTCCCTCTATCCGAATAAATGGGGAATAAAAATTATAAAAGCCATAATAACAGCATTAATAGCACTCAATAAGACGGCACCAGCAGCCAGGTTTTTAGCCAATTTAGCCAGCGGATGGTAGTTTTCCGTAATCAGGTCGACGGTCTTTTCAATCGCTGTATTCACCGTCTCTGCAGTCAATACAAAAAAAATGGCAACAGACAAAAAACCCCATTCCCAACGTTGAATATCGAAAATAAAACCCAAAATTACAGCCGACAGCGCTGCAGCAGCATGGATTTTCATGTTTCTTTGACTTACAAAAACATAGATAAGGCCCGCCGCGGCAGCGGAAAAGCTTTGCCTCAACCCACGTCTCTTCATTTCCCAAACTACCTTCCCAATTTTACCTCCAGCATTATTTGTTCTTCCCGGCGGCGCATTTTTTGCTTTTCTTCACTGGTCTCATGGTTATAACCAAGCAGATGCAGCATTCCATGAGCTACCAGATACCCTACTTCTCTTTCCAGGCTGTGCCCGTACTCTTCGCTTTGGGCTCTAGCCTGTTCTAACGAGATGATAATATCTCCCAGCATATTAACATCATCAGGAAAATCGAATTCAGGTTCTCCATCTGTCATCTCGTTCATCGCAAAAGAAAGAACGTCAGTGGGTTTATTTTCCCCCCGGTAACTGAGATTGAGCTCTTGTATAAAATTATTATCTGCAAAAACTATACTCAGTTCAGTGTTTGCAGGCAGTTTTTCCATATCAGCAACCGCTTCAACTACACCGGTGACAACCTCCTGCAGACCTGCAGTGTACTTAATCTTGTCCTGCCTGTTCAGTATTACCGCTTCCATCTCCTTCTCTCCTTCTCTGCAACTCCTTCATTATAGTTTCAGGATACTCTATGCGCTTGTGGTAAACGCCCTCCAGCACTTTATAGAAATGGTTAGCAATCACATCGAGATCTTTAAAAGTCAGATCACATAATTCCAACTGCCCATCATTCAATTTATCCCTTATTATCATGCGCACTGTATTCCTGATTTTCTCTGGAGCAGTATCCTCCAAGGATTTTACAGCCGCCTCAACAGAGTCTGCCAGCATAACCAGAGCAACTTCCTTGCTCTTGGGTTTAGGCCCTTCGTAGCGGAAGCTTTCTTCACTAACATGACCGTCTCGGTCCTCCTCCAAAGCCCGGTTATAGAAATATTTGGCTAAGCTGGTGCCGTGATGCTGTTCAATAAAATCTATTATCACCTGGGGAAGACGGGCTTCCCGGGCCAGTTCTACCCCTTCTCTTACATGTGAAATAATAATTAACGCACTTAAAGCTGGAGCTATGTTTTCATGGGGGTTATCGAATCCCATCTGATTTTCAACAAAATAATCCGGCCTTTTTACTTTACCGATGTCATGATAATAGGCCCCCACCCTCACCAGTAAAGGATTGGCTCCGATTGCCTCAGCAGAGGCTTCTGCAAGATTGCCCACCATCAAACTGTGGTGGTAAGTGCCCGGTGCTTCAAGCAACAATTTCTTTAGGAGGGGATGATTTGGATTCGATAATTCCAGCAACTTTATCATACTCGTTATAGAAAAGGCGGTCTCCAGATAAGGAAGAGCTCCAATCATCAAAATCGCTGACAGAATACCATTCACTGCTCCGATTAGGGCGCCTACTGCCACGACATTTATCGTTAAATTTTCTCCTATAAACAAAAAAGTTATTATAGTTATAATATTGGCCAGCCCAATATATAAGCCTGATCTTGCCAGATCTGAAGTCTGGTTAACCCTGTAAACTTGAAAGATTCCTACCGTACCCCCGACAAATGCAGTTACCGCATAAAACAGCTGATTACCCGCGTTTAAAAAGCCTACATAAAAAGCCATGATCGTGGTTAAAAAATATGCCAGCCTATTATCAAGTAAAATTGCTATAAGCATAGAACCTGCTCCAACTGGTGCTAAATATCCTATCAATGCATTAATTTCCGGTTGATCACTGAATTTTATTATCGTAAGAAAACGAGCTATTAAGAGAACTATGACAAAGATTATTCCTATTAATAGCATAAGCATATCTTTTTCATAAATTTCTCTATAATAGCGCCGCAAAAACTCTATAGTAAGCAGGAAAGTCAAAAACACAAAAAGGACTGTGCCGATCAAAGTCAAAGAGTAGCTTTTAGTCCTCTGAATCCCCAGTTGTTCAAGAATCGATATCTGTTCTTCAGTAACCCGGTCTCCCTCTCTAACGATTATTTCGCCAGCTTTGATTGTCTTTTGAACAGGCTGAACTGCTTCAACCGCCTCCTGTATAGCCTTGTCTGTAGCTTCTTTGTTAAATATAAGGTTAGGTCTTATAGCATCAATCGTAACTATTTTCATTATTTCCTTAGCCTGAGGCGAATACGCCAGGCTGTCTATTTTCTGTTCCGCTTGTTTATAGACACTCTCTAAAGCCTCATCCGTTATCGGTTTGTCCATAAGCTCCTGAGCAATACTCAAAGAAGCCTGCCTCATCTGTTCCAGGTCTTCAGGAGTTGCATTCAAAAGATAATTTGCCAACTCTCCGTAATCAAACTGAAGCTCAAAGTGGTAATTTTTCCCTTCCGAACCTTTAAGCAATGCCTGCAGCTGTCCTTTTTTATCTTCCTCATAATTCAGCAGGTCCCTTATATTCGAATAGAAGTCATTGATGCTGTTTCTGGTATTGGAAAGGGCATAGTTGTCTTCCTGATACACTTTCTGCACTTTGCTCGCAGCCTGTTCTTCCAATTCCTTAGTCTTTTTCTCATCGATAATAACAGCGGTAATTGGAGATTGAATATTGCGACGGGCAACTTCATCCGGTTTCAGCATTACCTGTTTAGGAGCAAAATGACTGAATAATATTAGAATTGTTACAGAAAAAAAGAGTAATAAGCATAAAAATTTCTTGGTATTCGGCTTTCCTAATAAATACAGGGTTTTATGCCAAATCGGTTTAAATATGTCGGTTATTTTCATAAAACCGCTCCTTAATACGGAAGGAAAGTAATTTAATACTGACCCTTTTCCCCTGACTCGTATTCTTCGTAAGCATCGATTATTTTCTGTACCAATGGATGCCTTATTACATCCTCCTTGGCGAGGTATTCAAATGATACCCCTTTGATATCCTTCAGTATTTTCTGGATCTCGATTAGGCCGGAATATTCCTCCTTCGGCAAATCTACCTGAGTAACGTCACCTGTAATAACCGCTTTAGAGCCATATCCCAACCTGGTCAGGAACATCTTCATCTGTTGGGGAGTAGTATTCTGCGCTTCATCGAGTATAATAAAAGCGTTATTCAGGGTTCTGCCTCTCATATAAGCCAGAGGAGCAATTTCAATTATATTCTTTTCCAGATAACGCTGGGTCATATCTACCCCTAGTACATCAAATAATCCATCATACAGAGGCCGCAGATACGGGTTTACCTTCTCGATAAAATCCCCCGGGAGAAAACCCAACTTTTCTCCTGCCTCTACAGCCGGTCTAACCAGTATTATCCGCTCCACTTCCTTTTTTTTGAGAGCCCGTACAGCCATAACCACTGCCAAATAGGTTTTGCCTGTCCCAGCAGGACCTATGCAAAAAACCACATCATCCCTTAATATTGACTGTACGTACTTTTTCTGTCCCAAAGTTCTAGCCTTAACAGCTTTCCCCCTGGTAGTATTTAAAATAATACCGGTAACAATATCCTGGTGCTTGGTATTATCACCTTTGTTTAGCAAATTGCTCATATAATTTATATTGTTAATACTAAGCTGTCCTTCGACCTCAACAACATCAATAAGAC
>JACIYB010000007.1 GCA_014360155.1 Syntrophomonadaceae bacterium
CTTAATTCTAACAGCAGCGCGTGGGTAACAGTGCTTCCCCAAGTCGGGGGGTTTGTAGGTGCAGATACTATTGCATGTTTGCTTGCTCTTCCTGCTGAAGCCTTGGGGTGTTATTTGCTGCTCGATATTGGGACCAATGGGGAAGTTGTCTTATATAACCGGGGGGAGATGTGGGCTGCTTCAGCTGCTGCAGGGCCTGCCTTTGAAGGTGGAGGAATAAGCAGCGGAATGATGGCTGAGATTGGGGCTGTTGATAAAGTATATTTGGACAGCGGCGGGAGAATGCAGTTTAATGTTCTGGGTAATAAGCCGGCAAAGGGCATCTGCGGTTCTGGGATTGTTGATCTGGTTGCTTGCCTTTTGCAGGCAGGTTATATAGATAAAAATGGGATATTTACAGCAAAAGCCTGTAATCGCCTAGAGTCAAGACGGGGAAAATGGGGAACGGAAATTATCCTGTTTGCAGCCGGTGAATCTGCTAAAGGCCGTCCTGTAGTCTTTAATCAAGAGGATGTGCGGCAGGTGCAGTTAGCCAAGGCAGCAATCAGGACTGCTATTGATATCCTGCTCGGCAAAGCAGAGCTCAGTTATGCTGACATAGACAGGATTTATCTGGCAGGGGCTTTCGGCAATTACTTAGATCCTGACAATTCTATTAAAATAGGGATGATTCCGCCGATAGATTCCAAAAAAATAATCAATATCGGCAATGCAGCGGCAGAGGGGGCGGTAGCAGCTTTATTGTCAGAAGAAAGCCGCAGTAAGGCTAGTATGCTGAAAGAAAAAATCAGATACACTGAATTGGCTAACCATCCGGATTTTCAGGATATGTATTTGAATAATCTCAATTTTGGATAGACAGAAGAGAATAGGAATCTGTATGCGTCAGGAGCATGTATTCGCTATATTGCTTGATGAACAGTCAGCCAAACGAATTTTGTATTAAAACACAGGAATTTCCTGCTTTAATAGTGTTCTAGGAGGAGGGATACAGCATGTTGGAAGAAAAAGAACCCCAGTTTTTGCTTGATTGCATAGAGGAACCGGTGGCGGCGGTTTCAAAAGATATGCGGATAGTGTATTGCAACAGTGCTTATGCTCAGCTATTTGACAGGACAGTTCAAGAAATTGAGGGCCGGGAACTGTTGAGTATATTTCCGGAAAATAGCGGAAATATTTCCTACCAGGCATATTTAGAGGTGCTGGAAACTGGAAGATCTAAAATTATCGAAGTGGAAGTAAAAAATCGCCGTTTCAGCGAGCGAATTTATCCAAGTCCGGAAGGGATCTTATCAATCGCAAATGATATAACTGGAATTAAAAAATACGAAGCAGTTATACAGGCGATTTCTTCGGATTACCGCATTGTCTTAAATGAGCTGAATGATGCTGTTTTTATCTTTGATCCGTACACTGCCGATATAGTCGATGTTAATAAAACAGCGTGTAAACTGTTCGGGTATTTCCGTAATGAAATACTGGGCCTAAATATGGAAGACTTGTGTGCAGATGAAGCTCCCTATACCGGAAAAGAATTTGTGCGCTGGCTGAAAAGGTCGCCTGAGATGAAACCTCAGTTTATTGAATGGAAGGTAAAAGATGGCTCAAAACGGCAGTTTTGGGTTGAGGTGAAATCAAGGCGTCTGTTTTTCGGGGATGAAGTGAGATTTGTAGCTGCGATGCGCGATATTACGGTTCGTAAGCACCTGGAAGAGAAGTTAGGCGAAATTCAGGAACGTTATGACGAGCTTTTCGAAGGGGCGGCAGATTTTATTTTTGCTCATGACCTTGGAGGCAACTTTATTTCAGCAAACCCTGCAGCCGAAAAGATTACGGGCTACTCAAACGAAGAGCTGGTTAGAATGAATATTCAGGAACTGGCTGCCGGTGAATACCTGAAAATGCTGCGGGGTTTTCAATACCAGAAAATACCGCGTGGGGAACATGTCACTTATGAACTGGGAATTATGAATAAATATGGGAAACGGGTTTATCTGGAGGTTGTTATCTGGCCGATTTACAAGGTTGGCAAACCGCTTATGATACAAGGGATAGCCAGGGATATTACAAAACGCAAGCAGGAAGAAATCAACCTTAAAGAGTCTGAACAGAGACTGGCATCCTTCATTAATTGGCTGCCTGATGCTGCTTTGGCGATAAATATGGAAGGGGAAGTGGTTGTTTGGAACAAAGCAATGGAGCAGCTAACCGGAGTTAAAGCAGAAGAGATGCTGGGTAAAGGTGACTATGAATACGCTTTGGCTTTTTACAACAGTAAAAGGCCTATTATGGTGGATTTAGTACTCAGGCCGGAAGAAGTTAAACAATACTATTCCATTATAGAGGTTGATAACTATACTATAATAAGTGAATTCGGAACCCCGCGCTTAAAAGGGGGGAGCCACCATCTTTGGGGTCAAGCTATGCCTTGGTATGACAGCGAGGGAAACCTGATAGGCGCCATCGAAACTCTTCGCGACGTTACCAGCCGCTATAAAAGAACACAGGAATTAGAAAAAGATAAGCAAGAAATGGATAAACAGATTCAACACTTACATGCTTTACTGGACGGTGTGGACGGAATAATATGCAGTTGTGATGGCGATGGCCGTATAATTTTTGCGGGAAAACGATTCAGTGAGGTTTCGGGATACCGGCCTGAAGAAATAATAGGGCAAAATATTACAGATTTTGTGGCTGATGGGTATAAAGGAACGTTAATCCAGATAACGAAAGAACCCGTTTTTATAGAGGACAGGCTGTATGAGATTTCTTTTTCCCATAGGAACGGTTCCCAATACCTGGTCCGGGTCGGTATAGAACTGCTGCGGCAGGATAATGAAGTTGCGGGGGTTGTACTAAAAGAAAGGAAAAACTGAACTGTATTCCTGTAGATCATGGTTCAGTTCATATGGTATATCGTGATTTCACTGCTGAAAGTTATAATCTGCTGGTTTAAATGTATAAATATTCGCTGCTTTGCCTTCGCGGGGTGTTGCTTCTATGCTCCGTCAACAGGCTCCTACATATTTATACATTTAAACAGCCTAACTTAGGGTTTTTGCAGTGGAATCAATATGTTAAAATAAACGTAAAATTACATATTGAATTTGTTGGTCAGGCATAAATGCCGGGCTCTTTTACGAGCAGCGGGAGATGATCCGCGGGACTTCATTATTTTATGAAGTCCGTTTTTTTAGGGGGTATGAATGATGGACATTAGGAGTAAAGCTGCGTGGCTGTCTGTTTTCAGCAATACTTTTTTAATGGTGGCAAAATTCATAATAGGTTTTTATATCGGATCTATAAGTGTAATATCCGAGGCCATTCACTCCGCTAATGATTTGCTTGCTTCTTTTATAGCTGTTTTTGCCGTTAAACATTCAGTTAAACCCCCTGACAGAGAACACCCATACGGGCATGGGAAGATTGAGAATATTTCAGGGACGATAGAGGCTATATTAATTTTCATGGCAGCTGTGTTTATTATGAAGGAAGCAGTGGAGAAAATTATCCATGGAGGAGAGATAATAAATACCAGCTATGGAATAGCTGTTATGGGTTTTTCAGCGCTGGCAAATTTACTGGTGTCATCCTATCTGCTTAAGGTTGGGAAAGAAACGGATTCCATAGCCCTTGAGGCAGATGGGATGCACTTGAGAACTGATGTATATACATCTCTGGGTGTATTTGCAGGTCTCGGTTTAATTAAAATCACCGGTTATCACATGATAGACCCTATAATTGCTATAGCTGTGGCGGTTTTGATTTTGAAGGCAGCCTGGGATCTAACTAGAAAGGCTCTGCTGCCCCTTTTAGATATTGCTTTGGACGATGAAAAAACAAAGCTTGTCGAGTCGGTTTTAGATGAATACAGCGGGGTTTTTTATGAATATCACAAGCTGAGGACCAGAAAATCTGGCCGGGAATCGCATATTGACTTGCACATTGTCGTTGATCCAGATACGACTGTCGAAGAAGCACATAGAATGTGCGATAACATCGAACTGGAGATAAAGCGTTTAATCCCCCATTCATTCGTGCTTATACATGTAGAGCCTGCAAGTGAAAAGCATTATAAGATGAAAAGCCTACAGGAGAAATAGTGGTTGTAAAAAGAGGAATAGCGAGGGAAAAAATTGAATTATTAAGATTATTGTTGTTTTTGCAACATAGGAAATGGGGTGTTGTACAGTGCAAGCTTATTTATTAGTGGCCTTATTGTTTTTATTGGGTATCATTATTTTCGTGTTCCAGAATACTTCGTTGGTAATAGTGCATTTTTTAAGCTGGACGTCTTCCGAGGTTTCACTGGCAGTCGTTATACTAATAGCAGCATTTGCTGGAGCCATAGTGACTTTCCTATTAAATACTATACGCTATTTTAAGGTCGGGAAAAAGCTGAGAGAACTAGCAGCAGTTAATCAGGGGTTGCAGAATGAGATTGACAAATTAAAGGCCCAGCGGGCAAAAGAATTTTCTCAGGAGAAAAGTCAGGATACAACGGGAAAGAGCGGTGTTGAAAAGTAGCCAGCTGTATGAAAGGCTTTATATTTGGTGTTTTAAAGGCAGGGTTCCATTCGTGATGGGCGTAGTTGGCGCTAAAAAAGAGCCGGCTTCTTGGTTGATAACTATTGGCTATTGTTGACGGTGTATAAAGACAATGGTAAAATAACGGCGATTTACGAACTTTTTTAGGGAGTGTGGAAATTTTGCATTTAACCGGGACAATGAATGTCAATAATAAGGGCCATTTGGAAATAGGGGGTGTTGATGCTGTTTATCTAGCAGAAGAATTCGGTACGCCCCTGTGGGTTCTCGATGAACAGGGTTTTCGTCAGAACTGTCGTAATTTCAAAAATGCCTTTAGTGAATATGGTGATTCGCTGGTTATCTATGCCAGCAAGTCTTTATGCACCTTATCAGTCTGTAGAATGGTCGATGAAGAAGATCTGGGACTGGATATTGTGTCTGGGGGAGAATTATTTACTTCCCTAAAGGCTGGATTTCCTGCAGAGAAAATATATTTTCATGGCAATAATAAGAGCTCTGACGAGCTGAAAATGGCACTTGAAGCGGGTGTGGGGCGTATTGTTGTGGATAATTTTTATGAATTGAGGTTATTGGATAGGATATGCTCGGAGTGCAATAAGGTCCAGGATATTTTGCTGAGAATTACTCCTGGGGTAGAGGCGCACACACACGAATACATTAAGACTGGCCAGGTAGATTCGAAATTTGGCTTTTCCTTGCTAAAAGGACAGGCTATAGAAGGCATCAAGGACGCGATAACAAGTAAGAATTTAAGCCTTGTAGGTCTGCATTGTCACATAGGTTCGCAGATTTTTGAAATGGATTCTTTCAGATACGCTGCCGCAGTAATGATGGATTTTGTTGGGGAAGCAAAAAAAATTACTGGTTACGAATTCGATGAACTGAATCTGGGCGGCGGTTTTGGTATTTATTATTATTACGGAGATGAGCCGCGTGAACCTCGGGAATGGGCCGAAACTGTAATGCTGACGGTGCAAGAAAAATCCAGGGAACTGGGGCTAAGGGTGCCGAAGGTGATAGTTGAGCCGGGACGTGCTATTTCCGGACCTGCAGGTATAACCCTCTATACAATAGGTTCTATAAAAGAGATACCTGGGATACGAAAATATATAGCAGTTGATGGAGGAATGACTGATAATCCGCGGCCGGCGCTTTATGGTGCTAAATACAAAGCTATGATTGCCAATAAGGCTGATCGAAGTCCTCAAGAAACGGTTTCCGTGGCTGGAAAATGCTGTGAGTCGGGTGATATGTTAATTTGGGATGCCTATCTGCCTCAGGTTGAAACAGGAGATATACTGGCAGTTTTTGCTACAGGCGCCTACAATTATTCCATGGCTAGCAACTATAACCGCCTGCTTAAGCCAGCAATGGTTGTAGTTAATGAAGGAAAGGCTGACATAATTGTAAGGCGCGAAAATTATGAGGATTTGATAAGAAATGATATAATACTGGACAGGCTGAAAAAGTAGCGCTGGTTAACGAAATTTTGCAAGAAAAGATTGAAATATAATTTCGAGGGAATACAGTATGGTTGAATGAGGGTAGACTGATCGTAATATGCGAGTGATCTATCCTTATCTGTTATTTTATGAAGATCTATCACGAACAGATCTTTAATGCAGGGACAATTTGTGCAGTGAAAATAAGTTTAAGTAAAGTATATTGTTTATTTAAAATGTAGAGGCATGAGGGAGGGGAGGGTTTTATCAGATATTGGCAATATGAAAATATCTGATAAATAAAAAATGTTAAGAGAAATATACATCAGTAATTTTATTCTTATTGATGAACTCCGGTTAGAGTTTGTCGAGGGCTTGAATGTTTTGACAGGTGAAACTGGTACGGGAAAATCTATAATAATTGATGCTTTGGGACTTATTATGGGTGAACGGGTAAAAAGTGATTACATTAGAGATACAAGCCGCAGGGCAGTAGCGGAAGCGGTTTTTGATATAAGCGGTAACGAGGGTGCTCGGGTTTTTTTACTGCAAAATGGCCTGATCGGAGAAGAAGAAGACACTGTTGTTATAAGCAGGGAAATAAATTCTAATGGCAGGAGCTCTGTACGTGTTAACGGGCGAAATGTTACGATTTTTTGTCTTAAAAGTCTGGCAGCATATCTGGTAGATATGCATCTGCAACACGAACACCTCAGTGTTCTGCGGCCAGATATGTATTTAACTTATGTGGACAGTTTTACTCCAGAGAGCAGGTCGCTATTGCCAGAGGTCAAAAAGCTTTTTGCTGAAATTAAAGATAAGGAACAACAGTTAGAGGAGCTAAGAGATGATGAACAGAATAAATTGCAGAAACTTGATTTTTTATCCTACCAAATAAAAGAAATTGAAGCAGCAAAACTGCAGCTTGATGAAGAAGAGCAGCTTAAAGCCTTGAAAAGGCGCATTGCGAACACGCAGAATCTTCTCGAATGTTCCGGTAAAATTTTACAGTTATTATATAATGGGGAACATTGTGCTTATGACATGGTAAGTGAAGCAGTGGAAGCAGTGGTGGTTTTGAAAGATGATGAATTTTTCGCTTCATTGCTTAATCCATTGGAAGAGATGCTGTACGGCCTCCAGGATATAGCCGCAAGTGTATCTTCTTTTAGGGATTCGCTGGATTTTGAGCCTGGAGTGCTTGACGAAGTTGAAAATCGCTTGTATGAGATAGAACGTCTTAAAAGAAAATATGGCAACTCTATTAGCGAGATTCTCGCATTTGGGGAAAAGGCTAAAAAGGAAGTGGAAACTCTCGAAAGCAGTCATGAGAGGATAAAAATTTTGGAAGAAGAGCTTCGAGTTTTGCATGAGAAGTATCTGAGTTTCGTCTCCAGGCTTACCCAATTCAGGAAAAAAGCTGCCGCTGTTCTAGAAGACAGGGTCAGTTCTGAGCTATCGCAGTTGGACATGCCTCATATAAAGTTTGCAGTTCTGATAAAAAACAAAAAAAACCCTGGACCTTCAGGGATGGATGAGATAGAGTTCTTATTTTCCCCTAATCCCGGTGAAGAACTGCGTCCCTTGTCACGTGTTGCTTCTGGTGGTGAAATATCCCGTTTTGTACTAGCTTTAAAGAAGGCGTTGGCAGAAGTCTATGATGTGCCGACATTAATATTCGATGAAGTCGATGTGGGTGTGGGAGGAACAGCATTGACGGCAATGGCGAAAAAATTGAGTGAACTTTCCCATACCCACCAGGTGATCTTGGTCACCCATTCTCCTCAGATAGCTAGTTATTCAGACAACCACTACCTTATAGAGAAAAACGTGTTTAACGATAAAGTGACTATTTCAACCCAAAAACTTGATCAGGAGAAAAAGGTTAAGGAAATTGCACGGATGTTGGATGGAGAAAATTACAGCAGCATCACTTTAGAACATGCTCGAGAATTGCTAAATAATACCAGAAAATGATTATGCAAGTGTACTCGTTTTCGCAGATTCGGATTTTGTTTTGTTGCAATTTTTAAAGAAGCAATACATAATGCGAGCTATCAGGGCCCTAAACACTCCTCAGGCATTGGTATAGTTTGCTTTTAGGAAGGAGAGACTATACTTTAGCTAGCTGTTGGGAGTGATTTTTTTTGGGCAAAATGCGTCCTGTCTTAGGAATAATTTTATCTGTATTGTTTTTAGCAATCTGTTTTCTCCCACAAACCCAAGCCATATTAAGCCTGCCTTGCCACCAGAAAATAGTAGTAGGTGAGTCGAAGGAAATCAGTTTTAATTTGCCGGATAAAATTGCAGACAATATTGAAATGCAAATCATGTCGCATTCTGAGAGCGTCTTTGCTGCTCCCCAGGATCCTCCGGTTGTCGTTCATAGAAATGCTTCAGGTTATGAGATTACTGCTCTCAAGCCGGGGGAAGTTGATATTGAACTGAAAATTTTAGGGTGTATTCCCATAAAATCTATTGCTGTCCAGTCAATGCCTACAAGAAGGGTAGTTGCAGGAGGACATTCTATAGGGGTCTTATTGCAGTCACGAGGTGTAATGGTGGTAGGTTTTGCGCCTGTTACGGTGGAGAACGGGGAGAAAAAGTATCCTGCACGAGACCAAGGGATTAGAATAGGAGACCTGATTACAGAAGTGAATGGCAATGTATTGACCGGTGAAGACGAGCTGGCGAAGCTGGTAGATGGAAGCAAAGGCAAAGAAATAATTTTGACTGTTAAGAGACAGGAGAAAGAGCTCACGATACCTGTGCAGGCTGCTTATTGTCCCGAAACCCAGCGGTACAGGATCGGGCTGTATGTGCGTGATGGGATAGTAGGGGTCGGGACTTTAACCTTTTGGGAACCTGAGACTAAGAGGTTTGCGGCGTTAGGGCACCTTATCATTGATGCCGATACGAAACAAGGTATTGAGCTTTTGAAGGGTAAGATCGTGAGTGCTTCCATTCATACGGTGAAACCGGCAAAGCCGGGTAAACCTGGAGAAAAAATCGGGGTTCTAGATTATGATGGACAAATAAAGGGAGAAATAACCAAAAATACTTACTACGGAATATATGGGAAAACTTATGCAGACATAAAAAATCCTGACAGTGATTATACTGTGGAGGTTGGTTATTCCCACCAGGTTAAAGAAGGTAAGGCCCAGATATATACAGTTGTAAATGGGAATGATATAGAAAAATTTGACATTATAATAGAAAAAGTATATCCGGAAAGAAAGAATGGGAAAGGTATGGTAATCAGAATAAATGATCCTCGATTATTAAACTTGACAGGTGGAATAGTTCAGGGTATGAGCGGAAGTCCGATTATACAGGACGCCAAAATAGTCGGGGCTGTAACCCATGTCTTTTTAAATGATCCTACACGCGGTTACGGTATATTTATGGATAATATGCTTGCGGAAATGCCTCTTGTGGAAAACGAACTGAAAAAAATATCGACAAATTATTAATATATATTTTTGTTTCGTAAATTAATAAAATAGCTTATTTTCTTAATTTGTGTTAAACTCAATAGAAGAATGTCATATATATTATGACTTTTTATGTTATTGTCTGCAATATTGTGGCTCAATTTGATGGAAAAAAAAAGCAGGAAAAAGTTGGTGTATCGTCGAAGAGCCTTAAAAATGAGAGATTTCAAGAGGGATAAGGAGGAATAATTTCACATGTATTATAATGAGACACATCAAATTAAGGTTCTTGTTGCGGATGATAATCGAGAATTTTGCGAAATACTGAGAGAATACTTTAATAATGAAGATGATTTTGAATTAGTCGATGTTTGTTCAAACGGTATGGAAGTTCTCAATGTTCTCGAAAGACAAGAAACTGAAGTTCTTATTTTAGATTTGATTATGCCTTATATGGATGGTATAGGGGTTTTGGAGAAGATAAATGAATTGAAAATGGAACCGCGTCCTAAAATTATTATACTTACGGCTTTTGGACAGGAAAATATTACCCAAAAAGCAGTACAACTGGGAGCTGATTATTATATCTTAAAACCTTTTAATTTGTCTGTTCTTGGGGACAGAGTCAAACAAATAGCTAGGGATATAAAGCCGAAAGTTGAGAATAGAGATCAGTTGGCAGCGGTCAGTGTGAAAAGAACACCTCCCAAAAATTTGGAGGTAGAAGTAACCAAAGTGATTCATGAGATTGGGGTTCCTGCTCACGTTAAAGGTTACCAATATCTGAGGGATGCTATCATGCTGGTTGTAGAGGAAGTCAACTATCTAGGAGCTGTCACAAAAGAACTTTATCCAGCTATAGCCCAGAAATATGATACAACTCCCAGCAGAGTGGAAAGAGCTATTAGACATGCTATAGAGTTAGCATGGGATAGGGGAGATCTTGAAAAAATCAATAAATTTTTCGGTTATACTATAAATGGAGAAAAAGGCAAGCCTACTAATTCTGAATTTATTGCCATTATTGCTGATAGGCTGAGATTGGAAAATAAGGTTGGATAAAAATCAAAAGGAAGTTTGCTGAGCCCTGGTTGCTGGTTTGTAAAATCAGTAATTGGGGCGTTTTTGTAAGTAGCCGGTCATAAAAAACGTATTTTTAAAATATAGAGGTTTTTGTTTTGTTATTTTCGTGTGCTAATATAGTTTCATAAAGCCGTATCGGGGTGGATGGTGTGTTAGCAAAGGGAAGGGCACGCATGGACAGGCGTACCAAAAATCTAGTCAAAAGATTAAAAAAAAATGATATAGCTGTTATTGACCATGATGATATTGACGAGGTAGCGGCAAATTCACTTATAGACATTAAACCGCGGGCAATTATAAATGCCCGGCCTTCTATAACTGGACGCTATCCTGCCAAAGGAGCATATAAAATATTAAAAGCTGGAATTCCCATACTAGATGAAGTTGGAGAGGAGATATTTACTAAACTGAGGGAAGGAACAGTAATAAATATAAAAGGGGATCAGGTTTTTTTAGGGGATAACCTGCTCGCTAGAGGAAGAGAACTCAGTTTGGAAGATGTAGAAACTAAGATTAAACAGGCTAACCAAAATATACAGGCAGAGTTAGACAGTTTTGTCGAAAATACGCTTGAATATGCTAGAAAAGAAAAAGCCATTCTTTTAGGCAATTTTGAACTTCCTGATTTGGACACCCATATCCTTAATCGTCATGTACTCATTGTAGTAAAGGGCAAGAATTATAAAGAGGATTTGAGGATAATAAATTCGTACATACAAGAAGAACGGCCGGTATTAATAGGAGTAGACGGCGGAGCAGATGCTCTTTTGGAATTTGGGCTAAAACCGGACATTATCGTGGGGGATATGGACAGTGTTTCCGACGAAGCCTTGCGCAGCGGAGCAGAAATTGTAGTGCATGCTTACCCGGATGGGTCGGCCCCTGGTTTTGAAAGGGTCCATGCCTTGGGTTTAACAGCCAAAGTCTTTCCGATGCCTGGGACTAGTGAAGATGTTGCCATGATACTTGCCTGGGAATATGGAGCAGGACTCATAGTGGCAGTGGGATCACATTCTAATATGATAGATTTTCTGGAAAAAGGCCGTAAAGGAATGGGGAGCACTTTTTTGGTCAGGTTAAAAGTAGGGTCAATACTTGTAGATGCCAGGGGAGTCAGCCAGTTATATAAACACAATTTGTCGACCAGATATCTTGCCCAGTTATTGATTGCGGCGATGGTACCAATAATCATAATCCTCTGGGTATCACCGGCTACAAAATCTATTTTCCGGCTGATAATGCTGCAGCTTAAACTTCTTGTTGGTATGTAAGACTTTGAGGTGAAATCGATGATTGATTTAAAATATCATATAACTTCTCTGATAGCTGTTTTTCTGGCTCTGGGGGTAGGAATACTTATTGGGAGTACGATAGTCGGGGGCAATGTACTTGTAGACCAGCAAAAAAAGATGATAGACCGATTGGAAGAGCAATTCTATGTGTTGAAGGAAAGAGAGAAGGACCTGGTAGAAGAAAACAAATACAAAAACCAGATAATCAGCAATTATGAAAATTACAGCCAAGCTGTGCTGCCTCTTTTGGTCAAAAATCGCCTTGCAGGATATAGAATCGCTGTGGTGGTAAGTGGAGACAGAGATATACCTGCAGGAATGCTTAATGCTTTGTCGATTGCAGGCGCAGAAGTAATATCTAAAACTGTGGTTTTGTCCAACATGGAACTTAAAGATGACGGGTTGCGTGAAAAATTGGCTGATTATTATGATCTTGATGATGATGTCAAAAACGATACTCTGAGGAGTTATATTGCATCAAGTGTGGGTGCGGTGATAGCAAATGAGGCTGATATTACAGCGATTGATATGTTGCAAGGAGATGAGCTGGTAAAATTTGCTGGAGTCGAGAATGAAATAGTTGATGGGGTTATACTGCTGGGGGGCAGCAATGATTTAAACAGGTTTTTTGTTCGAAGTTTCGACCAGGCGCTGATAGATTATTTAGTCAGCCGCAATATCAAAGTATTTGGTGTAGAGAATTCTGAAGTGAATTATTCATATATGGAGCATTATCAGAAAAGTAATATCAGTACCATTGATAATGTTGATATGAGTCCCGGGCAGATTTCTCTGATTTTTACTATAGAAGGAGAGGCCGGGAACTATGGTGTGAAACCTACGGCCCAGAAATTCATGCCTTCATTGCCGGTTGATAATATATTGGAAAGGTGACAGGTTTAAATGAAATCCGTGAGCATAATTATACCAGCCTACAACGAAGAGGCTAAAATTGCGGACACTCTGCGATCCCTAAAAACAATCGACAGCATAGGCATAGATAAAATAGTAGTAGTAAACGACGGTTCTACCGACGGAACTGCAGCCAAAGCCAGAAAAGAGGGGGCTGTTGTACTTGATTTATATCCTAACCGTGGTAAAGGCGGAGCCATGAATGCGGCCTTGCCTTTTGTTGATACGGATATAGCGGTTTTTTTAGATGCAGATCTGGGAGAAACAGCTTCTGAGGCGTGGAAGATTATTAAGCCCGTAGATGAGGGGGAAGCGGACCTCTGTATAGCTTCTTTTCCTCCTCCTGCCCGAAAAGGCGGTTTTGGAATTGTAAAGGGAACTGCTGCTTGGGTGATTTACAGGATAGGGAAGATTAAAGTGAATTCTCCCTTGAGCGGGCAGCGAGCTATGAATAAAAATGTTTTGGAGAAAATTACTCCCTTTAACGAGGGCTATGGCGTAGAATTGGGGATAACTATTAAAGCTCTTATGCAAGGGTTTAGGATTATGGAAGTGCCTACTAATATGACCCATAATGAAACCGGCCGTAATTTAAAGGGATTTTTGCATCGGGGCCGGCAGTTTATTGATATTTTAAGAGTAATCAATACGGAGATAAGGGGGAAAGGTGTTTGAATATTCCGCTTGTAGCTGGGTTGGCTGCAGCAGCTGGCATTTTCATAGAAGCGGTTCTTATCTATTTTCTCCTTGATATGTTTAAGCAGGTAGGAGCAGTAGGGAAAAATTTTAAACAGATCGATATTCCTATTGGCGTAGGCATTAGTTTCCCCATAACAGCTATGCTTGTTTTTACCGTCTATGCGGCGTTAAATTACTATGATACATCCTATGATTTATTTCTCTTAGGGATCGTATCTATTTCTTTTTTGGGTTTCATTGATGATATGTTGGGCAAGAGGGATACAAGAGGTTTTAGAGGACATTTTGGAGCTTTATTGCAGGGGCGGCTTACAACCGGAGGGTTAAAAGCTTTAGGCGGTGGATTTACAGCTTTTTTCCTGGCTATTTTTAATTCAGTTGGATGGGGTGAACTTCTTCTAAATACTCTGGTCATAGCTCTTTTCACCAATATGTTAAACCTTTTGGATCTGAGACCTGGAAGAGCTATTAAAGGTTATCTATTTTTTCTGCTTACAATCGCTGTCTTAGCAAGAGGGGAAATTGACTGGCTTTTAGTGGCTCCCGTACTGGGTGCGGTAATATATTACCTTGCCTTGGATATAAAGGCCAAGGCCATGATGGGAGATGCGGGGGCTAATGTTTTGGGTCTGGTTTTGGGTTATATCAGTATCACAAGCCTCTCTTTCTTTATTAAAGCGGGGCTGCTGTTGTTTTTAATCGCTGTTCATATATATACTGAAAAATATTCTTTAACTGAGACTATTGAGAAAGTTCCTTTGTTAAGGGCGTTAGACAAAATAGGAAGGGATTAAACCGGGGGTGAACGAGAGTGGTCAACAGACAGAGGCTGGTAAGCCGGTTTATTAAACTGGTAGAAACTGGTTCGGTTTCAGGTCAGGAGGGTAAGCTGAGGGACCTGCTCAAAGCAGATTTTTACCGGCGCGGTTTAGATGCGGAAGAGGACAATGCGGGAGAAATCCTTAAGGGGCAATCTGGGAATTTACTGGTAAGAATACCGGGAGCATTGAGCGGGCCGCCGCTTTTATTTGCTGCCCATATGGATACTGTTGAGCCGGGCAACGATATTAGAGCTATTGTTGGTGATGACGGTTTTATAAAGAGTAAGGGAGATACTGTATTGGGATCTGATGATAAGGCAGCTATAGCTGTTTTGCTGGAAGTTTTAGATGTGATCGAGGAGGATGGAATAGCACATCCCTCACTGGAATTCCTTTTCACCGTGAGTGAAGAACAGGGACTGCTGGGAGCTAAAGCTTTTGATTTCAGTAAATTGAAGGCCGAATTTGGTTATGTGCTTGATGCCGAAGGAGATCCAGGGACTGTGATAGTGCAGTCTCCCTGCCAGAACGAAATCGAGTATATGGCTTATGGAAAAGCTGCTCATGCTGGGATTAATCCCCAAGACGGTGTAAACGCTATTCAAATTGCGGCATTGGCAATGTCTCTAATGCCGTGCGGGCGAATAGATGAAGAGACAACATGTAATTTCGGGATAATAAAGGGCGGCAAAGCCAGGAATATAGTCGCTGATTTCTGCCAGATTAAAGGAGAAATCCGAAGCCTTAGCCGGGAAAAGCTGAATAAGCTCAGTGCAGAATTGGAAGAAACTTTTAAAACCGAGGTAGAGAAACATGGAGGCAGGGCTGAGGTAACAGTAAAATTTCTTTATCCGGAAATAAAGCTTGACAGCGAAGAAAAGGTGGTCAAACTAGCGGTCAAGGCGGCGGAAGCTGTCGGGTTAAAACCGCAGCTGGCCAAAACGGGCGGGGGCAGTGATGCCAGCATAATAAACGGGCGAGGGATTCGTTGTGCTAATTTGGGGATAGGTATGAGAGCAGTTCACACTTGTGGTGAATATATAAGCGTTAATGATCTGGTTGATGATGTGAGGCTGATCCTGGCTCTGATACAGGAAGCCGGTAAAGATCATTCGTAAGAGCAAGTGCTTGCTGCCTTGTATGTTCCAGTTTTACCTCCTATATTTCGATTGATTAGTCAGGAGGGGTATGGTGATAGAAATTAAAAGAGGAAACATAATAAAAGAACTGTTCTCCCGTGACGGGATAGCTGGTTACTTGCTGGAAGTTGAGGGTAGAGAGGAGAAATGCGTATCTTATCCAGACCTGGTAGGCGAAATTGAGCCTGGTGACGAAGTTTTGGTGAATACGACTGCAGTATCTCTGAATTTGGGCAGTGGAGGGTACCATTTCGTTATCGCCAATTTAAATTCTAAAGGCAAGAAAATCAAATGTGGCGGCCATATTATGAAACTCCGTTATACGCCTATGCAGGTTAAAGTCCTCAGTGTAGAAGAAGAAGAAAGTCCTCATCATCAGGATATGGCGGAAGCTGAAAGCTTAGAAAAAACCCCGGTATTAGTAGCCACACTTCATTCCATGCTGGCTCCTTTATGTTTGCAGCTCAGTAAAAACGGGCTGAAGGTGGTTTACGTTATGACTGACGGGGCTGCACTTCCTCTTTTTTTCAGCCATACAGTTCATTGGCTTAAAGCCAACGGAATTTTGCAGGGGACTGTTACGACAGGACATGCTTTTGGAGGTGACTTGGAGGCAGTAAATATTTACTCGGGGCTGTTGGCGGCCAAAAGAGTTTATGATGCAGACGTTATCATCGTCAGTATGGGGCCTGGCATAGTCGGAACAGGAACCAGATGGGGATTTAGCGGCATAGAACAGGGGGAAATACTGAATGCCGTGGAGGCTTTGGAGGGCCTGCCTATTGCAGTGCCCCGTATCAGCTTTGCTGATGAGAGGGAAAGACACCGCGGTATAAGTCATCACACAATTACAGTTCTTTCCAAGGTCTGCCGTGTACAGGCTCTAGTTCCGCTTCCCGTGATGGAAGAGGAAAAAATGAGCTATGTGCTGGAGCAGCTGCGCTGTGAGGAAGACTTGCTGGAGAGATACAAATTTTGCCTTGAAAATGTACCGTCTATCATAGAACTAGTACAAGACTGTGAACTGCCGATCACTACTATGAAGCGCGCGGCAGAGGAGGACAAGGAATTTTTTCTTACCCTGGGAGCTGCGGCTGCAGTAGCACAGCGCTTAAAAAATGGAGAACCGTTGCGACAAATCCGCCTAATTTAGATACATCCGTATGAAATCCGATAAAGTAATATTGGCGGAAAAATTAGCAAAAATATTTTTCAGGTCCTTGATTTTCCCAGCAAAAATAATCCCCCGTTTGGTGACCAGCATCTTCATTAATCATCACCTCGTTTGCAGTTTATGCAATCACCGGAAATATATGCAGGAGGTTAACCTGATGGAATTAACTGAAAATACACTGAGCTCAAAGGAGATATTTAAAGGCAAGATAATTAAAGTCCGGGTAGA
Organism: Syntrophomonadaceae bacterium; assembly: GCA_014360155.1. Taxonomy (GTDB): domain Bacteria; phylum Bacillota; class Syntrophomonadia; order Syntrophomonadales; family Syntrophomonadaceae; genus JACIYB01. The sequence continues at coordinate 16,782 of JACIYB010000007.1, forward strand.
CAAAGTGGCTTTGCCCGATGGGAATGAAAGTACGCGGGAGATAGTGGAACATGCTGATGCGGTAGCGGTGGTGGCTATAGATGATGATGAAAATGTTTGGATGGTGCGGCAGTACCGTAAGCCGGTAGAGCTCACATTGCTGGAAATACCGGCAGGAATTATAGAGGAGAATGAAGACCCGCTTGCAGGCGCTAAGAGAGAACTTGCTGAGGAAACCGGGCTGCGTGCCGGTCATTGGGAAAAAATTTTGTCGTATTACAGCAGCCCGGGTTTCAGCGATGAGATGCTTTACCTTTATATGGCTAGAAATTTAACTGAAGGTGAAGCTAGTCTTGATAAAGACGAATTTCTTAAAATAGAAAAAATACCGCTTGAAAAAGCGTATAGACTGATTTTTGAGGGCAAAATTCTTGATGGAAAGAGCATCATCGGAATCCAGCATGCTTATTTCAGGTTAAAAAAACAGGGAGGATAGCAGGAAATACAGGTTTTGTACATTGAGAAGTGTTTTTTATTTTGAATTGATGTAAAAGTAATTTCACTGCTGAAAGTTATAATCTGTTGGTTTAAATGTATAAATATTCGTCGCCAGACTTCCGCATGGGCAACAATATCCACTTGTCTCGCGACGAAAGGGGTACCGGGCTAATTCCCATCCGTGCTCAATATCCCTCTCGCCCCCTCCTTGGGGCTCGCCCCCTTTCGTCGCTTCACCTTCGCGGGGTGTTGCTTCCATGCTCCGTCAACAGGCTCCTACATATTTATACATTTAAACAAGCTAACTTAGGGTTTTTGCAGTGGAATCAAAAGTTAGCTTAAAAATATTTCATACAGCAGGTGAGGGGAAATCTTTGCGCGATGTTTACGGGGATCTTCATATTCATATCGGTATAGCCGGCGGCCAAGCCGTTAAAGTAACTGCTTCCCCAAAATTAAGACTGGAATCTGTTATTTTTGAAGAAGCGCCTCGCAAAGGGCTGGATATGGTTGCTGTTGTGGATGCCGGGTGTATCCCCGTGACCCTTGAAATCGAGGAGATGTTGCGAGAAGGGAAGCTGCAGGAACACCCCCAAGGGGGATTTATTGCCAGAAATGGAGTGCTTTTAATTGCAGGTTGTGAAGTGGAAAGCCGGGAAGGCATACATTTAATCATATATCTCCCCTTTTTACATAGTATCAAATATTATCAGAAATATATAAAAACAAGGATTAATAACATGATGCTTTCAACGCAAAAGGTTAATGCCAGTGTAGCAGACCTTATTAATCTCAGCTGTTCGCTAGACGGTATTTTTTGTCCTGCTCATGCCTTTACTCCTCATAAGGGAATATACGGCAGCTGGACCGAGCGGCTCAGCAGGGCAATAGGCCGGAATATTGAGCAGATTAAGGCTTTAGAACTGGGATTGAGTGCTGATACGGATATGGCAGATATGATCGGAGAAACCAAAAACTTTACTTTTTTATCGAATTCCGATGCCCATTCACTGGCAAATGTAGGCAGGGAGTATAACCTTTTTCGTATGGCAGACAAGAATTTTTTGGAGCTTAGATATTGCTTGGAAAACAAGGACGGCCGCAGGATAATGGCCAATTACGGAATGGATCCGCTCTTAGGAAAATATCACCGCAGTTTTTGCACCCGCTGCTCCACTATAGCAGAGGGGGATATTCCAGTATTTACCTGCAATGGTTGCGGTAATAAGAATATGGTGACAGGGGTTTATGACAGGATAATGGCTATAAGGGATTATGAAGAGCCCCGTCATCCGATAGGCCGTCCTCCTTACTATTACCGAGTGCCTTTAAAAGAACTGCCCGGGATAGGGCCCAAGAGGCTGGAAAAGATCCGGGGTTATTTTCCCAGCGAGATAAACCTGGTAGAAAAAGCCAGCGTAGATGCGATAGAAAGGATAGCCGGAAAGGACGTTGCGCGTATGATAAACAGAATGCGGACCGGACGTCTGAGTATTATTCCAGGAGGTGGAGGGCACTATGGGAAAGTCCAAAAGGATTATTGTGACGAGTGATGCCAGCGGTGCTCAACAAGCTGCTCGCGAGGGTATGCTGGTTATGATAGTAGATGTGATTGACATGTCCACCACTTTAGAAAGCGTGCTTGATGCCGGTGCCTGTGCTGTGTTAGGATGCAGTCCGGATTTCACAACGGCGCCGGTAGCTGTTGATCCTGAGCTCATAGGCAGAGAAGCCGGCCGGTTGTCTCGAGAAAGCGGGGCAGGGATAATTTTGATTTCTGAGCCCCGTGTGGGCAGTGATAATGAGCGTTTATCCCGTTGCCGGCGGGTTATAAGGGGGATAGAGATGGAAAAGGGCGTTGTAGAAACTGTATTGCCGAACATTGGAGCAGAAATCCCCAAGATGGCCGATATGAAGAACCGGGTAGTAGTTGCAGTTACGGATACGGGCGGTGTTGCTTATGATGCAGCATTTACAGAAAGCAGGCGGGTAATAACCGGCACCGTAGCAAGAACATTCAGCCAGAAAGGTTTGGAGCCGGCTCTAACAGCGGTTCGCAGGGCTAGAAAAACAATTAGAGAAGATGATACCGGAATAGCTGTTGTAGCTGCAAGCCGCAACTCCCTGGAGGATGTACTGGCGGCCCAGTTTATATATAATCTTATGATAAGGGAAGATTTATAAATATTGTCCAAGCAGGAAGAGGATAAATGAAAATTTGAACAGAACTTGAAAATTTCATTTCAAGTTCTGTTTCTTTTTTGCATAAAGTTGACTGGCAAAAAATATTATTTTTAAAAAGATAAACCATAGCTTATAGAATATACTTGCATACTGTCTCAGGTATCCTTACCTTAAGCCTTCATCCCTGAGAAGTTGTTTTTATCCAGGGCTGGTAATGAAATAAAACAACTGCAGTAATAACCCGGGTTTTTAAAAGGAGATATCCTAATGAATATTAAACTGCGAATTAAACAGCACATAATGGAAAACAGCTGGCAGTATATTTTAGTGGTAGCTATATTGTTTATCGGTTTAGTTGTGGGTAATTATAAGGCCCTGAGACTGGAAGGGGAAGTGAAAAGCCATCTTTTAACAATGATCGACAGTTATCTGCAAGGAGGAATTAGCGATGGCCTGGACAGTAAGAACATTTTTTTGAAGGCCTTTTACAGCCAGGCCAAGACCGTTGTGACTATATGGTTTTTGGGACTAACTGTAATCGGCCTGCCTCTTATACTGGGAGTAATTTTTTTGCGGGGATTTTCTGTTGGCTTTACGGTTGGTTTTTTATGTCAACAGAAAGCTAGTGCAGGGATTCTAATAAGCATCTTATCTATTCTGCCGCAAAATTTAGTTTACATACCCTTTTTAATTTTAGCTGCCGTTCTAGCCCTAAATTTTTCGCTATATATTGTAAAAGGGAAAAACAGCCATATGCTGCCCTTGGGCCAAGGTTTGATTACCTACAGCCTGTTGATGTTGATTTGTCTGTTAATTTTTTCAGGGGGGGCTTTGATAGAGGCTTACTTATCTCCTTGGTTTTTGAGTCTGGCTCTGTAATTCTGTTTCTGGGGTATATTGTGTTTAAGGGGGGTTAATTAGGATGCTTATAATTGTAAGCAACTGGAAGAAAAAGGCTTTAAAGTTGTTAGTCGTTGCAGTGCTGTTAATGGCTTTTGTTGCGACTGTTCCAATTTTGGCAGGGACGATTTATAGGCAGGTGCCAGTCTTAAGCAACTGGTTCCAAGAAGAACAGCCTACAGGGAATCCTTTAAGAGTAGAGGAGAAACAGGATTCCAGTAAATTTGACCAGGTATTAGACCAATTGGTCGTAAAGCTCCAGGATTTTTACCGTGAAAACTAATAATTTAAAAGGGAAATCTTATTAAAATGTCTAAAATAATAAGAAAAAGCAGGTGGAAGGTTGTGGAAAAGCATATACAAGCCTTTATGGATTACCTGAATTTTGAAAAAGGTCTATCTGCCAACACTCAGCTTGCTTATAAACGAGATTTGCTAAAATTCCGGGATTTTTTAAAAGAAAAGCAGCGGGAAAAAGCTGTCGAAGATATAAATAAATATGATATACTAGCTTTTTTATCATGGCAGTTGGACGATGGAATTGCTCCTTCAACTGCGGCCCGCCGTCTGTCAAGCATCAAAACCTTTTATCGATTTTTAATTTTGGAAGGTTACTTGGCTGTCAATCCTTCTGCTGATTTGGAAACCCCTAAAATAAGACGAAAATTGCCGTATATCTTGTCCAGAGAAGAAGTGGACAGGCTTATGGAACAGCCAAATGTTGTCCTGCCGTTGGGGATCAGAGACAGGGCAATGCTGGAATTGATGTATGGTACTGGACTCAGGGTATCGGAACTGCTCTCCCTGCAGATAGAGGATATCAATACTACTGCCGGTTTTCTTAGGTGTATGGGCAAGGGCAGAAAGGAACGTATAATACCCGTGAATCAAACTTCGCTCGATTGGGTTCAGCGATATTTGGTCAAGTCGCGCGGTGTTCTTGTAAAAAATCATTTAGAAAGGGTTCTTTTTGTAAATGCTAATGGCAGGAAAATGAGCAGACAGGGTTTTTTTAAAATATTATCATGTTATATAGAAAAATCTGGGGTGCAAAAAAAGGTTACACCCCATACTCTACGGCATTCTTTTGCTACGCATTTATTGGAAAATGGTGCTGATTTACGTATTGTTCAGGAAATACTCGGTCACGCTGATATATCAACGACGCAGATATATACTCACCTAACTAAAGGCAGGTTAAAAGAAGTTTACCAGCAGTATCATCCTAGGGCCTAATTGGAAATTATTTTTGCATTGCAAGGAGGTAATTATATGGCAAAAAGAGCTGTATTAATTGTTCTCGATGGTGTAGGTATTGGAGAAATGGATGACAGCTATGTTTATGGAGACGAGGGAAGCAACAGCCTGCAAAATACGGCTAGAGAAGTAGGGGGACTCTGTCTGCCGAATATGCAAGGCATGGGGTTAGGAAATATAGAGGAGATAAAAGGTGTGAGCACTGTAAAGGACCCTTGGGGAGCTTTCGGGAAAATGAAAGAAAAATCAAAGGGTAAGGACAGTACCACCGGGCATTGGGAGATGATGGGCCTGATCCTGGAACATCCTTTTCCCACATATCCGGATGGATTCCCTATTGAAGTTATAGAAGAGTTTGAAAGGCGTATCGGCAGAAAGACGCTGGGCAATGTAGTTGCCTCGGGTACAGTGATAATAAATGAATTAGGGGAAGAACATCTGAAAACCGGCTGCCCTATTGTTTATACTTCTGCTGACAGTGTATTTCAGATAGCTGCGCATGAAGATGTTATTTCACCGGAGGAACTCTATGACATGTGCCGTATTGCCAGAAGACTCTTGACAGGAAAACATGGAGTAGGGAGGGTAATAGCCAGGCCTTTTACAGGAGGACCGGGACAGTTTACTCGTACTGCAAACCGCCATGACTTTTCCCTGGAACCCGAAAGGAATATTATGGATCTTATAAGAGAGTCGGGGCAAAAGGTTATAGGAATAGGAAAAATTGAAGATCTTTTTGCCGGAAAGGCTATAGATGAATCTTATCCTACAGAGAGCAACCGGCAAGGAGTAGAAAAACTGGTAAAAGTGATTAAAGGATCTCCTGCAGGAGGATTGATATTTATAAATCTCTTAGACTTTGACCAGTTATACGGGCACCGCAATGACGTTTACGGCTACGCCCGGGCTTTAGAGGAATTTGACCAATCATTGCCCGACATAATGAAAGCAATGCGCCCGGACGACATATTGTTTATTACTGCAGACCATGGTTGCGATCCTACTACTCCTAGTACCGATCACTCCAGGGAACATGTTCCGATTCTTGTATTCGGCAATAATGTAAGGTCAGGCGTAAATCTGGGAATTCGTGATTCCTTTGCTGATTTGGGGCAGACAATTGCCGAATACCTGGAAGTTGACGGAACTGGTCTTGCAGGCAAGAGTTTTTATCAAATGATAAGGGGCTGAATTTATGAACTTTCAAGATATAATCCTAAAAAAAAGAAATGGAGAGGAAATGAGTGAGGAGGAAATAAAATTTGTAGTGAGGGCTATAAGCAATGGGTCGGTACCTGATTACCAGATATCAGCCTGGGCGATGGCAGTATATTTTCAAGGCATGAACAACAGAGAAATCCGGGATTTGACTCTGGCAATGGCTTATTCTGGAGATATTGTTGATTTGTCATTTATCGAGGGTATTAAGGTGGACAAGCACAGTACCGGCGGAGTAGGAGATAAAACTACCATGGTAGTCGTACCGCTGGTAGCTGCTGCGGATGTGCCGGTTGTTAAAATGTCTGGAAGGGGTTTGGGACATACGGGGGGCACGATAGATAAATTTGAGTCAATACCCGGTTTTAGAGTTGAAAAGGATTTTAACGAACTGGTGGAACAGGTAAATAAAATTAAAGCAGCAGTTGTATCTCAGACAGGAAGCCTGGTGCCGGCAGATAAAAAGCTCTATGCCATAAGAGATGTAACTGCTACTGTAGACAGCATACCTTTGATCGCTTCCAGTGTTATGAGCAAGAAAATCGCTGCCGGGGCACAGGCTATAGTACTAGATGTAAAGGTGGGGAGCGGGGCATTTACCAAAAGCTGTGAAGAGGCGTTTGAACTGGCCCGTACTATGGTAGAAATAGGAAAAGGAGTAGGCAGAAAAGTAGTAGCTGTTTTGAGCGATATGAGCCAGCCTCTCGGGAAGATGGTAGGCAATGCTCTTGAAGTTAGGGAAGCTATAGATTGCTTGCATGGGAAGGGACCCTCCGATTTAGAAGAACTGTCTTTGACGCTTGCGGCCCATATGCTGTTGCTAGGGGGGAAATGCAGTTATTTTGATAGGGCATTTGAGTATGCGCGGGAACTTCTTTTATCTGGTAAAGGCTTAAACAAGTTCAGGGAGATGGTAAGTGCCCAGGGAGGAAACTTGCAGTATGAGATCGGGTCTTACGGACTTCCTGAAGCGGGTATTAAAATGGAAGTAAGAGCTGAGCGCCGCGGTTATGTGTATCGCCTTGACGCTTATGAAGTCGGAAGAACGGCTATGTATCTTGGAGCGGGTCGTGAACGCCTGGGTGATAAGATAAATCACGCTGTGGGCATAGAATTGTGCAAGAAAATAGGAGATTTTGTGGACAGAGGTGATATCCTGGCTGTTGTTCATGCCGATAATAGAGAACGAGTGGAGACAGCTAGGGAAAGATTGCAGAGTATTTATCGGTTAGCATCTGAACCGGTAGAATCAACCCCACTGATCATTTCAACGGTAAAATAATTTTTTCTTCCGAGAGCGGTTGCCTTTCTGCTGTTCGCAGTTATCAGCGTCGTAAAGAAAATATAGAAAAATAACTAACCTCTATCTTAGCTGCACATTTATGCTTTTATTTTCCAGCATCAGCGATGCCGGCAGCTTCGTTTTGGTTTTCTGCCGGCTCAAGAGCAGCGTCTTATTTGCTGCAGACTGTGGTGGTATAGCACATATTGGGGAAAACTCGGGTTGAGATTAGGGAATATGGTTATTTTTATTGCCTGAATCCAGTGGAATAATGGTTTGTATAAATAAATATAATCTAACAAGTGAAGTATTTAAAGGGGGTGTTTAATTTATGGATTCTGCAAAGAGCATTTTGTTCATTGTTTTAATGGTTTTTGTTATATCTATATCCCTTGTTTCTTTTCCAGAGCCGGTCAGGGCTGACACGGTAGATGTTAAAGCGGATGCTTATGTTTTAATGGATGCAGATTCGGGGAAGGTGCTCCTGGCTAAAAACCAGCATAAGCGCTTGGCTCCCGCGAGTATGACCAAACTGATGACTCTGATACTGGCTGTTGAAGCTTTGGAGGAAGGGAAGGCGGATTTGAAAGATAAGGTCGTTGCTAGCGAAAACGCCTGGAAGATGGGGGGATCGCAGATATACCTGGAGCCCGGGGAAGAGATGACGTATGAGGATATGCTTATTGCTATAGCGGTAGGATCAGCAAACGATGCCTGTGTAGCGGTGGCTGAACACCTGGAAGGGACTGAAGAAAATTTTGTGCATAGTATGAACCAAAAGGCGAAGATGTTGGGATTAAAAAATACCTCATTTATAAATAGCCACGGACTTAGTGCTGAGAACCACTATACGTCTGCATATGATATGGCTGTAATTTCCCGTTATGCTTTAAACTATCCCAAAATTCTTGAATATTGCTCTATAAAGGAATACAACCTCAGGCAGGGCGAGTTCAAATTGTTCAATACTAATAAATTGCTTTGGTGGTATGAGGGAGCGGATGGGTTTAAGACCGGCTATACCAGTCAGGCTAAATTCTGCCTTACTTCTACAGCTAAAAGGGATGGGCTGCGCCTTATATGCGTTGTTATGGCCTGTCCAGAGCAGCATGATAATTTTAGAGATTCCATGCAGTTGTTCAACTATGGTTTTGCAAAATATTCTTATAAAACCTTTTATGCGAAAGGTAACGTATGCGGTGTAGCCAGAGTAGGCAAAGGTGTTGAAGATACTGTTGAGATGATTGCCGAGGAAGATGCGGGTTTAATTTCGGTAAAAGGCCAGGAAAAAAATATTAGAATGGAAAAGCAAATAGTGTCCTATATCGATGCACCGGTAAAGGAAGGTCAAAAATTAGGAGAAATTTTGATATATAACAATGGAGATTTACAGAAAAAGGTTAATCTTGTTGCTTGTAAAAGTGTTCCCCGTTCCGGGCTGTTTAGGAGCATATTGAAAATGTTTGCCGAAATTTATCTTATATAAATGGAATTTTGTGGAAGGTATATAGGGGTGTTTTACAGAAAACTATTGCAGTAGTCAAAGCAGGGAGGTATCTTGAAATGGACGTTGAAATTAAACAGGTCAGAAATACACTCGTAGTTAGGGTTCAGGGGGAGCTCGATATGCTTATTGCAGGAAAGATGCGGAAAGAGATAGATGAAAAACTCAAGGATGATAAAATTAAAAATCTAATAGTTAATTTGGAAAAGGTTACCTTTATAGACAGTTCTGGGCTGGGGGTGCTGATTGGAAGATATAAAAAAATTGCTGCTAACGGTGGACGCATGTATATAGTTGGAGCTAAATCGCCGGTAGATAAAATATTGTTTTTTTCAGGGATAAATAAATTGGTTCCCATGTATAACAGTGAACAGGATATAATTAATATTTGAGGGGAGGTGAGGACCAGCCCCTGGCTGGCAGTGTGATGCATGTAAAGAATTATGTCCGTTTTGAATTCCAGAGTTTGCCAGAAAATATATCGTTTGCCAGATCTTGTGTAGCGGCATTTGCTTCCCAGATAGATTGCACGCTTGACGATATCGAGGAAATAAAACTGGTAGTTTCGGAGGCGGTATCCAATAGTATTATACACGGCTATGGGAATAAGCCTTCAGGTAAGATTGTGATAACGGTATCCATTTTGGATAAAAAAACGTTGGAAATAATTGTTGAAGATTACGGGAAGGGAATCGAAAATTTAGAAGAGGCTCTTAAACCTACTTATTCCAGTGATCCTTCTCGGATGGGACTGGGTTTTACCTTTATGAAGTCCTTTATGGATGAGATGGAAGTTACGAGCAATCCTGGTGAAGGGACAAGCGTTCGCTTGAAAAGAAGCTTTCTTGCTAAGGACAAAGAGGCCTACGCCTAAAAAGGGGGGGGATTATGTCCTCGATAAGCGGCTCTTACGAGGAAAATGGCAACCTCCTGCTTAAAGCACAGGCGGGCGATGCTGAAGCTAAGAAAAAAGTTTACGAGGCCAATATAGGGTTAATATATATGGTCCTGGAGCGATTCAAGAATTCATCTTACGATTACGAGGACCTTTTTCAGGTTGGTTCTATAGGGTTGTTAAAAGCTATTGACAAGTTTGATTTCAAGTTTAATGTACGCTTTTCAACTTATGCGGTTCCGATGATACTGGGAGAGATCAAAAAGTTTCTGCGAGATGATGGGGCAATCAAAGTTCAGCGCAGTTTTAAAGAGATATACGGTAAGGTTCGCTGGGCCCAGGACAAGCTGCGTGGAGATTTGGGAAGAGAGCCGGGTATAAATGAGATAGCGGAATTGTTGAGAATAGAAAAAGAGGACATAATCTTGGCCGTAGAGGCCTGTAGAGCTCCCGTTTATATCCATGATTCAATACCGGGCGAAGACAAGGAACAGCAGCAATTGCTCATTGACAAATTGGCTAACGATGACACCAATGTAACGATGCTGGAGAAGATAGCCCTTAGGGAAGCGTTGCAGAAATTGGGTTCCCGCGAGAGGGAGGTAATACTCAGGCGTTTTTTTAAGGATGAAACCCAGGCGGCTATTGCTGAGGATATTGGGATTTCCCAGGTGCAGGTATCTCGAATAGAAAAAAGGGCGATTAATAAACTTAAAGATTATTTAAAATAATTGCAACTATGAAGTTGGTTTATATACCCCTCTTTGAATCACTCAAAAGTACCGAGATAGCAAAAATTGCAGTTTGTAGAAGGTGATGATTCTATAAGTAATGTTGCATAAAAGTTCTCTGCAAAAGCAACAATAATAGAAAATAGAATAAAGGGGGGTATATTGTGCAGGTAAAGGTAGCCGAATTTGTAGGTGAGTCGGAAAAAAACTGGCAGAATGCTGTGGAAAATGCTGTTTCCGAGGCCTCCAGGAGTTTGAATAATATAACCGGAGTGGAGGTCTATAATTTAACCGCTGACTGCCAGGACAACAAGATAGTTGAGTATAAAGCGAACATAAAAATAGCCTATGTGGAATAGGACTAAAGAACCGAAATTTTACTGACAGGAAGAGAGAAAAGAGGCGTTTCCTTTGGGAATAGCCTCTTTTTTCGTTATGCAGTTTGGAATAATTATCTTCATGAAGGCCAATAATATGCTAATGAGGGGTGAAATATATGGGAATGCCAAATCCAGATAAGTTAAAAAAAGTGGAAGCAGAGGAATATGATACTCTGGTTCAACAGCTAAAACCTAAACCTGCGATTTTCAAAAACTGTGTATGGGCGTTTACAGTAGGCGGGCTTATCTGTGTTATTGCTCAACTTATAACCAATTATTTGCTTGTCAGCGGAATGAGCGGAACAGATGCGTCTGCTTTTACTTCAGTGATTATGATTTTCTTGGCCGCTTTTTTTACAGGAATAGGGATATACGATGAACTTGGGAAGAGGGCAGGCGCAGGCTCCATTGTTCCTATAACAGGATTTGCTAATGCCATAGTAGCTTCAGCTATGGAATTTAAGAGAGAAGGTTATATTTTTGGGGTAGGAGCCAGGATCTTTACTGTAGCCGGGCCTACGCTGGTTTTTGGTTTTGCAGTATCTGTTCTTATCGGCCTGATTAAAGTATTTATAACATCATAAGGTATAGAAAAAACATTGATTCCACTGCAAAAACCCTAAGTTAGGCTGTTTAAATGTATAAATATGTAGGAGCCTGTTGCCCATGCGGAAGTCTAGCGACGAATATTCATACATTTAAACCAGCAGATTATAACTTTCAGCAGTGAAATCAACATTTATTTTTAAAATATGTATGATCCAGCTCTTAGTATTTAAGATTTGAGGTTTACCAGGTAAGGGGGAATAAAATGCCGGCTAAAAAGAAAAAGGGTATCCAGACCGTGGTGTTTGAAAACCCGCCGGTACTTACATCATGGGCATCTATTGTGGGTCCTAAGGAGGGAGAAGGTCCGTGGGGCGGGGATTTTGACTGGATACTTGAGGACTATATGTTTGGGGAGGATACGTGGGAAAAAGCTGAAAACAAGATGTTGCGGGAGACTGTAAAATTGGCCTTGAGTAAAAATAACCTTGAACCAGATGATGCGGAAATCCTGCTGGCGGGTGATTTATTGAATCAGGTTATTTCCAGCAACTTTGCAGCCAGAGAACTTGGTATGCCGTTTTTAGGTCTGTACGGAGCCTGTTCAACAGTAGCGGAAGCGCTATTAACCGGAGCTATGCTTATAGACGGAGGGTTTTGTGAGCGGATTGTGGCTGCTACCTGTAGCCACCATCATACAGCAGAAAGACAGTTTCGTTTCCCTACTGAACAGGGTACACAGCCAACACCAAGCACCCAGTGGACGGTTACGGGAGCAGGTGCAATAGTTTTGGAATTTCTAGGGGTTGGCCCCCGCATTACTAGTGCTACCATAGGCAGGGTAATAGATATGAAACAAAACGATATGACTGATATGGGCAGTGCTATGGCACCGGCCGCTGCGGATACTATTAAGGCCCATTTCCATGATTTAGACATACCGTCTGATTATTATGACCTGGTTGTAACTGGAGACCTGGCTAAAGTAGGTATGGCCATCCTCGAACGGTTATTGGTAAGAGAGGGGCTTACTCCTAAGCCTAACTACAGCGATTGTGGTGTGCTGATTTTCGACGAGAGCCAGGGCGTAAATTCCGGTGGCAGCGGCTGCGGTTGTGCTGCCTGTATGTTATGTGGGCCCCTGCTGAAAAAAATGGTGAAAGGGGAAATAAACAAACTTCTTTTGGTTGCTACGGGTGCTTTGATGAGCCCTACCGCCAGTTACCAGGGAGAAACTATCCCTGGAATAGCTCATGCTGTGGCTATTGAAAATTACTGATTGGAGGGGGAACGCTTTGGTACCACTTTATATGGCTTTTTTGGTTGGCGGAGCCTTATGCCTTATAGGGCAGATTATCATGGATGTGACTAAACCGACTATTACACCGGGGCATATCTTGGTAGGCTATATTAGCTGCGGTGCAATCTTGAGCGGACTGGGGTTATACCAGCCGCTGGTGAACATAGGAGGCGCGGGAGCTACTATACCTCTTTCTGGTTTTGGACATCTTTTGGCCCAAGGAACTATTAAAGCGGTGGAACAGAAGGGTTTGCTGGGGGCTTTGAGCGGGGGAGTAGAAGCGGCTGCTGCCGGAATTACTGCTGCTATTGTCTTTGGGTATGTTGCCGCGGTTTTGTTTGACCCCAAGGGGTAATTTAATAATATCTTATTAAAGCTGCAGAACGCATAAAATCAGCGGCTGAGGGCAATAAGTTTTTTTGCAGTATATTAAATCGGAAATATTTGCAAGAAGCACTTGAAGGGAGCGTTTTTTTGTTTAAAAAAGGTCAGCCTGTTTGTATGGGACGTGATTATGATAAAAATCTGAATATCCTAAAACGTGAATTAGGACAGGAGGAGAATTTTGATATTATTGTCCGGGAGATTAATGTTGCAGGCAAAAAAGGGGCATTTATATGTATAGACGGCTTGGTCAAGGATGATATCCTGACGGAGGTCATGCAGTCTTTATACAGGCTGCCCAAAAGGGGGTTTGCTTTTCGCAGCTTTAAAACTGTTTTGGGGGAAGCGATACCCTACATTGAATTGAATGTCGAAAACAGGATAGACGAGCTTTTATACTTCGTATTGTCAGGAGCGATTATTTTTGTTGTAGACGGCAGTGATGAAGCCTTTGTTATAGATGCCCGCACTTATCCGGCACGTGATCCGGAAGAACCGGATACAGAGAGAGTGGTCCGGGGATCAAGGGACGGTTTTACGGAAACAATTGTATTCAACACGGCTCTTTTGAGAAGAAGGATTAGAGACCCCATGCTGAGGGTTAATTTGCTGCGGGTAGGCAAGAGGTCGAAAGCTGATGTTTGTATCTGTTATCTGAAAGACGTGGCTGATCCCTCTTTGGTTAGAGATATCAGAGAGAAGATCAGTAATATTAATATCGATGCTGTACCGATGGCGGAAAAATCGATCGAAGAACTTATAATACCGGGAAATTCGTGGAACCCCTTCCCGCGGGTAAGATATACAGAAAGGCCGGATGTAGCAGCAGTACATTTAATCGAGGGTCATGTTCTTATCATGGTGGATACATCGCCGAGTGTGATGATAGCTCCAGCTACTTATTTTCACCATATACAACATGCCGAAGAGTATCGCCAGAATCCGCTGGTAGGAACATATATCAGGTGGGTCAGATTTTTTGCTATAGCTGCTTCGCTAATTATTACTCCGTTGTGGCTGTTATTGGCTTTATCTCCTGAATTGCTGCCTGCATCGCTGGAGTTTATCGGGCCTAAAGAAGCGGGGAATGTTCCGCTTTTTTTCCAATTTATAATAGCAGAGATTAGCCTGGATTTGATAAGGATGGCAGCTATCCATACCCCTTCTCCTTTAGCAACGGCTCTTGGGGTTATTGCTGCCTTGTTGATAGGAGATATTGCCGTAACTATAGGGTTGTTGGCACCAGAAGTTATACTTTATACGGCTGTAGTGGCAGTCGGCTCATATTCTACTCCCAGTTACGAAATGGCGATGGCCAACCGGCTGATGCGATTTTTTATTTTATTGGGTACAGGTTTTTTCCGTTTGCCCGGCTTCATAATAACAATCGTCATAAGCCTGCTGGTTTTGGTGTTTACTAGATCATTTAATGTTCCTTATCTATGGCCTTTAATACCTTTTAATTACAGGGCTTTTAAAAGCATATTATTACGTTCTCCTGTACCCGTTCAGGATATACGTCCGGAAATATTGCGGCCTCAGGATGCGAGCAGGCAACCTAGCCCGGCCTTTAAAAAAAGGGGGTAATAATTATGAAAAAAGTAGGGATACCGCGCGGACTTTTTTATTACTACCATTATCCGCTGTGGAAAACTTTTTTTAAATATGTGGGGGCAGAGGTTGTTGCATCATCGGCTACAAATCGCGTTACTGTTGATAAAGGAATCGAGTTGGCAGTTGATGAAATCTGTCTGCCTATGAAAGTTTATCTAGGACATGTCGAAGAGCTCTGCCATAAAAATGTCGATTATATTTTTATTCCCCGCGTGGTAAGCATAGAATCTAAGAGCTATATATGTCCTAAATTCATGGGAGTGCCTGATATGGTGAAAGCATCTGTACCCGATTTGCCTCCCGTTATAGAGCCGATAATAGACTTAAGTAAAAATAGTAAACTTATTGAACGTGAAATAATAAGGACAGGGAGGTTATTTACGAGAAGTATCAAGGCCGTCTGGGAGGCATACCGATATGCCTGTCAGGAATTGCATATCTGCAAGGCACTGGCGCAAGAGGGGTATACTATGGAAGAGGCTATAAGGATTTGGGAAGGAGAACATATCAGCATGAGCAGGAACGGGAGATTGAATATCGGGGTTTTAGGACATGGCTATTCATTATATGATGAAACCCTCAGCATGGGCATTATAAGCCGTCTTAGGGCTATGGGATGCCGGATTCACCTACCCGAATCACTTGAAGAAAAAAGTGTGGAGTATGAGGCGTCAACTATGCCCAAAAGGATTTTTTGGACCTTGGGACGAAAAATGGTCGGCAGTGCTCTGCATATGAGTAAAAGAGATGATATTGATGGGATAATCTATGTGGCGTGTTTCGGCTGTGGACCTGACTCTCTTGTAGGAGAGATAATCGAGAGAAAAGTGAAAAACAAACCTTTTATGCTCATAACGATAGATGAGCATACAGGGGAAGGGGGACTGGTGACACGGCTGGAAGCTTTCTGCGATATGTTAGTACGAAGACAGCTTCTTGGAGATGAAGGCTTAAGGTTAGCGCAGGGGGATAAAAGGCGGTTAAAAAGCGGCTGTGTCTTCCGGACATAGGAGGTTAGAAAAAAAAGGAGGCCTTTACCCGATGAAGGTAACATTTCCGCATATGGGCAATTCCCACATAGCTATTAAGACACTGTTGAAAGGATTAAAATTAGAGGTTATTCCTCCACCCCCTATAACCCAGAAAACCTTAGAACTGGGGATAAAATACTCTCCTGAGTATGCTTGTATGCCTTTAAAAATAAATATTGGCAACTTCATAGAAGCTATAGAGAGAGGGGCGGACACCATTGTCATGGCTGGTGGTTGGGGACCGTGCCGGTTTGGTTATTATGCTGTGGTTCAAAGGGAAATACTTAAGGATTTAGGGTATGACTTCAACATGATCGTCCTGGAAGCTCCTGATTTCAAATTTTCTGAACTCCTCAAGCAAATAAGGACTTTAGGGGAAAACGTTTCACTTTGGGAAGCTCTGAGAGCTGTCAAATTTTCTTGGTATAAGTTGAATGCCGTGGAAAGAATAGAAAAAGAATTCGCATACTGCTTACCGCGGGCAGCAGAAAAAAACGATGCTGAGAAGCTTTATGACCGGGGTCTGCTAGAAATAGACAGGGCGAATGATAGAAGCGAAATCG
>JACIYB010000070.1 GCA_014360155.1 Syntrophomonadaceae bacterium
CCACTTGTAATTTATGAGAGTGGAGAGACAGACACGAATTATAATATAACACTTGGCAGTGAAATTAAACCTTGCTTTTTACATAATTGATCAAACCGCCTTTGTCCATTATATCCTGCATGAACCCAGGAAAAGGTACAGCACGATATTCCTCATCAGTGCTTAAATTCTTTATTTTGCCTGTCTCGAAGTCAACTTCCACCTCATCTCCTTCACCTATAGCATCAACAGCCTGCGGGCACTCAAGTATAGGCAGCCCTATATTAATACAGTTGCGGTAAAATATACGAGCGAACGACTTGGCTATTACACAGGATACCCCGGCACCTTTAATAGCTATAGGTGCATGTTCCCTGGAGCTGCCGCAGCCAAAATTTTTATCTGCCACAATTATGTCTCCTTTTTTAACCTTCTTAGGAAAATCAGCATCTGCGTCCTCCATGCAATGCTTGGCAAGCTCCTGAGGATCGAATGTATTGAGATAACGCGCTGGAATTATGGCATCAGTATCTATATCAGCCCCGAATTTGTGCACCCTGCCAGAAATTTTCATGTTCAACTCCCCTTTAGCACTGATTGTAATATAAAGAAAAACACCGTATACTGTTCGCCAGCATAAGCGATTCTACAAAAATTTTCAAACTATCTCCCACGGAGGAGTAATCCTGCCTTTTATGGCACTAGCCGCTGCTACTGCAGGACTGGCCAAGTACACCTCACTTTCAGGATGCCCCATTCTGCCTACAAAATTCCTGTTGGTAGTAGCCAGGGCTTTTTCACCCTTAGCCAGTACACCCATGTGTCCTCCCAGACATGGACCACACGTAGGTGTGCTTACCACCGCTCCTGCTTCAATAAACACCTCAATAAAGCCCCTTTTGACCGCCTCTAGGTATATGCCCTGGGTGCCGGGTATAACTATAGCCCTTACCTCCGGATGGATCTTCCTCCCCTTCATCAAGAGAGCCGCTGTCTCTAAATCCTCTAATCTCCCGTTGGTGCAGGACCCGATAACTACCTGGTCCAGAACAACGTCAGATGCCTCGCTCACCGGCCTGGTATTTTCAGGAAGATGGGGAAAAGCCACCACCGGCTCAAGGCTGGATACGTCGTACTCCTTTACATCACAGTACACAGCATCGGGATCAGAACGATATATCTTAAACGAGCGCCTAGCTCTTCTGCCGATATAATCCAGTGTTATATCGTCGGCTTCGATTATCCCGTTTTTCCCGCCGGCTTCTATAGCCATATTAGCCATGGTAAAACGACTGTCGATAGATAGATTCCTGATTACCTCTCCCGTAAATTCCATGGACATATAGCGGGCCCCATCAACACCAATATCTCCTATCGTATGCAGGATCAGATCTTTTCCGCTTACCCAGCGGGGAAGTTTACCGTAATAAACGAATTTAATGCTCTCGGGAACCTTAAACCACGCTTCCCCGGTAGCCATCCCAGCAGCCATGTCCGTTGACCCGACACCGGTGGCAAAAGCGCCCAAAGCGCCGTAAGTACATGTGTGCGAGTCAGCCCCTATTACTAAATCACCCGGCACAACCAAGCCCTGTTCGGGAAGCAGACAATGTTCTATTCCCATCTGCCCAATTTCAAAATAATTTTCTATCCCGTATTCACGGGCAAATTCTCGTACTATCTTGCACTGCTCAGCTGATTTTATATCTTTATTGGGGGTAAAGTGGTCAGGCACCAGAACTATCTTACTTCGGTCAAAAACCTGCTTTACCCCCACCTTTTTAAACTCGGATATAGCAACCGGAGCAGTCACGTCATTCCCCAAAACGACATCCAACCTGCAGTTTATAAGTTCTCCAGCTTCAACAAAATCTTTTCCGGCATGGTCTGCGAGTATTTTTTGGCTAATAGTCATTCCCATAAGACTTACTCCTTCCCTCTGCTAAACCTGTTTTTTGGCATCCCGCTGCCGCTCGTAGTAGTGCTTGTTTATAGCGTTAAGGTATGATTTTACACTCGCTTCAATAATATCGGTGCTTAAACCGCGCCCATTATATATTTTCCCATCGATCTCGATTCTAGAAATCACCTCACCCAGCGCGTCTTTGCCGCTGGTAACCGCGCTTAACCTGTAATCATGCATCTTGCCGTATATATCAGTTATCTTATCTATAGCACGGCAGGCTGCTTCAACAGGTCCGTCACCGGTAGCGGCAGCTTCAAACAGCATGTTTTCAATGGAAAGCTTTACTGTCGCTGTCGGTACCACCGTAGTACCGCTGGATATATGCAGGTAAGAAAGGGTGAACCTCTCCGGAATTGCCCACACCTGGTCCTTTATGACGGCTTCCAGGTCCTCATTGGTCACCTCTTTTTTCTTATCCGCAAGCTCTTTGAAACTCAGAAATGCCTTATCGAGTTCTTCATCCTTCAACACATAACCCATTTCTTTCAAATATTCTTTGAAGGCATGCCTCCCGGAGTGTTTCCCCAACACCAGGCTGCTGCGGCTCAGCCCAATCAATTCCGGGCTCATTATTTCGTAAGTAGAACGCTCTTTGAGCACTCCATCCTGGTGAATACCGGATTCATGCGCAAAAGCATTCTTACCCACTATGGCCTTATTAGGCTGGATTGGCATGCCGGTCAAGCTGCTTACCAGCCTGCTGGTACGATAAATCTCGCCGTAGTTTACATTTATTTCCTTGTTGTAAAAAGCATTTCTGGTATATAGCGCCATAATGACTTCTTCCAGAGCAGCATTACCAGCCCTTTCTCCGATACCGTTAACAGCGCATTCCACCTGCCGGGCGCCCTGCAAAACGGCAGCCAAGGAATTAGCAACCGCCATTCCCAAATCGTTATGGCAGTGAACGCTTATGATAGCCTTATCTACATTAGGCACCTTTTCAATTACTGACCTTATAAAATTCCCATACTCTTCCGGCACCGCATAACCCACCGTGTCCGGCAGGTTTACAACTGTGGCCCCTGCATCAATCACCTTGCTGATAACCTGGACCAGAAAATCAAAATCGCTTCGCGATGCATCTTCTGCTGAAAATTCAACATCACTGCAGTACTTCTTGGCATATTTCACTGCCTCCACTGCCTGCACCAGTACTTCTTCCCTCGATTTTTTCAGCTTATACTTCAGGTGGATGTCAGAAGTAGCCAAGAAAGTATGAATACGCGGAGACTCGGCCTCTTTAACTGCCTCCCAGGTCCTGTCGATGTCGCCCCTGTTGGCCCGGCATAAGCCTGCAATAACCGGACCTTTTACCTTCTGCGCTATGGTCCTAACCGCCTCAAAATCACCCTGCGAAGCGATAGGAAAACCTGCTTCTATAACATCTACCCCCAGACGGGCCAACTGCTGGGCTATTTCCAGCTTTTCATCTACATTTAAACTAACCCCCGGAGACTGCTCGCCGTCCCTCAGGGTAGTATCAAAAAGATATATGCGGTTTTTATTCGCCATGATCTTCCTCCTGCCAACATAAGCTTAGCAATCTGAATAAATGCTTATTTCGTCTCCTTCAGCCAGGGCATCATGGAACGAAGTTCAGCCCCTATTTTCTCAATCAGGTGTTCCTGGTTCTGTCTTCTAAGTGCATTAAACTGAGGCCGGCCCACTTGATTTTCCAGCAGCCACTCTTTAGCAAATTTCCCTTCCTGGATATCCTTGAGTGCCTGGTACATTGCCCATCTTGTTTCCTCACCTATGATTTCCGGGCCTTTGGTATAATCTCCCCACTCGGCAGTATCGCTTATGGAGTAGCGCATATAGCTCATACCGCCTTCATATATCAGATCCACTATCAGCTTCAGTTCGTGCAAACACTCAAAATAAGCTATTTCCGGCTGGTATCCTGCTTCCACAAGAGTCTCAAAACCTGCTTTTATCAGCTCAGTCACACCTCCACACAACACACACTGCTCACCGAATAGATCAGTTTCTGTTTCTTCCTGAAAAGTAGTCCTTATAACCCCGGCCTTTGTGCAGCCTATCCCGCAAGCATAAGCAAGGCCTATCTCCAAAGCTTTTCCGGTATAATCCTGATGAACTGCAACCAGACCGGGGACCCCTACTCCCCGCGCATACATGCGCCTGACTAGGTGCCCGGGACTTTTCGGTGCAACCATAAAAACGTCCACAAAAGAGGGGGGAACTATCTGTCCAAAATGAATGTTAAAACCGTGCGAGAAACCTAGTGCATCGCCTTTTTTGAGAAAAGGCTTGATTTCTCCTTCATAGACGCGGGACTGAATATCATCAGGAACCAGTATTTGAATAATGTCGGCAGCTTCAGCAGCCTCTGCTACTGTCATGGGCTTTATCCCCGCCTCTATAACTGAATTCCACTCTTTTTCCGTCGCCTCGTCAAAAGGCTTACGAAGCCCCACCACTACATGGAGTCCGCTATCCTTAAGATTTTGCGCCTGAGCATGACCCTGAGAACCATAGCCTATCACCGCGATAGTTTTTTCCTGCAAAAGCTCCAGATTGGCATCGCTGTCATAGTAAACCTTTGCCATCTTAAACAGCCTCCTTCTTTATTTATTATTTTTCATTACTTCCACCGCCACGAACCATAGCCACCAGGCCGGTTCTCACTAACTCCAGTATCCCGAAAGGCCGGAGCGAATCTTCAATAGCATCAATTTTATTAGAATCACCTGTAGCTTCAACAATCAGTGAGTTTCTCCCTATGTCAACTATTCTCGCCCTAAAAATATCGACTATCTGCACTATTTCAGACCTTACATTATTGTCCGCCTTAACCTTTATTAAAACCAGTTCTCGTTCAACGGCACGCTCTTTAGTTATATCAACAATTTTTATCACATCTATAAGTTTATAAAGCTGTTTTGTCACTTGCTCAATAACTCTTGCGTCTCCTTGAACAACTATAGTCATTCTGGAAATACTGGGATTTTCCGTTGCTCCAACCGTAAGACTGTCAATATTATATCCCCTTCTCCGAAAAAGAGTGGTTACTCTTGTTAATACACCCGGCTTATTCTCTACTACAACCGATAAAGTGCGTTTTTTCATTCTACTCACCTCCCAGCATATTGGCAAGAGACCCTCCCGGCGGTACCATAGGATACACATCCGCCTCTTTTTCCACCCAAAAATCAATCAGCACAGGACGGTCGTCCACTTTCAGCGCCTCCACGAGAGCAGCGTCTACTTCTTTATCTTCCTTCACCCTCATACCCACAGCCCCGTAAGCCTCTGCCAGCTTTACGAAATCAGGCTGGTAGCTTATATCGGTATACGAATAGCGCCCCCCATAGAAAAGCCCCTGCCACTGCCTGACCATACCTAAAAACTGGTTGTTAAGGATGCATACGACGATAGGCAGTTTATAGGAAACCGCTGTGGCCAGCTCCTGAATATTCATCTGAATACTGCCGTCCCCTGCAATATCAATAACCGGCAAATCAGGACAGGCAATTTTTGCCCCTATAGCAGCCGGAAACCCGTATCCCATGGTTCCCAACCCGCCGGAACTTAGAAACCTGCGGGGGTGCTTAAATTTATAGTACTGGGCAGCCCACATCTGATTCTGTCCCACCTCAGTAGTTATAATCGCTTCCCCCTGGGTAAGGTCATATATTTTTTCAACAACATGCTGGGGCATAATGCGCCCCTCGCATGAGGGCCCATAACGCAACGGATACTCTCTTTTCCAGCGTTCTATAGTTCTATGCCACTCACTCATGCCGTCAACCGGTTCCAGGCGCTGGTTTATCGCCTGGAGCACCTCTTTTACCCTGCCTACTATAGGCACATCCACATCTACATTTTTACCAATTTCTGCGGCATCTATATCTATATGAATAATTCGGGCATGGGAAGCAAATGTTTCAATTTTGCCGGTTACCCTGTCATCAAACCTGACGCCTACAGCAACCAGCACATCACACTCCCCAACAGCATAATTCGCATAGCGAGTTCCATGCATTCCCAGCATCCCGAGTGAAAGATAATGGTTGGCGGGAAAAGAACCCATGCCCATCAGGGTTGTAGTAACAGGAATCTTCCTCTTTTCTGCCAGTTCCCTCAATTCCTGGGAAGCGTTGGAAGCTATTACCCCGCCTCCGGCGTATATAACCGGCTGCTGGGCATTTTTTATCAAATCAACCGCTGCGATAACCTGCCCCGAGTTGAACCCTTTTAAGACACGATAACTCCTTATATTAACTTCACCCTCAACCGGTTTGAAATCAATCGTCCCTTCCATAACATCTTTGGGCAGATCTACCACAACCGGACCTGGACGGTTAGTCCTGGCGATATAAAAAGCTTCCTTCACCACCCTGGCAACGTCCTCAGTTCTTTCCACCAGGTAGTTGTGCTTGGTTATAGGCAAAGTAATCCCGGTTATATCAGCTTCCTGAAAAGCATCACGCCCGAGAAGCGGAGTGGCTACCTGTCCAGTAAAACACACCATAGGAATTGAATCCATATAAGCAGTAGCTATACCGGTTACCAGGTTAGTAGCACCAGGACCGGAAGTCGCTATACACACTCCGACTTTACCCGATACCCGCGCATAGCCATCAGCCGCATGAGCTGCCCCCTGTTCATGGCGGGTAAGTATATGACGTATATCTGAATCATAAAGAGCATCGTAGATAGGCAGAACTGCTCCTCCCGGGTAACCGAATATGGTATCTACCCCCTCCTCCTTCAAACATCGCAGCAAAATCTGCGCCCCGTTTAACAACACCTGAATCACCTCCGCAAGAATATTTTTTTTATAAGATAATAGCGGGCTGTGGTGGCCCGCTATGCTATCCCAGTCTCCTTTTGGCAAGCTGAGGATCACTTTTTAAAAATTGCGCCTGTGCTAGCCGACTGCACCATCTCAGCATATCTTTTCATATATCCGGTTTTAATCTTGGGTTCGGGGACCTGCCACCGTTCCCTTCGTTCTGCCAGTACCCTCTCCTCCACAAGCAGTTCCAATTTGCAATTTGGAATATCTATCCTTATTAAATCCCCTTCTTCTATTAAAGCAATCGGTCCTCCCAAACCAGCTTCAGGAGATACGTGTCCAATTGAAGCTCCCCTTGTGGCTCCGGAAAAGCGTCCATCGGTTATCAGCGCCACTTCCTTATCGAGACCCATTCCCGCCACAGCTGATGTAGGGGTAAGCATTTCTCTCATTCCAGGTCCCCCGCTGGGACCTTCATACCTTATGACAATTACATCTCCAGGCATAATCTGCTTGTTTAGAATAGACTCCACTGCTTCCTCTTCTGAATTAAAAACCCTGGCCGGCCCTTCATGCCGCATCATTTCTTCACAAACAGCACTCTTCTTAACAACAGCTCCCTCGGGAGCTAGGTTGCCAAAAAGTATGGCCAATCCCCCGCTGGTACTGTAAGGATTTTCTATGGACCGAATAACTGAATAGTCCAACACCGGCCTGCCGGCTATATTTTCTCCTACGGTCTGCCCTGTTACAGTCAGACAATCCAGGTTTATCAAGCTTTTCTTGCTGAGTTCGTTAAACAGAGCCTGAATACCGCCTGCCTGGTAGAGGTCTTCGACATGATGATCCCCTGCTGGGCTGAGCTTACACAGGTGAGGAGTAATTTCGCTGATCTGGTTGAAAAGATTGAGGTCGATATCAACCCCAGCTTCACTCGCTATCGCCATAAGATGCAAAACAGAATTAGTAGAACAGCCTATAGCCATATCCATACAAATAGCATTTCTAAAAGCAGCGGCAGTCATTATGTCGCTGGGTTTTATATCTCTCTTCCAGAGTTCCATTATTTTCATGCCTGCCTGTTTGGCCAGCCTAATCCTTTCAGAATAAACAGCAGGTATGGTCCCGTTACCCGGCAATCCCATTCCCAGTGCCTCAGTAAGGCAGTTCATGGAATTAGCTGTAAACATCCCCGCACAGGAACCGCATGTAGGACAGGCTCTCTCCTCGAGCTCTCTAAGTTCTTCCATTCCCATCCTTCCAGCAGCAGCCGCGCCTACCCCTTCAAAAACCTGGGTTACGCTCACCTTTCGCCCCGCAACTGTCCCGGCAAGCATAGGTCCGCCGCTGACAAAAATAGCCGGCAGGTTAAGACGCGCAGCAGCCATGAGCATTCCGGGAACAATCTTGTCACAATTAGGTATAAAGACCAGGGCATCAAAGGCGTGGGCAACAGCCATTATTTCCACCGAATCAGCAATAAGCTCACGGCTCCCCAGGGAATACTTCATACCCGTATGATTCATAGCTATGCCATCACAAACCCCGATAGTGTGGAACTCCAGAGGAGTCCCTCCTGCCATAGAAATCCCGGTTTTTACTGCTTCTGCAATTTTATCCAGGTTAATGTGCCCAGGCACTATGTCATTTTTAGAATTAACCACCCCTATTAACGGTCGGGACAGCTCTTCATCAGTCAGCCCCAGGGCCTTAAAAAGAGAGCGATGAGGAGCTTTCTGCAAACCTTCTTTTGCCATATCGCTTTTCATGGTATATTACCCTCCTCCTCAGATTTGGAATAAAAACTTCCCATTATATACATCCCCTGTGCTGAAGTTTCCTAGATTAATAATTACGGAAAAACGGCTCTTTCACTGTTCAGTTCCAGCTCAACACTATTAACCTTGCCAGAAAGCCGCTACTTAAAAATAACTGCCCCTTCCTCCGGCTGTTTTACCAGTTCTCTGAAATCACCTAGAAGCTGGGCGAAAATAGGCCCAGGCCTGCCGTCGGCGATTACCCGGTCATCAATTTTTATCACAGGGATCAGCTCAGCAGCGGTACCGGTCAGAAAAACCTCATCAGCCACAAAAAGGTCATAGCGGGTGAAAGTCGTCTC
Source organism: Syntrophomonadaceae bacterium (assembly GCA_014360155.1). Lineage (GTDB taxonomy): Bacteria > Bacillota > Syntrophomonadia > Syntrophomonadales > Syntrophomonadaceae > JACIYB01. Next base: position 8,830 of record JACIYB010000070.1, read on the forward strand.
TTGCACAGGTATCCCTCGTTTTTCAGCCAACTTAATAACTTCGTTACGGGTTACACCTTCGAGTATGCCGAGGTGAATTGCCGGTGTTTTTAAAACCCCGTTTTTGATAAGAAATACATTGTCTCCCGTACATTCGGCTACAAAACCTTCCTGATTAAGCATGATAGCTTCCGGTACACCGGCTATATTCGCTTCAATTTTGGCCATAATATTATTCAAGTAATTTAAAGATTTTATTCTTGGATTAACTCCTTCAGGTCCATTACGGCGGGTGGGTACGGTAATGACACTCAACCCGTTCTCATACATTTCTTCAGGGTAAAGGGTTATTGAAGAAGCAATACACACTATGGTCGGTTTCGGGCACTTCCTGGGGTCCAAACCCAGATCCCCAACCCCCCGTGATACAACCAGCCTTATATATCCATCCTTTACATCGTTCCGCCTGCAGGTCTCAAGTACCACCTCTGTCATTTCTTCTTTGGAAATGGGGATTTCCAAATTGATAGCCTTAGCCGAGTCGTATAAGCGGGCAATATGATCCCGTAAACGGAACACACTGTTGTAATAAGCCCTAATGCCCTCAAAAACACCGTCACCATAAAGATAGCCGTGATCAAAAACTGAGACTTTTGCTTCTTCCTCAGGTACAAACTTGCCATTTAAATAAATCTTTAGTCCCATCTGTACCACTCCCATTTTTATTTTAATTTGAACCCTTAAATCCCTAATAAAGAAAACAGATTCGCGTTTTTCTCCCTCTAGTTAGAGATCAAGGATTAAGAAAACATATAAAAAAATATATAAAAAACCCTCTCGTCCAGCCAGGGACGAGAGGGTTTCCCGCGGTACCACCCTGCTTGTCGCAAAATAGCTAATGCGACCTCTTGCAGCACACACATCAGAATGCTAACTTTAATAACGGACTTGTTCGTCCGGCAAAACCTACTAGATCCGAGTTACCCCAGACTTTTCAGAACGCAGCTCCAGGATGAGCACCATACAAAATTTTGATACCGGTTTTCAGCTCCCCCGGCTCTCTGTTATCAAGTGACTTTGTATGTCCGTTCCCTTCACAGCCTTTGTTCAAATTATTTATTTATCTATAAAGTATATTTAAAGCAGCCAATACTGTCAATACACACCTTCAATGTTTCTCTTCTTTTTTTCGCTCCAGTATGCGCATGTACTCCCTTAAGTTAATGGAATTAATAGTACTTTTACCCTTTCTGAAGTACTTCTTTTTCTCTTTTTCCCGGATTTTCTTAAACATCGTCCACAGCAAGCGAGTACCCTCTTCTGTTTGACAAGCTTCACAGGGGCTCATACCCTGCAAAGTAGCAAGGCGCGAATAGTACCATTTATTGAGATACACCTCTTTAAGAGTCGATTCTAGATCAGGATAATATTTTTTTACTTGGGAAGTCAAAACGTTAAACAGACCCCCTTCTCTTATCTCCATTCCGTCAAATTCCAGGCACTCATAAATTCCATCTTCAAACTCCTTCCTGGCTACAGCCATATCCTGATCTCCAAAAGTGGAAAGGGTCACCCAATTGGGCCCCATAATATATTCCACAAAAAACCCGGGCTCAGCAGATTTCTCATCCAGCCGGTAATAAACCCTGTACTCACCTGGAATTTCTACCTCTATAGTCTTTAGACTCTCAATGCGCTGCCTCACCTGATGCACATCTTTAATCAGATAGCGGGCAGTAACCAGGCGCAGCACACCGTCCTCAGAAACATCCTCATTTTCCTTATCCAGCAACACGTCCTCAAAATTCACATATTGGCCTTCCATGTAAGAATAGGCAGTCAAGAGATTAACCTTATATTCTCCCCGAGAAATCACCGGCAAATCGCCTGTATTTGTCAACAGCTCGTGGAATTCCCTCAGAACCGCGTGCTCCCTCGCGATAACCACAAACTCATCCCCATTAATTACCAGGTCGGCAATGATCCCTGTAAAAAACGACACACCATGATTGAAATTATCCTCATAATAAGTTACCCGCATATGGACTCCGCAAGGAAGCTCTTCTATCTCTCTTATACTTTCTAAATTGTTGAGAATATTGACCAGTTCATCCAGAGAAATTATTTCATACACGCTGCAAAATACCTGCTTGCTGAAAGGACTTAATTCGGAGTTAAAACTTACTGCCTCACGTTTAACCTTCTCCAAATCACTGATCAACCAGCGTCCCGAGCCATCTTTCTCCAGAAAAAAACAGTATTCATTGTAATAAAACTGCTGTTCCTCACCGGTAAGAGAATACGCCGTC
>JACIYB010000071.1 GCA_014360155.1 Syntrophomonadaceae bacterium
TATCGCAATTGATTAGTATGGTGGGTTTAGAAGGTAAGGAAGATTCCTACCCCTGGCAGCTTTCCGGCGGTGAACAGCAGCGTACAGGTATTGCCAGGGCCCTGGCTAATCAGCCTTTGATATTGATAGCTGATGAGCCTACCGGGAACCTGGATATGGATACTTCCTGGGGGATTATGGAGTTGCTCTTTGATATTAACCGTAAGGGAACTACGGTTATAATGGCTACCCATGCTCGAGAACTGGTTAGAGCAGCTCGCAAACGGGTGATTACGCTGGAAAAAGGCAGAATTGTCTCAGATATTCTCCCTGGAGAGTTTGCTGTATGAATTTTAGGAATTCTGTCTATTTTATTCGCGAGGCATTTATTTCCCTAGCGAGAAATAAGCTTTTAACTTTTGCTGCTGTTTCTACCGTAGCTATTTGTATTTTGATACTGGGTATTGCCATATTAATTGGTATAAATGCCAGCAGTTTTCTGAACAGGTTGGAATCAGATATCGAAATAGTCGCTTTTTTGGACAAGGAACTGACTGAATCCCAGATAGCAGATATCGGGCAGCAGTTAAAAGAGCTGGACGGTATACAAACAGTTGATTTTGTCTCTAAAGAAGAGGCTTTGCAAATGCTCCAGGAAAACCTGGGTGGAAAAGAGTACGATTTGGAGGAGACCCTGGGGGATAATCCTTTGCCTGCTACTTATGAAATTAAAGCCCAAGACCCCCATGATGTACCCGATATTGCGGCTGAGGTTGAGAAAATATACGGCATCTACAAGGTAAATTATGGCCAGGGAATAGTAGAAAAGTTATTCAATGTAACAAAGTGGATAAGGATCATAAGCTGTATTTTTATGATTTTGCTTGTTATGGGTGCGGTTTTCTTAATAGCTACTACAATTCGCTTGGCTATCTTTGCCCGGCGCAAAGAGATTTATTTGATGAAACTTATTGGAGCTACTGACTGGTTTGTCCGCTGGCCTTTTGTTATCGAAGGTGTCCTGCTCGGATTTGGGGGGGCTTTGCTGGCGGTAATGATTCTGGGGGCAGGATACAGTTCCCTTATCAATAGGATGGCTTATATGTATTTCCTGCCTCTAGTCACGAGTTCTGATGTGCTTATGGAGATATACGCTTCTCTGCTGGCGGCGGGTGCGGTGTTGGGAATTTTGGGTACGTTTATATCTCTAAACCGCTTTTTAGATGTCTGATTCCAATAATTAAAGGACGGGGGAGGTTTTCCGGAAAATGAAGGTTTGCAGAAGGCTGCTCTCGCTGTTTATTTCCCTGGTCTTATTAATCGCACTTTTTGTGCCGGTTTACGCTGATGAACTGGAAGAGCACCAGCAGAGGCTGGAAGAAGTAAGCCGGCAAATAGACTTGCAGCAGGATAAGATAAACCAGGTCAAGAAACAAGAAAACACTGTCATGGGACAGATACAGGACCTAGAGCAGAATATTTATGCGATGGAAAAGGACTTGGATTCTCTTAACGATCGTATCGCCTATCTGGAAGAAAATATAGAGCGTACAGAAGAAGAAATCGCTAGAATGGAAGAGGAATTGAGGGAGCAAACGGAAATATTGAGTGACAGGCTGGTGTTAATATACGAAGAAGGCCAGGTTTCTTACTTGGAGGTTTTGCTTTCGGCTGCTGATATTAAAGAATTTCTCGTACGCTATGAGATGTTGAACAGCATAGTAAAACAGGATGTCGATCTTATCGAATCGATAGATAAAAAGAAAAGAGAACTGAAAGTAAGAAAGAGCGATCTGGAGGTAAAGAAAAAAGAACTGGAAAGCATTAAAGAAGAGCAGGAAAGCAAGAGAGAAGAATTGGCAGCTCAGCGAGAACAGAAAAAGGAGATCCTGAATCAGGTACAGCAGGAAAAAAACGCTTATTTGAAAGTCCTGGAGGAGTTGGAGAGGACATCCAAACAGCTGGAAGAAATGATTAAAAAAATGCAGTCTGGCGGGGATGTGCAGTTAGGGACAGGTGTTTATACCTGGCCAACTCCCGGGTATAAGGCGATAACTTCTCCCTATGGCATGAGGTACCACCCCATATTGGGAATAAGGAAAATGCATACTGGTGTTGACATAGGAGCTCCTATGGGCGCCACCATAGTTGCAGCTGACGGCGGGAAGATTATACATGCCGGTTGGATGGGGGGATACGGCCAAGTTTTGGTGGTTGACCATGGTAACGGGATGTCTACTTTATATGCCCACCTGTCAAGTTTTATTGTGGGAAACGGAGCTAGTGTAACTAAGGGACAGCCTATAGGGAGAGTAGGTACTACTGGGTGGAGCACCGGGCCTCATCTTCATTTTGAGGTGCGAGAAAACGGAAGCCCGGTCGACCCGATGAAGTATATTAAATAAAGTTGCTGCGTGTAAAAAGGATCAGGGGATTTAGGACCCTGATCTTTTTTCATAAAAGGCTGTTATAGTGTTTAATATTGATTGCACTGCAAAAACCTTAAGTTAGGCTGTTTAAATGTATAAATATGTAGGAGCCTGTTGACGGAGCATGGAAGCAACACCCCGCGAAGGCGAAGCGACGAAAGGGGGCGAGCCCCAAGGAGGGGGCGAGAGGGATATTGAGCATGGATGCGAATTAGCCCGGTACCCCTTTCGTCGCGAGACAAGCGGATGGTGTTGCCCATGCGGAAGTCTGGCGACGAATATTTATACATTTAAACCAGCAGATTATAACTTTCAGCAGTGAAATCAAACCTTTAAGCGCATTCTAACGCCTTTATCCCCCTGCGCTAACCTTAAAGTCTTCATCCCCGGGAAGATGTTTTCGTACTGAGGGGAAGTAAGAATCATGCTTATTAATGCTTGTCTGTTTGGACTGCTTGGTGTTGCTATTATATACGATTTTAAAGAGAGAAGGATTCCCAATTTATTGGTTTTGACCGGTTTGGCAGCTGCTGCGTTTTGCCATCTGCATACAGAAGGGATTGTCGGGTTGCTTTTTTCTCTTAAGGGACTGGTAACCGGGATTTTGCTTTTGCTGATACCGTTTATCATGAGGGGTATTGGAGCCGGAGATGTTAAACTCCTAGGTGCGGTTGGCGCTTTTAAGGGCAGTGTTTTCGTTTTTAATACGTTTTTGTGGATGGCTTTGTGGGGAGGAATTATAGCTGCCGTAATAATGTTATTCAGGAAACAGCTGGGAAAAACTCTCAGGAGACTTTTTTGGAGAGCGTTTTTTGCCCGCTTGGGCATAACTGGGCCTTCTGATAGTTTTAATGAAGATTCAGGTATTCTTTATCCTTATGCAGCTGCGATAGGGTTGGGGGTTTTGACCAGCTATCTTTATGGCGGATGGTGGTCATAATGAGGAAATTTGCCGGTTTCTTCAAATCTATGGATGGACAGGCTTTGGTGGAGATGGCGGTCACTTTGCCTGTGCTGCTGCTGTTGTTTATGGGAATATTTGAATTTGGGAGAATATTAGGGGCATACATGATTATAAGCGATTTAGCCAGAGAAGGTGCGCGGTATGGCGTTGTAGGACATGATGATGCTGAAATTGAAACACTGGTGTCTTCCAGACATGCCTGGCTTGATGGTGAAAAAATCAATATAATTATAACTCCGCCATTTGCAGAACGGGAAAAGGGAGAAGCTTTAACAGTGAAAATTGATTATGCCGTCGATTTATTAACGCCTTTCTTGAGTAATATTTTGCCAAACCCGGTACAATTGTCTTCGCAGTGCTTGATGAGAGTGGAATGATTTTGCGGTAGGAGGCAGAGGATGGCTGTAATACGCAAATTTTTGCTAGATGAAGAAGGTGCTGTTTCTGTACTGCTGGCAGCTGCTATGGTAGCATTGACAGGTTTTGCTGCGCTGGTGACAGATGCAGGGTTTATGTATCTCACCCGTGCGAGAATGGTAAATGCCGTGGATAGTGCTGTACTGGCTGGAGCGCAGGAATTAGCTGGGAATCCGGAAAACGCGTTGAATGTTGCGGTGAGTTATGCTGAGATGAACGGCCTATCAGATGATGAAGTTTCCTTTTCGCTGGATGATGGAAATACTTCAATTACAGGAACGGCCAGCAGAAGAGTCGACCTTTTTTTTGCCAGGATATTGGGGATTGAAAACGCTGTTCTTGATGTTTATTCCAAAGCCCGCATAGCACCGCTTGTTGCAGCCAAAGGGGTAGTTCCTTTTGGGGTTTTGGAGGCTGACTATACGTTGGGAGAAGAAGTTATATTAAAGCAGGGAGGAGGAGAGGGATCCTGCGGCTGGTTTGGAGCCCTGAGACTGGGGGGGAACGGGGGCAATGTTTACCGGGACAATGTTAAATACGGTTACTCGGGGACAATTGAAATAGGAGATGTGATCGATGTGGAACCGGGTAATATGTCGGGGCCTACCAGTGACGGGGTTGCATACAGGGTTGGCCGGTGCGATCATGTTCCTGAATGCAGTGGCAATTCATATGTAGAAGGGTGTCCACGTATATGTATTGTCCCTTTGGGAGTTGTACATGAAGGGGTCGGGTCCCAGCAAAGGTTTGAGGTAACAGGATTTGCCGCTTTCTTAATTGGTGAATATGTGGGCAGTGGAAATGAAAACAAAGTCAAGGGAACTTTTATAAAATATATTACCTCTGGTACAGCTGACGATAAAGGCACTGATTTTGGTTTGTATGCAGTACAGCTTTGCGAATAAAGGAGGAGAAGTTGGAGTGCTGAGGGGAAGCAAAAAATATTGGGTAATAGCTGTTTTGTGCGGTTTGATGGCGTCACTGTTATTTTATCGATACCTGCAGGACATTAAGACCCGCTATCTTCCCGATGACCTTATTAAAGTGGTTAGAGCTACAACCCCCATAGAACGGGATACTTTAATTACTGATAACCAAGTTGAGGTATTGCAACTTCCTGCCAAGTATGTTCATCCTGATTCTTTGCAGGATAAAGAGTCGGTGGTGGGTAAAATTGCTGTTTCCGATATTGCCGCCGGAGAAGAAATATTGAAGCAGAAACTGCTTTCACCGTCAGATAAAACCCGGCGCTTAGCATATTCTGTTCCTGAAAATAAGAGGGCAGTGTCCATCCCTATTGACAGTATAAGCGGGGTCTCGGGTTTCATCGAGCCTGGGGACAGAGTGGATATTGTTGGTACTGTAGATATACCTGTACAAGATTACCAGGGAAATGAGAAGCCGGCCAGTTTTAGCATCCTTGTTTTGCAAGATATTGAAGTACTTGCTGTGGGTATAAACCCTGATGCTAATGGTAGAGAAAGTTCTTCAGGAGATAAGACGCTTACACTCGCTGTCTCTACAGAGGAAGCTCAACCTTTAGTTTTAGCTTCGGAACGCGGCAGACTCAGGCTTCTGCTGCGGTCTCCGATAGATGATTCGAAGGCTGATCTGGAACCGTACCAGCTTGAAGATTTTTTAAAGGAATCACAATAGGATGTAGCAGCAGCACGATTATTTGTTACTGCCGGGGGGTTGCATATGAGGAAGATAAAAGTGATTTTAGCTGACGATAACAAAAATACGCGTTCCAGTATAAGAAAATTACTGGAGCTGGATGACGACATAGATATAGTTGCTGAAGCCGCAAATGGCAGAGAAGTGCTGGAAAAGGTTGAGATCATGGAGCCGGATATCGTTATCATGGACGTTAGGATGCCAGAATTGGATGGTTTTGAAGCTGCCCAGAATATCAGCCTGCATTACCCAAACGTTTCTGTCATTATGATTTCAGTAAATGACGAACCCCAAAACTTCAAAAGAGCGATGATGGCGGGGGCCAAAGAGTATCTTGTTAAGCCTTTGTCTCCAGAGGAACTTAATTCAACTGTTAAACAGGTAGCAGAATTAAATAGAAAGAGAGTTGCGGGCTGGAAACCACAGCCAGAAGACAGTAGAAGCTATACAAGCGGAAAGCCAAATAGGTTAGTAACCGTCTTCAGCCCTAAAGGGGGAGTGGGGAAGAGCGTCGTGTGTGCGAACCTGGCTGCAGCTATGGCTCAAAGATACGAAAAACAAATAGGGTTGATAGATCTTGATATACAGTTTGGGGATATAGGCATCCTGATGGATCTCAACCCCCGCAAAACCATATCAGAACTTATGCAGGAAGGTGATAGTTTTAACAGGGAATTGTTAGAGGATTATCTGTATGAAAGAAACGGGGTTAACATTCTCGCGGCTCCTAATAAACCTGAACTGGCCGAACTGGTCACTCCTCATGGTGTGGAGGAAATATTAAAATTATGTCGCGATATATATACATATACTTTCGTTGATACTCCTTCTTTTATGAATGATATTACTTTATCGGCCTTGGAAATGTCAGATCTCATATTGCTGCTTATATCTCTCGATCTCTCTACCATTAAAAACGTAAAAAAAGGGATCAATATATTGCATTCTCTCCAACTTCTTTCTAAAACCCGGCTGGTGCTTAATCATTCTTCGGGAGTGTCGGGAATAGAAGCCAGGGATGTGGAAAAAGTACTTGACATGAAGGTTCAGGCCGAAATACCTAATGACGGCAAAGTGGTGATAACCTCTGTTAACCAGGGTATTCCTTTTGTAAAAATGAATCCTAAAGCTGCTGTTTCCAAAGGTATTATGAACATTTTAAAATTGTTGGAAGTTTAGGAGAAAAGGGTGGGTAAACATGTCTCTCTTGAGCAGGCTGCAGGGGCAAAACCATACTGATGACAATTTGGCATCATCTTCGGATAAAAGGAAGACGGGCGTAGGGCGTTTCCAGGAGCTGGTATATAAAGTACACCGGGAAATCATAAAGCAGATGGGGTTCGATTATTTTGATGACCAAAAAGAAAGGAACAAAATAGAAATTGAAAAGGAAGTAAGAGAAATAAGTGAGTCGCTTATAGAGAAAGATGCTGAACACCTCACCCGCAGTGACCGTGAGGAAGTCCTGCAGCTTGTGCTTGACGAAGTTTTTGGTTTTGGACCTATAACTTCCCTGTTAAAAGATGAGGATATTTCAGAGATTATGGTCAACGGGCCCCAACAGGTATATGTAGAGAAAAAAGGGAAGCTGGAACGTACTGACATAGTTTTTAGAGATAATGATCATTTATATAATGTTATAGAAAGGATGATTTCCCCTTTAGGCAGAAGGATAGATGAAAGCGTTCCTATGGTAGATGCCCGCCTCCCTGACGGGTCCAGGATAAATGCTATTATTCCTCCTCTGGCACTTAATGGTTGTGTTCTTACTATCCGCAAGTTTTCGTCTCAGTTGCTCAAAATAGAAGACCTGGTTAGGAATAAGACCCTTACTCCTCAGATGGCTAAGTTCTTGGAAGCATGTGTAAAGGGGAGGCTGAATATAATAGTCTCTGGGGGAACAGGTGCAGGCAAAACCAGCACTTTAAACATAATTTCTTCCTTTATTCCGCAGCATGAGAGAATCATTACGATAGAAGATTCTGCAGAGCTGAAATTGCACCAGGAACACGTTATTTCCCTGGAGACTCGGCCTGCAAATATTAACAATAAAGGTGAAGTAACTATCCGTGAATTAGTAAGGAATTCTTTGCGGATGAGGCCTGACCGTATAGTTGTCGGTGAAGTGAGGGGAGGAGAGGCCCTGGACATGCTGCAGGCGATGAATACCGGGCATGATGGGTGCTTGACAACCGGCCACTCGAATTCCCCGCGAGATATGCTGTCCAGATTGGAAACGATGGTTTTGATGGCGGGGATGGACCTGCCTGTTAAGGCGATAAGAGATCAGATATCTTCTGCCATAGATATTATAGTTCACCAGAACCGCCTCCAGGACGGTTCCAGGAAAATCACACATATTACGGAGGTTCTGGGAATGGAAGGAGATGTTATAACCCTGCAGGATATTTTCGTTTTTGAGAGGAACGGTATTGACGAACGGGGGGCGGTTAAAGGCAGGCACCGCGCAACCGGTTTAAAGCCGAAATGCCTGGAAAAGCTGGCCGCTGCAGGAATGGTTTTGCCTGACAGCTTTTTTGCCCCGTAATTTATCCGCCGAATAAACAGGATTTGATACTGAGGCGTTATTGTATATTTGAGGAGAGGGAAGGAAAGTGGAAGTTACGATTTGTTTAGCAGTTTTTAGCATGGTTTTTTCTATTGTTATTGCTGTATTAAGATTGTTTAACAGACATGATATTTATCAGAAAAGGCTGACGCTCTTGAAAGAGCCTGATACCAGGGCCAATTTAGACAGGACTGATTTTCAAAGATTGTTTAAATATCTTATACGAAAAATATCAAGATTGCTTGCGACCAAATCTTATGCTCAGAATCTTCAAGCTCAGTTAATCAGAGCTGGAATTCCGTTAAGAGGAGAAGAGTATGTTGTCCTGTGTTTTGTATTTATTATGTTATTTCCTGTAATAATTTATTTTTTAACCTATAATATTTGGGCAGCGGTGATTTCGGTAATACTTGGGGTTATCATACCGCAGGTCTATCTCAAGCATAAACAGAATGTACGGCTGCAAACTTTCAACCAGCAACTGGGAGATGCGCTTGTTATTATGGCCAATGCTTTGCGGGCAGGTTTTGGATTTCATCAGACTATGGACACAGTGAGGAAAGAAATGCCTCCACCTATTGCAGCGGAATTTGCCTGGACGCTGCGGGAGATGAATCTGGGCTTTAGCTATGAAGAAGCCCTGGTGAATCTCAGCAAAAGGGTCGGGAGTGAAGATCTCGAGATGGTTGTAAGCGGAATTATTATACAGAGAAAGGTGGGGGGCAACCTGGCTGAAGTCCTGGACAACATTTCCGCAACTATACGAGAAAGGGTTCGCATTAAGCGGGAGGTCAGGGTGCTTACTGCCCAAGGCAGACTGTCGGGTTTGATCATCGGCCTCCTTCCTCTGGTGCTGGTTTCAGCTATGCTCGTGTTCAATCCGTGTTATTTCAACGTGATGTTGCGCGAAACTGTTGGCATAGTTATGCTGGCCACAGGCGGCATCCTGGAAGTCTTGGGGATTATTACGATTAGGAAATTGATAGACATCGATTATTAAATTGTTATTATTCAGGACTAATGCAGAACGAGGAGGGAAATAATGGAAATAGCAATTTCTTGTCTTGTAGCCGGGGGTGTTTCGGTTTTTATAATGGGGGTTATTTATTCTTTAAACTACAAGAAACTTATTGTAGCAGAAAGACTTGCAGTTCATGTCCGGGAACAGAAAGATGTCTATCTGCCGCCAGAATTAAATAGGTCTTTTAAAGAGCGAATCTCGAAGCTGATCGGTGGTTTTCTTTCCCGTATATCGAGCAGAGTGATTCCTCAAAATAAAAAAGAAGCTCATGAGAAGAAACTGCTTGCAGCAGGTAATCCCCTGGGACTTACTGCGGTAGGTTTTCTGGCCTTAAAATATTTATTTTTTTTCTTGAGCGTGTTGCTGGGGTTATTAACCCATAATTTTTTTTACTTAGTAATTTTTATGATTGCAGGTTTTATTATCCCTGATTTTTATCTCAAAACAAAAGAAAGACAGCGCAAAGAGATATTTTCGAAAAGCCTGCCGGATGTTCTTGATCTATTGTGTGTAAGTGTCGAAGCAGGATTGGGTTTTGATGCGGCCTTGCAAAAAATAACAGAAAAATATCCCGGCCCTTTGTCAGACGAGTTTGGCAAAGTCCTGAAGGAGATAAACATGGGCAGGCCGCGCAGTGAGGCTTTGCGTGATATGGCGAACCGAGTGGAGGTGGAGGATATAACTGTCCTCATAGGTTCAATTATTCAGGCTGATCAATTAGGAGTCAGCATATCGAACGTGTTAAAACTGCAGTCCGCCCAAGTCAGAGCCAACAGGAGGATGAGAGCTGAAGAAAAGGCCCAGCAGGCACCAGTAAAAATTCTTATCCCGCTGGTACTGTTTATCTTCCCCACCATCCTCATAATTCTTCTGGGACCAGCTGTTATCCAGATAGTGAATACATTTTAGCAGGGAACAGGTATGCGTAGGTTCATGGTGGTTAACAAGTCTAACAGGAGCTTGCTGGCTGGGAACGTGAGAGCAGCCGACAGCTTCTTCGGCAGGTTGAAGGGCCTGTTGGGGAAGAGAGGGTTTTCGACAGAGGATGGTTTGATATTATTTCCCTGTTCCATGGTCCATACTATCGGTATGAAGACGGAAATCGATGTTCTTTTTTTGTCTGCCATCGATGAAATAGTGTACGTTATTGAGAAGATGCGGCCTAATAGGATAAGCCCTTATGTCAAGTCTTCCCGGTATGTTGTGGAATTACCCGCTGGTCAGGTTGCAAGGACTTGCACAACTAAAGGGCATGTAATCTCAATAACTCAAATATATTAATCCTCCATGCCCCGAGGACATAACCGCTGTCTTTAAGCGTGTTCTAACGCCTTTATTCCCCTGCGCTGACCTTAAGCCTTCATCCTCGGGAGGGGATGACTGCGGGGAAGGAGGGATGAAGGCTGGGGTTTGAAGGGAGGATTAAAGCTTTTTTCGTATTAGATATAACAAAAATATATAAACCCGGTTTTCAGGCCGGGTCAAATATTCTGGTTGCGGGAGCAGGATTCGAACCTGCAACCTTCGGGTTATGAGCCCGACGAGCTACCAGCTGCTCCATCCCGCGTTATTACAATTTATTTATGTCAACCAATAAATATTATATATAATTATTTTAAAAAGTCAAACCAATTAAGGTTTAGGTTACTGTCAAGATTAAGTAGGGAAGCTCCCGCCGTTTTATATATTGCCAACCTCATGCCGGTCTTAAGGTAGCCGGGGCTAATGGCCGCAAAATATATTTGACCCACATTTTAACAGACGCTTTACTCTCTAGTAAAGGCACTGATGCTGTCCATGCGGAAATCAGGTGGTGGACGGTTGCGCATCGGCAGCAGAAAATCAGCAGGATATAGCGCATTTCGTTTGTTCTGGGCCATCGATAGTATCATCTTCTCATTTTACTTTAACTGCGGTGATATTTTCTCTGAATGATTTCAAGCTGACATTGTCACAGAATAAACACATTATCAAAATATTATGTTGACATTTGTCAAAAGCGATGGTAACATAAACTTTGCGCGCAGCGGGGGAGCTGCAGAGCGCGGTGATC